>NZ_JAQZAA010000065.1:0-6788 GCF_028640875.1 Pseudomonas sp. SBT1-2 | reverse complement strand
TTTCGGGGTGTTGATGAAGCCGCAGCCGTTGCAGCTGATGCCATAGGGGTTGGCGACGATCACATGGGCCGACTGCCCCGCCACTTCGGTGTAACCGCGCAGTTGGCTGGGGCTGCCACCGTTGACTTCGTTGAGGATGGTTTGCGCGGCGACGCCCTTGAGGTTCGGGTTGCCGACGATGATCCCGCCCAGCTGGGTGCTTTGCGTGCGGTCGGTGGCGTTGTTGAGGATCAGACCCTGCTGGCCGACGTTGTAGTCGTGGAACTGGTTATGCGACAGGCCGCTGCCATTGGGCGTGGCGATATTGACGATGGGCACGCCGTTGCCCGCCTGCCCCAGGCTGGTGCCCGGCGCGCTGACCACGATGCCTTCCGCCTGGGCCCACAGCGGTTGCCAGAACATGGCGTTGGCCAGGATGAACGCCAGGCCGCGCTTGGGCATGCCCCAGAAGTGCTCGCGGGTTTTCAGGGCAGCAGAAGGCTGGCGGGCCAGGAAAGCGAATTGGCGAACATCCATGTCGAAGGTCTCGAAAAAACGCGAATCAGAGGAGGAAATCCAGGCGGAAGTAGATCGGCGCTTCGCGCTCGCTCAGGACATCCGGGCGTTCAAGGGAATGGGCGAAGGTCACGCTGGTCGCCAGGTGCTGGCCGCGGGCGAACAGCTCCAGAGAGTTGCTCGACAGACGCCCGTGCTGCTCGCCGTTGTAGCGGTCGCCACGGATCACACCCTGGTCGTAGCCCAGGCTGCTGCCGTACTCGGCGAACACCGGGCGCAGCCAGCCGAGGGTCACCGGACGGCTCCAGCGCAGGTCGTTGCGCCAGTAACCGCCGCTGTCGCCGGACAGCGACTGATCCTTGTACCCGCGAATCGACGACTGCCCGCCCAGGCTGGTGCGCTGCGGGCTGAACAGCACGTCTTCGCTGCGCTGGCCGGTCATCAGGCTGCTGAAGCTGAACGACTCGCCCCACAGCTTGAACGGCTGCAGGTAACTGAGGGTGGCGGTGTATTTGCGGTAGCGCGCATTCGGCTCGCCCGGCCCTGGGTGGCCATTGTCCTGGGCGTCGAAGGCACCGATGCCGTGCTGCATGCCCAGGTCGAGGTTGACGAAGGCACCGCCGATGCGCCGGCCGTGGTTGATGCCGAACTGGGCTTCGCTGAGGCGATTGCTGCTCAGGGCCAGCTTGCTGTCTTCGATGAAGTTGTTGGTGCGCAGGTAGGCCAGCCCGGCATTCAGCGAGGTCTTGCTCACTGCATCACGCAGGATCACCCGCTCGGCGCGCAGCTGGTGGTTCTGGCTGTCGCCGGTCTGCTTGAAGCTGAAACCATTGGCCTGGGCCTGGGAGCGGTACTCGCTCTGGCTGTAGGTGTAACTGAAGTTCCACCAGCCCCAGGGCAGGTTGTAAGAGAGCATGGCGTTGTTGGAGGTGTGCTGGTGGTCGCTCATGGCATCGTGGCCACCGCGCAACATCAACTGGTCGGCCAGCCCCAGCGGGCTGTCCCAGTCGAAGGTGGTGCCCCACTGCTGCTCGCCGGTGCTGCGCTGGCCGTCGTTGCTGCGCGACAGCCCGGCCCGCCAGGGCTTTTGCGCGGTGTTCTTGACCAGCACTTGGCTGCCACCGACCTCCTTGCCGGGGGCCAGCTCCATTTGCGCCTGGTTCGACGGCAGGCGGTTGAGCTGGTCCACCAGTTGTTCGATTTCCCGCAGGTTGACCAGCGCGCCGACCTGGCCGGGAAAGGCCATGGCCAGCTCACGCTCGGACAGCTGGCTGTCGGCCGCGCCCTTCAAGCCTTCGAGCCGACCCTCGACCACCAGCACCTTCAAATGGCCCGCGGACAGGTCCTGCTGTGGCAGGTAGGCACGGCTGGTCACCAGGCCCTTCTCCAGGTAGTAGTCGGTGATGACCTTGAGCAGCTCGTTGAGCTGGCTGACGCCCAGGCACTGACCGATATAGGGCTTGAGCAGGCGCGCCTGCTCGGCGGCGGACAGGCTGTCGGCGCCCTTGAGTTCGATGTCCTGGATCGGGAAACAGCGGGTGTCGGCAGGCGCGGTCGGCGCTGTGGGAGCGGCCTCTTTTCCGGGCAGGTCCTTGAGTTCCTCCAGGCGCCGGCGCTGCTCTTCGAGCAGGCGGTCCTGGCGTTCGCGGATCAGGTCGGTGTCACCGGGGGTGGGAGCAGCATGAACGAGGTGTAGCGGAGTCAAGCACAGCAAAGCCAGGCACAACCTCCCCGCGAGGGCGGGTGAGTACATGTTCGATCCCTCGAGACGCATTAGTATCAAAATGATATCAATATGTTAATTGGCCATCATTTTGGCGTCAATCATTCATCCTGCCGGCTGGTGCAGGAGAGAGGCTCTGCAACGAGGGTTCCAGCGAAGAACTCAAGTCGTCGAGGGGCCAGAGCCAGTGAAGGCGCGGCCAAGAAGAAGGCCGACAGCTGATCGCCGGCCAATAAAAAGCCCGGACGGGGTCCGGGCTTTTTGTATGGCGCTACGGCTTATTCGGCAGCCGGTGCTGGCTTGCGGCGCTTGAGCGGCGCCATGCCGTCCTGGCTGACCAGGGCATCGCTTTTCGGCCGGTTGGCGGTCTTGCGTTTGGTCGGGGCCTTGGCCACGGTTTTTTTCTTGTCGCCCTTGGCGTCGGTCTTTTTCTTCTTCACACCCGCGGCCTTGCCGGAGGCCTTGACCTTCTTCGGCCCGCTGTAGGTGCCTTTGACTTCCTTGATGGTGCGGCGCTCGAAGTGCTGCTTGAGGTAGCGCTCGATGCTCGACATCAGGTTCCAGTCGCCATGGCAGATCAGCGAGATGGCCAGGCCGTCATTGCCGGCACGCCCGGTACGGCCGATGCGATGCACGTATTCGTCGCCGCTGCGCGGCATGTCGAAGTTGATCACCAGGTCCAGGCCGTCGACATCCAGGCCGCGGGCGGCGACGTCGGTGGCGACGAGGATTTTCACCCCGCCCTGCTTCAGGCGGTCGATGGCCAGCTTGCGGTCCTTCTGGTCTTTCTCACCGTGCAGGACGAACGCCTTGTACTCCTGGGCCACCAGGCGGCCGTAGATACGGTCGGCCATGGCGCGGGTGTTGGTGAAGACGATGGCCTTCTGGTAGGTCTCGTTGGCCAGCAGCCAGTTGACGATCTGCTCTTTGTGCTGGTTGTGGTCGGCGGTGATGATCTGCTGGCGGGTGGTGTCGTTCAGCTGGCTGACCGCGTTGAGCTGCAGGTGCTCAGGGTTGTTCAGGACCTTGGCGACCATCTCGCGCAGGCCCGAGCCACCGGTGGTGGCGGAGAACAGCATGGTCTGCTGACGGTTCGGGCACTCGTCCACCAGGCGCTGCACGTCGTCGGCAAAGCCCATGTCGAGCATGCGGTCGGCTTCGTCGAGGACCAGCACTTCCACTTCTTTCAAATCGAGGTTGCCGGCGTTCAGTTGCTCGATCAGGCGACCCGGGGTGCCGATCAGGATGTCCGGCACCTTGCGCAGCATCGCGGCCTGGACCTTGAAGTCTTCGCCGCCGGTGATCAGGCCGGCCTTGATGAAGGTGAACTGCGAGAAGCGTTCGACTTCCTTCAGGGTCTGCTGCGCCAGCTCACGGGTCGGCAGCAGGATCAGGGTCTTGATGCTGACACGGATCTTCGCCGGGCCGATCAGGCGATTGAGGATCGGCAGGACGAACGCGGCGGTCTTGCCGCTGCCGGTCTGCGCCGTCACCCGCAGGTCACGCCCTTGGAGCGCGAGCGGAATGGCCGCTGCCTGCACAGGCGTTGGCTCGACAAATTTAAGCTCGGCCACGGCTTTGAGCAGGCGTTCGTGCAGGGCGAATTGGGAAAACACGGGTGCTACCTCGAAGATATGCAAAAAAACAGCTGCATAGGGTAACGGTTTCGGGCGCGAAGGCCGAGTTTCTTTCACGCAAACCACGGTAAACAATTGGTTTTTGTCAGCGATTCGTCCTTAACGGTAACTTTCGACGGCTTAAATGTTCTAATCGATCCGTCTCGTCTCATAGAGGAAGCTTCTGACCCCATGGATTTCAAACAGCTCTGGCTCAACGTTCAAGACCTCTGGGGGGCGCTCGATGAGCACCCGCTCCTGCATTCCAGCCTGGCCCTGGTCATCCTGCTGGTGGTGGCGCTGCTCGTCGGACGAGTGGCGCGCTACCTCATCCTGCACGCGGTCAAGCTGCTCGGCCGCCAACCGTCCCTGCACTGGCTCAACGACCTGCGCCAGAACAAGGTGTTCCATCGCCTGGCACAGATGACCCCGTCGCTGGTGGTCCAGTTCGGCCTGCACCTGGTGCCGGAGCTGAGCAAGACCAGCCTGGTGTTCCTCGGCAACCTGGCCCTGGCCTTCACCATCCTGTTCCAGGTGCTGGCCATCAGCGCCCTGCTCAATGCCCTGCTGGACATCTACGCCCGCACCGAACATGCGCGCACCCGTTCGATCAAGGGTTACGTGCAACTGGCGAAGATGGTGCTGTTCGTGTTCGGCGCGATCATCATCGTCGCCACCCTGATCGACCGCTCGCCGCTGCTGCTGTTGTCCGGCCTGGGCGCCATGTCGGCGGTGATCCTGTTGGTCTACAAGGACACCCTGCTGTCGTTCGTCGCCAGCGTGCAGCTGACCAGCAACGACATGCTGCGGGTCGGCGACTGGATCGAAATGCCCCAGGTCGGCGCCGACGGCGATGTAGTGGATATCACCCTGCACACGGTCAAGGTGCAGAACTTCGACAAGACCATCGTCTCGATCCCCACCTGGCGCCTGATGTCCGAGTCGTTCAAGAACTGGCGCGGCATGCAGCAGTCCGGCGGCCGGCGGATCAAGCGCAGCCTGTACATCGACGCCAGCGGCGTGCGCTTCATCAACGATGAGGAAGAGGTGCGCCTGGGCAAGGTCCACCTGCTCACCGACTACATCAGTCGCAAGCAGGCCGAGCTCAAGAGCTGGAACGAGGCCCAGGGCAATGTCGCCGCCATGTCGGCCAACCGCCGCCGCATGACCAACCTGGGGACCTTCCGCGCCTATGCCCTGGCGTACCTCAAGAGTCATCCGGACATCCAGCCGAACATGACCTGCATGGTCCGCCAGATGCAGACCACCGCCCAGGGCATTCCGCTGGAAATCTACTGCTTCACCCGCACCACGGCGTGGACCGACTACGAGCGCATCCAGGGCGATATCTTCGATTACCTGCTGGCGGTGATGCCGGAGTTCGGCCTGAGCCTGTATCAGCAGCCGAGCGGCAACGACCTGCGCGCCGGCCTGCTGCCGGCGGTGCTGGGCGCCAGCCATATCCCCGAGGTGGAAAAGCGCGCGTTGTAACCCCCGCCTGATCGCCCTGTCCCCGGGGCGATCAACCCTTCTATCTGCTCAATCTGTAGGAGCGAAGCTTGCTCGCGATCCGCGCAGCGGCCTGACCCCGCGGTGTCTGTCAGACCACTATCGCGGGCAATCGAGCGTCGACCGGCCGCTCCTACAGGGCAGTGGCAGTAGTCGCGGCTTTTACGCCGCGACGGCTGATCCACACCGCAGCCAGAATCACCAGCGCCCCCAGGAACAAGCGCCCCAGCGCTTCATGCTGGTTCCAGATCAACAGGTTGATCAGCAGCCCCACCGGCACATGCAGGTTGTTCATCACCGCCAGGGTCGCGCCAGTGACCAGGCAGGCGCCCTTGTTCCACCAGTACAGCCCCAGCGCGGTGGACACCAGCCCGAGAAACAGCAGCACGGCCCATTGCAACGGCGCTTCGGGCAGGAAGTCCGGCTTGCCGAACAGCAGGAAGGCCGGCAATACCACCGCCAGCGCCCCCAGGTAGAAGTAGCCGAAACGCCGGTAATGCGGCAGGTCGCTCGGATGGCGCGCCACCAGGTGCTTGTACAACACCTGCCCGGCGGCGTAGGTGAAGTTGGCCAGTTGCAGCAGCAGAAAGCCCATGAAGAAATCCGGGCTGATGCGGTCGTAGCGGATCACCGCCGCCCCGGCCACCGCCACCAGCGCCGCCAGCAGGCCCCAGGGGTTGAAGCGCCGGTTCAGCGCGTCCTCGATCAGGGTCACATGCAGCGGCGTGAGGATGGTGAACAGCAGCACCTCCGGCACCGTCAGCACGCGAAAACTCAGGTACAGGCAGACGTAGGTCACGCCGAACTGCAAGGCGCCGATCAGCAGCATGCTGCGCATGAACGCCGGCTCCACCTGGCGCCAGCGGGTCAGCGGGATGAACACCAGCCCGGCCAGCAACACCCGGACCAGCACCGCGAAATAACTGTCGACATGCCCGGCCAGGTATTCGCCGATCAGGCTGAAGGAAAACGCCTGGATCAGCGTGACAAAAAGTAGATAGCCCATGCTCGCCTCGTCTTGAAGAGGCGGCGACGATAGCGGTTTTGCCCCGCCCGACGCAAAGCGGTGTATCAGAAATACCGCGGTGCCTGGTTTGGCGACGGCTGCGCCGTCGATCGCAGCCTCGCTGACGCTCGACAGCGGCTACGGGCCAACGATTGCAGCCGATGGCCCGGTCACTCGCCTCCCCGCTTTTGTAGCCGCTGCCGAGCCCTGGCGAGGCTGCGATCGGCTGCATAGCAGCCGCGAACCCGGCAACCGCGGTGAATCAGAAATACCGCGGCACCTGGTTTGGCGACGGCTGCGCCGTCGAGCGCAGCCTCGCTGACGCTCGACAGCGGCTACGGGGCAACGGTTGCAGCCGATGGCCCGGTCACTCGCCTCCCCGCTTTTGTAGCCGCTGCCGAGCCCTGGCGAGGCTGCGATCGGCTGCATAGCAGCCGCG
>NZ_JAQZAA010000064.1:59988-77020 GCF_028640875.1 Pseudomonas sp. SBT1-2 | reverse complement strand
AATGGCGTACGGTTACCGGGATAGCGAATTCTTTTTCATGAAGATCAAGAGCGTCTTTCCCGGTAATCCGTGAAGAACCTTTTTTTTGCCTGCGATTTGGCCAGGCAAGGTTGCCTGGACGGACGCCATCGCGAGCAAGCTGCGCTCCTACAGGTTCGTGGCGCCCGCCGGCTTTTGTAGGAGCAGCCGGTCGACGCTCGATTGCCCGCGATGCAGGCCCCGCGGTCTGCCTGCCAGGCGCCTAGGGCTCGTACAGCCTGGGTACAGGTGACTCTTGATATTCTTTATAGGTCTTAATAAATAGCTTCTTATTCCTTAACGAATATAACTCTCGTCCCTATACTCGATCGGGAACAGACACGCAGGAGAGCTCCCCCATGCGCAACGAATCAATTCGCTACCTGATTGTGCCGGGCTGGCAAGGATCGCCAGAAGATCATTGGCAAAGCCACTGGCAGAACAGCCTGCCAAACAGTGCGCGGGTGGAGCAGGCCGACTGGCTGACGCCCCGGCGCGAAGACTGGGTCGCGGCGCTGGCCGAGGCGATTGCCGCCGACAGCACGCCGGTGATCCTGATTGCCCACAGCCTGGGCTGCATCACCGTCGCGCACTGGGCCGCCCATGCGCCGGTCAGTGCCTTGCGCCAGGTGCGGGGGGCGTTGCTGGTGGCGCCGGCGGATGTCGAGCGTCCGGCCTGCGCGCCGGCGCTGCGCAATTTCGCGCCGATCCCCAGCGACCTGTTGCCGTTCCCGAGCCAGATTGTCAGCTCCGACAACGACAGTGCAATCAGCGCGCCGCGTGCCCTGGAACTGGCCCGCCACTGGGGCGCCGAGGCGGGGATCCTGTCCGGTGCCGGGCATATCAACGTCAAGTCCGGGCACCAGCGCTGGGAGCAGGGTTTCGCGTATCTCTACCGCCTGCAAAACCGCATGGAACAGCATTCCCTGCGCCGCGCCTGATTTTTTCTTTTTGTTAAACGCCCCCGCCTGCCAGCGGATTTGGGCGGGAGTCTGCCATGAGTCTGCATGAGTCTTTCGGTCAGCCACTGCTGACCTTTCCCGATGCTGAAAAAAGTCCGTTGAGCATCCGCGCCAAGGCGCTGGTGTTCGTCGATCCCCGCTCGCGGCAGTTGCGCCAAGAGCTGGAACAGCTGGCGCCGCGGGCGATCTCGGTGTTGATCCGCGGTGAAACCGGCAGCGGCAAGGAACTGCTGGCCCGGCATATCCACCGCGCCAGCGACCGCAGCGGCCTGTTCGTCTCGGTCAACTGCGGGGCCATCAGCCCGACCTACGCCGACGCCGAACTGTTCGGTTATGCCGGCGGCGCCTTCAGCGGTTCGGCCAGCAGCCGCGCCGGCTGGTTCGGCTCGGCCAACGGCGGCACCCTGTACCTGGACGAGATCGGCGACTTGCCGTTGCCGATCCAGATCAAGCTGCTCTCGGCCCTGGAAAATCATGAGGTGACCCGGGTCGGCGCCCATCAGCCGAGCCCGGTGGATGTGCGCCTGGTGGCGGCCACCAGTATCGACCTGGCCCAGGCGGTGGCGGCGGGCAAGTTCCATGAGCGGCTGTATCACTACCTGGGCGAGGGCCACCTGGAGCTGCCGGCGCTGCGCGAGCGGGTCGGCGACATCTTGTCGTTGGCCGAGTATTTCCTCGGCATCTACAGCCAGCGCCTGGACCTGCCGGTGCCGCTGATCAGTGAAGCCGCCCAGCAGGTGCTGGAGCAGCACAGCTGGCCGGGCAACACTCGCGAGCTGGAGAACGTCATTCACTTTGCCCTGCTGGTCAGCAGTGGCGAGGAGATCCTGCCGGAGCACCTGAACCTGCCGCCGCAGCTGTCGCGGCTGGAGTTGGTGGACCAGCAATTGAAGGGCCTGATCGCGGACGGTTCCGCCGCCGAGTTGCAGGCGCTGAAACACCTGCTCAAGCAACACGGCGTGATCTGAAGTCTCCTCCCATTCCTGACCCGTGCAGCGGGCTGCTTTCTGTAGCCGCTGCCGCAGGCTGCGATCGGCTGCGTAGCGGCCGCCCATACGACTCGACAATCCCTTTGAAAACGGCTTGAAAACCTGGCGAGCGCCGCGCGCTCGATCGCAGCCTGCGGCAGCGGCTACAGGGGCTTGTGGAGTGCCCCGGGCGCGAGCTAGAGCGGCTCGATACTGTATGAACAAAATGGAATATCAACGTGAATAAAAGATATTGTTAAGGCATAAAAAATCCCGGTATTGTCCGCTCCACGCCAGAGATAGCACTTCGCTGGCACCCTCATTACAAAAGCCGTCGTCACTGACGACTCATAAGGACACTGCATGAAAAAGGTTCTGTTGTTCACCGCACTGGCGGCTGCCCTGACTGCCGGTCTGGCCCAGGCTGGCGAGAAACTGGTAGTGGCGGCCACCCCTGTGCCGCACGCCGAGATCCTCGAGCTGATCAAGCCGACCCTGGCCAAGGAAGGTGTGGACCTGGAAATCAAAATCTTCACCGATTATGTGCAGCCGAACGTGCAGGTCGATCAGAAGCGTCTGGACGCCAACTACTTCCAGACCCTGCCGTACCTGAAGAGCTTCAACGAAGGCAAAGGCACTAACCTGGTGACCGTGATCGGCGTGCACGTCGAACCTTTCGGCGGCTACTCGAAGAAAGTCAAAACCCTGGCCGAGCTGAAAGACGGCGCGACCATCGCCATTCCGAACGAAGGCAGCAACAGCGGCCGCGCCCTGATCCTGCTGCAGAAGGCCGGCCTGATCGAACTCAAGGACCCGAAGAACGCCCTGGCGACCCCGAAAGACATCGCCAAGAACCCGCACAACTTCAAGTTCAAGGAACTGGAATCGGCCCTGCTGCCGCGCGTGCTGGACCAGGTCGACCTGGACATGATCAACACCAACTACGCCCTGGAAGCCGGCCTGAACCCGGCCAAGGATGCGCTGGTGATCGAGGGTGCCGATTCGCCGTACGTGAACTTCCTGGTGTCCCGCCCGGACAACAAGGACAGCGCCGCCATCCAGAAACTGGCCAAGGCCCTGACCAGCCCGCAAGTGAAGGAATTCATCGAGAAGAAATACAGCGGCGCAGTACTGCCGGCGTTCTGATGAACTACGCTTAAGTCGTACAAACCCCTTCAAGGTTTAAACGCCGATGGCTTCTACAGCGTCGGCGTTTTTTATTGCCCGCAAGAGCGACTTCACCGTGCTTCTGTAGGAGCGAAGCTTGCTCGCGATCCAGGCGCTGCGGTGTATCAGTAAGGACGCAATCGCGGGCAATCAACGATGAAGGGATTTTGCTCAGGAAGGCTTCATGGCCCGGCACAGGGCCTTCAGCCATTTGACGATGTCCTGCGGATCGAGGGGTTGCGGGGTATCGAGGTCGGTCATTGTTCTTATCGTCCTTGTGTGTCTGGCCCGTTGAGGTCGGGTGCCGGTTGTCCGTTCCATGGAGGAGGATCAGAAAGATCCCTGACGGCGTCAGAAAAGTAGCCGGCCCAGACGCGCATGGCAAACCCCGCAGGTTAGTTTTTTGGGTGATATCAATATGCTTTAACGGTATTTAAATTATTGTTTTTATAGCTTTAAAGTCGACGCCTGCCGGGTGGTTTACCCACCGCCCAATGGACTGCACCACCGCCGCTGTACCCCAGTGGCGTCCAGGATTGCCATGACCCTCGACTACGCCTTTATCCTCAGTACGCTGCCGGCCTTCCTCAAGGCCGTGGGCGTGACCTTGCAGGTCGGCCTGATCGCCATCGCCACCTCCCTGCTGGTGGCCCTGATCAACGCCACAATCCTGGTGTTCCGCACCCCCTACCTGCAGCGCCTGATCGGGCTGTACGTGGAACTGGCGCGCAACACCCCGCTGCTGATCCAGCTGTTCTTCGTCTACTTCGCCCTGCCGGCGCTGGGGCTGAAGATTTCCGGGTTCGCCGCGGCGATCATCACCATGACCTTTCTTGGCGGCGCCTACCTCACCGAGGTGCTGCGCGCCGGCGTCGAAGCGGTGCCGACGGCCCAGCTGGAGTCGGGCCGCTCCATCGGCCTGTCGCACTGGCAGCTGTTGCGCCATGTGATCCTGCCGCAAGCCGGGATCCTCAGCCTGCCGTCGCTGTTCGCCAACTTCATCTTCCTGCTCAAGGAGACCACTGTGGTCTCGGCGGTGGCGGTGCCGGAGATTCTCTACACCACCAAGAGCTACATCGCCCTCTACTACAAGACCTACGAAATGCTCGCCGTGCTCACGCTGATCTGCGTGCTGCTGTTCTTGCCGCTGTCGCTGTTGCTCAGCCGTCTGGAAAGGAGGTTGCAGCATGGCCAGTTCGGGTCTTGAACTGCTCTGGGTGTCCTTGCCGCAGCTGGGCAAGGGCGCCGCGCAGACCCTGTCGATCTCCCTGCTGAGCATCGCCTTCAGCACCGTTGGCGGCGTGCTCTACGGCGTGCTGCGGACCCTCGACCACAAATGGTTGAACGCCGTGCTGCGCCTCTACCTGGAGTTGTTCCGGGCGATCCCGGTGCTGGTCTGGTTGTACCTGCTGTTTTTCGGTTTCCCGATCTTCTTCGGCATCAGCATCCCCAGCTTCACCTGCGCGGTGCTGGTGCTGTCGCTGTGGGGCGCCAGCGAAGTCGGCGAGGTGGTGCGTGGCGCCCTGCATTCGCTGCCCCGTGGCCAGCGCGAGGCGGGGCTGTCGATCGGCCTGTCCGACCCGCAGCTGTACGGCTACGTGCTGCTGCCCCAGGCGCTGAAACGCATGACGCCGCCGACCATCAACGTCTATACGCGGATCATCAAGACCAGCTCGCTGGCGGTGCTGATCGGCGTGGTGGACGTGATCAAGGTCGGCCAGCAGATCATCGAGCGCACCTACGAGTCGGTGCTGATCTACGGCGCCCTGTTCCTGTTTTTCTTCTTTATCTGCTACCCGCTGTCGGCCGCCTCGCGTGTGCTGGAGCGGCGCTGGACGCAAGCATGAGCGCACTGATCGAGTTCCAGGGTTTCAACAAGTTTTTCGGCGAGCAGCAGGTGCTCAAGGACATCGACCTCAAGGTCGCCCAGGGCGAAGTGGTGGTGATTCTCGGCCCCAGCGGCTGCGGCAAGTCCACCTTGCTGCGCTGCCTCAACGGCCTGGAAAAAGCCCACAGCGGCCACCTGAGATTCGCCGGCCGCGAGCTGCTGGACCAGGCCACCGACTGGCGTCAGGTGCGCCAGGACATCGGCATGGTGTTCCAGAGTTACCACCTGTTCCCGCACATGAGCGTGCTCGACAACATCCTGCTCGGCCCGCTCAAGGTGCAGAAGCGCGACCGTCGCGAAGCCCGCGCCCAGGCCGAGGCGCTGCTGGAGCGGGTGGGCCTTTCGGACAAGCGCGATGCCTTTCCGCGCCAGCTCTCCGGCGGCCAGCAGCAACGCATCGCCATCGTCCGTTCGTTGTGCATGAACCCGCAGGTGATGCTGTTCGACGAGGTCACCGCGGCGCTGGACCCGGAGATGGTCAAGGAAGTGCTGCAAGTGATCCAGGGCCTGGCCCGGGACGGCATGACCCTGCTGATTGTTACCCATGAAATGGCCTTCGCCCGCGCAGTGGCCGACCGCATCGTGTTCATGGATGCCGGGCGCATCCTCGAACAGCACCCTCCCGAGACCTTCTTTACGAACCCGCGGACCGCACGAGCGCAGCAGTTCCTGGAGAAATTCTCCTTCGTTGAAGCATTGCCAAAAAAAGCACCTACAAAGGAACTGGAGCTCTTATGAAAACTGCCAAGTCTTCGCTACTGCTACTTCCGCTGTTCGGTCTCGCGCTGCTGGCCGGCTGCGATAAAACCACCGAGGCGCCCAAGCCTGCAGCCAGCGCCAGCGCTGCCCCGGCGACCGGTTACCTGGACAAGATCAAGGCCCGCGACAAGCTGATCGTCGGCGTATTCACCGACAAGCCGCCGTTCGGTTTCGTCGACGAGACCGGCCGTTACGTGGGCTTCGATACCGATATCGGCCGGCAATTCGCCAAGGACCTGCTGGGCGACGAGAACAAGGTGGAGTTCGTCGCGGTGGAGCCGGCCAGCCGCATTCCGTTCCTGCAGAGCGACAAGGTCGACCTGATCCTGGCCAACATGACCGTCACCCCGGAGCGCAAGGAAGCGGTGGAGTTCACCAACCCCAACCTCAAGGTCGCGGTGCAGGCCCTGGTGCCTGACGGCAGCGAAGTGAAGAACCTGGATGACCTGGCGAGCCGCACCACCATCGTCACCACCGGCACCACCGCCGATATCTGGCTGACCAAGAACCACCCGGACTGGAAACTGCTGAAGTTCGAGAAGAACTCCGAGTCCCTGCAAGCCCTGGCCAACGGCCGCGGCGATGCCTATGCCCAGGACAACCTGATCCTGTTCAGCTGGTCCAAGCAGAACCCGGGCTACCGCGTACTGCCGCAGACCCTGGGGGAGCAGGCGCCGATCGCGCCGGCGGTGAAGAAGGGCAATATCGAGTTGCGTGACTGGGTCAACGCCGAGCTGGCCAAGCTGGGCGAGGACAAGTACCTGCTCAAGCTCTACGACCAGTACGTGCGCAAGGAACTGAGCGACGACACCCAGCCGGAAAGCGTGATTGTCGAAGGGGGCAAGTGGCAGGGGTGATTCGGTCTGAACGATCGAGGTGTTCTTAAGTACGCCATCGCGGGCAAGCTCCGCTCCTACAGAAGCATGTGCAATCTTCTTCTGTAGGAGCGAGGCTTGCCCGCGATGCTTTTGAGGCCGCTCAGTCCGGCCAATACCACGCCGGTTCATCGAGCATGCCCTGGCCGACGATTTCGGTCTGGCCGAAATTCTTCTCCAGCACGATGGCGTTGCATTGCGGGTCCTGCTGCAACGCCGCGATCAGCCGGCTGGCATGGGACACCACCCACACCTGGCACTGCTGCGAAGCCCGGATGATCAGGCGCGCCAAGGCCGGCAGCAGGTCCGGGTGCAGGCTGGTTTCCGGTTCGTTGAGCACCATCAGGGTCGGTGGCCGTGGCGTCAGCAGGGCGGCGACCAGCAGCAGGTAACGCAGGGTACCGTCCGACAGCTCCGCCGCCGACAGCGGCCGCAGCAAACCGTCCTGATGAAACTGCACGCCGAACAGCCCGCCCGGCACCGCATCGATCTCCAGCCGCGACCCGGGAAAGGCATCGCTGATGGTCTCGTGCAGCGCCTGCTGATCGCCGACCTCGATGATGGTCTGCAACGCCGCCGCCAGGTCACGGCCATCGTGGTGCAGCACTGGCGTGCGGGTGCCCAGTTGCGGCCGGCGCGCGGGGGCCTGGCTGTCGGTGCGAAAGTGATCGTAGAAACGCCAGCCACGGATCTGCTCGCGCAGATGCAGGACTTCGGGCGACGAACGCAGGTTACCGACCTGGTCGAACAGGCTGTCGCCGCTGGAGGTGTGCTGCGCCAGCACCTCCCATTGCCGCCCCTGGCGGGCCCGCACCATCGGCCCCTGGCGATCCACCAGCACACTGGCCGGGCGATACACCGGCCCGCTCCAGATGCTCTCGCGCTTGATCCGCGGGTCGAGGGTGAAGCGCGACGGAATCGGCGTGCTGTGCCCGGGCAGCATGAAATGACCGCTGGAGTCCGGCAGCCCCAGGCCGATCGAGTAACCGAAGTCCTCGCCGGCAAAGCCCAGTTGCAGGCGCTTGACGGTTTTCCGTGGTCCGCCCTGGATCGCCACCTCGCCACGGCTCATGCGCCGGCTGATCTGTTCCGGCCCGGCCCAGAAAGTCGACTCCAGGCCGCCTTCGCTGGCCAGAGCATTGACCACCCCGCCCTGGGCGGTTTCCGCCAGCAGGCGCAGGGCCTTGTACAGGTTGGACTTGCCGCTGCCGTTGGGGCCGGTGATCAGGTTCAGCCGCTCCAGCGGAATCACCAGTTTGTTGATCGAGCGGTAATTGGCCACTGCCAGGGTCTTGAGCATCCCGGGGCTCCTTGTGCATGAAGGCGCAGTGTGCCTGATCGGTGCCGATTTTGTAGCCGCCGCGACAGCTCCCCAGGGCTTCCTGCGTTCGCTGGAACAGCGCCCGCGTTGCGGCCGATCGCAGCCTGCGGCAGCGGCTACAGGGTTTGTGAGCACCGTGGCGTGCAGCGGTTGAACCCTGTTCTAAGCTCACAGTCGTATCGTCACCTGTACGATTGCATCGCGTGAAGGAGCCTGCATGGCTGGTCTCGAATCGAAGTGGATAGTGGGTTTGACGCTGGCGGCACTACTGAGCGGTTGTGGTGCGGAGAAACCGACCGAAAAGGAGCGGCCGCGGGTGCGCGTGCAGCAAGTGCAGACCCGTGATTTCGCCGCGCAAGTGACCCTGACCGGCGATGTGCAGGCGCGGGTGCAGACCGAGTTGTCATTCCGCGTCGGCGGCAAGATCGTCCAGCGCCTGGTGGATGTCGGCGACCGGGTCACGGCCAAACAGGTACTGGCCCGGCTCGACCCGAAAGACCTGCAGACCAATGTCGATTCCGCCGCCGCCTCGGTGTTCGCCGAGCAGGCACGGGTCAAGCAGACCAGCGCGGCCTTCGTCCGCCAGCAGAAGCTCCTGCCCAAGGGCTACACCAGCCAGAGCGAATACGATGCCGCCCAGGCGGCGCTGCGCAGCAGCCAGAGCGCCCTGAGCGCGGCCCAGGCGCAGTTGGCCAACGCCCGTGAGCAACTGAGCTATACCGCGCTGATCGCCGACGCGCCGGGGGTGATCACCGCGCGCCAGGCCGAGGTCGGCCAGGTGGTGCAGGCCACGGTGCCGATTTACAGCCTGGCCCGCGACGGCGAGCGCGACGCCGTGTTCAACGTCTACGAGGCGTTGCTGGTGGCCCCGCCGGAGGATGGCGTGATCAACGTCAGCCTGCTGGACAACCCGAATATCAAGACCACTGGCAGGGTGCGGGAAGTCACCCCGGTGGTGTCGGCGCAAAGCGGCACGGTGCAGGTCAAGGTGGCCCTCGACGGCTTGCCGGCGGGCATGGACCTGGGCTCGGTGGTCGGCGCCAGTGCCCATGTGCCCGGCAAGGCCAGTGTCGAGCTGCCCTGGGCGGCGCTGACCAAGAACCTCAACGAACCGGCCGTGTGGCTGGTGGGCGAGGACGGCAAGACCACCCTGCACACCGTCACGGTGGGGCGCTACCAGACCGGCAAGGTGATCATCAGCGACGGCCTCGAGGGCGGCGAAAAAGTGGTGATCGCCGGCGGCCAGTTGCTGCACCCGGGGATGCTCGTCGAGATCGTTCCCGAGACCGGTGCCCAAGGAGCCCAGCCATGAAGCGCCTGTCCCTGCTGTTGTGCGCCGGCCTGGTGCTGGGCGCCTGTTCCAAGGAAGAACCGGCGCCCGAGCCGGTGCGCCCGGTGCTGTCGTTCGAGGTGCGCGCCGAGTCCGAGGAAAGCCTCGGGCGGTTCGCCGGCAGCATCCAGGCTCGCTATGAAACCAACCTCGGCTTCCGGGTGCCGGGGCGCATCGCCAATCGCAATGTCGACGTCGGTGCCGAGGTGGGCAAGGGCGCCTTGCTCGCCACCCTCGACCCCACCGATCAGCAGAACCAGTTGCGTTCCGCCCAGGGCGACCTGGCCCGGGTCGAGGCGCAATGGATCAATGCCCAGGCCAATGCCCGGCGCCAGCAGCAATTGTTCGACCGCGGCGTCGGCGCCCAGGCGCAGCTGGATATCGCCCAGACCGACCTGAAGACCACCCGCGCCTCCCTGGATCAGGCCAGGGCCGCGGTCAGCCAGGCCCGCGACCAGCTCGCCTACAGCGAGCTGCGCACCGACCACGGCGGCGTGGTCACCGCCTGGATGGCCGAGGCCGGCCAGGTGGTCAGCGCCGGCCAGCAGGTGGTGACCCTGGCTCGCCCGGATATCAAGGAGGCGGTGATCGACCTGCCGGCGAGCCTGGTGGACCAGTTGCCGGCCGACGTGGTGTTCAAGGTCGCCTTGCAGCTGGACCCGAGCGTCAACACCACCGCTGTGGTGCGCGAGATCGAGCCCCAGGCGCAGAGCGCCACCCGAACCCGGCGTTCGCGCCTGACCCTGGCGCAAACCCCGCCCACCTTCCGCCTCGGCACGGCCATCAGCGTGACCCTCAGCTCCGCCATCGTTCCGCGCACCGAGGTGCCGTTGTCGGCCTTGCAGGAGGTGGACGGCCAGACCCGGGTCTGGATCGTCGACCCGCAGGCACGCACCGTGGCGCCGCGAGAGGTCACGGTGCTCAGCCGCGACCATGATTCGGCGTTGATCGGCAGCGGGATCAAGATCGGCGAGCGGGTGGTGAGCGCCGGTGTGAACAGCCTCAAACCGGGGCAGAAAGTCAAAATCGACGAGGACAGCCCACGATGACGCCGGCCACCAAAGGGAGCTTCAATTTATCCGAGTGGGCCATCAAGCATCAGTCGTTCGTCTGGTACCTGATGTTCGTCGCGCTGCTGATGGGCGTGTTCTCCTACATGAACCTGGGGCGCGAGGAGGACCCGTCCTTCACCATCAAGACCATGGTCATCCAGACCCGCTGGCCGGGCGCGACCCAGGAGGAAACCCTCAAGCAGGTCACCGACCGCATCGAGAAAAAACTCGAAGAACTGGACTCCCTCGACTACGTGAAAAGCTACACCCGCCCCGGCGAGTCGACGGTCTTCGTCAACCTGCGCGACACCACCAGCGGCAAGGACATTCCCGAGATCTGGTACCAGGTGCGCAAGAAGATCAACGACATTCGCGGCGACTTCCCCCAGGGCCTACAAGGGCCGGGGTTCAACGACGAGTTCGGCGATGTGTTTGGTTCGGTCTACGCCTTTACCGCCGACGGCCTGAGCATGCGCCAGCTGCGCGACTACGTGGAGCAGGTGCGCGCCGAGATCCGTGAAGTGCCGAACCTGGGCAAAGTGGAAATGGTCGGCGAGCAGGACGAAGTCATCTACCTGAACTTCTCCACGCGCAAGCTGGCGGCGCTGGGCATCGACCAGCGCCAGGTCCTGCAGAGCCTGCAAGCGCAGAATGCGGTGACTCCAGCCGGGGTGATCGAAGCCGGGCCGGAGCGGATTTCCGTGCGCACCTCGGGGCAGTTCGCTTCGGAGAAAGACCTGGCCACGGTCAACCTGCGGCTCAACGAGCGCTTCTATCGCCTGGCGGATATCGCCGAGATCAGCCGCGGCTACGTCGACCCTTCGACGCCGCAGTTTCGCTACAACGGCCAGCCGGCCATCGGCCTGGCGATCGCCATGAAGAAGGGCGGCAACATCCAGGACTTCGGCAAGGCCTTGCACGCCAAGATGAACCAGCTCACCGCCGAGCTGCCAGTGGGCGTAGGCGTACACACGGTGTCGGACCAGGCCGAGGTGGTGGAAAAAGCCGTCGGCGGCTTTACCAGCGCGCTGTTCGAGGCGGTGGTGATCGTGCTGGTGGTGAGTTTCGTCAGCCTGGGCGTGCGCGCCGGGCTGGTGGTGGCGTGCTCGATTCCGCTGGTGCTGGCGATGGTCTTCGTCTTCATGGAATACAGCGGCATCACCATGCAGCGGATTTCTCTCGGTGCATTGATCATCGCCCTGGGCCTGTTGGTGGACGACGCGATGATCACCGTGGAGATGATGGTCACGCGCCTGGAGATGGGCGAGACCAAGGAGCAGGCGGCGACCTTCGCCTACACCTCCACGGCCTTCCCGATGCTCACCGGGACCCTGGTGACGGTCGCCGGCTTCGTGCCCATCGGCCTCAACGCCAGCTCCGCCGGCGAGTACACCTTCACTCTGTTCGCGGTGATCGCCGTGGCCATGCTGGTGTCGTGGATAGTCGCCGTGCTGTTCGCCCCGGTGATCGGCGTGCATATCCTCAGCACCAACGTGAAGCCCCACTCCGAGGAGCCGGGGCGCATCGGCCGCGCCTTCAACGGCGGCCTGCTGTGGGCCATGCGCAACCGCTGGTGGGCCATCGGCATCACCGTCCTGGTGTTCGTGCTGTCGGTGGTCGGCATGCGCTTCGTGCAGAACCAGTTCTTCCCGTCCTCGGACCGGCCGGAGATTCTCGTCGACCTCAACCTGCCGCAGAACGCCTCGATCGCCGAGACCCGCCTGGCGGTGGATCGCCTGGAGGCGACCCTCAAGGACGACCCGGACATCCTGCGCTGGAGCACCTATATCGGCGAAGGTGCGATCCGTTTCTACCTGCCGCTGGACCAGCAACTGCAGAACCCCTACTACGCGCAGTTGGTGATTGTCAGCAAGGGCCTGGAGTCGCGCACGGCGTTGACCGAACGCCTGAAAAAACGCCTGCGCGACGACTTCGTCGGCATCGGCAGCTACGTCCAGGCCCTGGAAATGGGCCCGCCGGTGGGGCGACCGATCCAGTACCGGGTCAGCGGCAAGGACATCGACCAGGTGCGCAAGCACGCCATCGAGCTGGCCACCGAACTGGACAAGAACTCGCACATCGGCGAGATCATCTACGACTGGAACGAGCCGGGCAAAGTGCTGCGCATCGACATCGCCCAGGACAAGGCCCGCCAGCTGGGGTTGTCTTCGGAGGACGTGGCGCAGCTGATGAACAGCATCGTCAGCGGCTCCACCGTGACCCAGGTGCATGACGACATCTACCTGATCAACGTGGTCGGCCGGGCCGACGACAGCGAGCGCGGCTCCCCGGAAACCCTGCAGAACCTGCAGATCGTCAACCCCAACGGCACCTCGATTCCGCTGCTGGCCTTCGCCACCGTGCGTTACGAACTGGAGCAGCCGCTGGTCTGGCGGCGCGACCGCAAGCCGACCATCACCATCAAGGCCTCGGTGCGTGACGAAATCCAGCCGACCGACCTGGTCAGGCTGCTCAAGCCGGATATCGACAAGTTCGCCGCCAGCCTGCCGGCCGGTTACTCGGTGGCCACCGGCGGTACGGTGGAGGAAAGCGGCAAGGCCCAGGGGCCGATCGCCAAGGTGGTGCCGTTGATGCTGTTCCTCATGGCGACCTTCCTGATGATCCAGCTGCACAGCGTGCAGAAGCTGTTCCTGGTGGCCAGCGTCGCGCCCCTGGGGCTGATCGGCGTGGTCCTGGCGCTGGTGCCGACGGGCACGCCCATGGGCTTTGTGGCGATCCTCGGGATTCTCGCGCTGATCGGCATCATCATCCGCAACTCGGTGATCCTGGTGACCCAGATCGACGAGTTCGAGCGCGCCGGTCATTCATCCTGGGATGCGGTGGTGCAGGCCACCGAGCACCGTCGCCGGCCGATCCTGCTGACCGCCGCGGCAGCCAGCCTGGGCATGATTCCCATCGCCCGGGAAGTGTTCTGGGGGCCGATGGCCTACGCCATGATCGGCGGCATCATCGTCGCCACCCTGCTGACACTGCTGTTCCTGCCGGCGCTGTATGTGGCCTGGTACAAGATCAAGGAGCCGAAGAACACCACGGCCTGAGATCGTGCTCCGTCCGACAGAACGCCATCGCGAGCAAGCTCGCTCCTACAAGAGGCGGCGCAACGCCGATCATAAAAAACTGTAGGAGCGAGCTTGCTCGCGAAAAAGGCC
Source organism: Pseudomonas sp. SBT1-2 (assembly GCF_028640875.1). NCBI lineage: Bacteria > Pseudomonadati > Pseudomonadota > Gammaproteobacteria > Pseudomonadales > Pseudomonadaceae > Pseudomonas > Pseudomonas sp. SBT1-2. The sequence goes on along the minus strand of NZ_JAQZAA010000064.1, from coordinate 63,510 downwards.
GATCAACGACGCAAGCTCAAACCTTGCGCCAAACACTCGCCAGCCACGGCTGCTGCTCGCGCGGCAGCCCGGCGGGCCGGTAGTAATGCTCCAGCTCGACAAACCCCGCCGCTGTCAGCAAGTGCTGCCACGCCGCCAGGTCGTGGTAGGCGCCATAACGCGCGCCGTTCCAGCCTTCCTGGTTGTCGCCGCGCGGGTTGGAGCTGAACAGCACGCCGCCGGGTTTCAGCGTGGCGTGCAGCTGGCGCAGCACCCGTGGCAGTTCCTGCGAGGGAATGTGGAACAGCACGGCGTTGGCGAAGATGCCGTCGAAGCGTTCGGCGGGCAGGTCGAGCTTGAGGAAGTCCTGCTGCCAGACCTCGCAGCCGCTGTCGTCGCGGGCCATCTGGGCAAAGCGCTCGGAGCCGTCGAGGCCGATGGCGATATGACCGAGGCGGGTGAAGGTCTGCAGGTCGCGCCCGGGGCCGCAGCCGAAGTCCAGCAGGGTGAAGGGCGCCGTGCCCTGGATATGCCGCAGCAGGGCGTCGATGTTCTGGCTGACATCGTGGTCGCGGGTGCCTTCGCGGAAGTCTTCGGCCACCTGGTTGTAGTGACCCAGGGTGGTGGAGGTGATCTGGTCGAGGTCGGTGGGGGCGAGTTTCATGGCGGGCTGCGCAGAGAAAGGGGGAGTGGTCCGAATATACCCCATGTCTGGCGCACTGGTTCCCTGTAGCCGCTGCCGAAGGCTGCGATCGGCTGCGAAGCGGCCGTGCTCTTGAGAGCGCCGAAGGTCCTTCGGACCTTATCGCAGCCTGCGGCAGCGGCTACAGGTTATTCGTCACCACGAAGGTGGCGTTTCTCAACGCTTGTTGAGCGCCCGCGCCAGGCGGTCGCCGCCGAGCTGGATCGCCGCGACGAGGATCACCAGCAGCACGATCACCGTGAGCATGATCTGGCTGTCGAAACGCTGGTAGCCATAGCGATAGGCAATGTCCCCCAGGCCGCCGGCGCCGATGGCCCCGGCCATGGCCGAGGAGTTGATCATGGTCACCAGGGTGATGGTGAAACCGCCGACGATGCCCGGCAGCGCCTCCGGCAACAGCACATGCCAGACGATGTGCCAGCGTCGGCAGCCCATGGCCTGGGCGGCTTCGATCAGGCCGTGGTCGACCTCGCGCAGGCTGACCTCGGCGATTCGTGCGAAGAACGGCGTGGCGGCGATGGTCAGTGGCACCACCGCTGCCCAGACACCGTAGGTGGTGCCGACGATCAGCCGGGTGAAGGGGATCAGCGCCACCATCAGGATCAGGAACGGGATCGAGCGGAACAGGTTGACGAAGGCTCCCAGCATGCTGTTCAGCCTGGGCGCTTCGTAGATCCCGCCCTTGCCGCTGGTGACCAGGATCACCGCCAGCGGAATCCCCGCCAGCAAGGCGATCAGCGACGACACGCCGACCATCAGGAAGGTATCGATAACGCCCTGGAGCAAGCGATCAAACCACATAACCCAGCACCTCTACCTGTTGTGTCCATTGCTTGTGCAAAAAGTGCTGCGCGCGCAGGCGTTGTTCCTCGGCGCCCAGGGACGAGCCGCTGACCGCCAGCAGCAATTGCCCCAGGGCATGCCCCTGGATCCGTTCCACGCCGCCGTGCAGCAGGCGCACGCGGCCGCCCAGGGTGCTGAACAGCGCGGCCAGGTCCGGCTCGTCGCTGGTCCTGCCGGTGAACCGCACGCGCAATACCACCGCCGCGTCCGAAGACTTCGGCTGGGCTTGCAGGCGGTTTTGCAGCTCTTCCGGCAAGCCGTGCTGCAAGGGCGCCAGCAGGGTTTTGCTGACCTCGTGCTGCGGGTTGCCGAACACTTCCCAGACCGGCCCCTGCTCGACGATATGCCCGTGCTCGAGCACCACCACGCGGTCGCAGATATCGCGGATCACCGCCATCTCGTGGGTGATCAGGATGATGGTCAGGCCCAGGCGCTGGTTGATCTGTTTGAGCAGGCCGAGGATCGACTGGGTGGTCTCCGGGTCCAGCGCCGAGGTGGCCTCGTCGCACAGCAGGATCGCCGGGTCGTGGACCAGCGCCCGGGCGATGCCCACCCGCTGTTTCTGCCCGCCCGAGAGTTGCGCCGGGTAGGCCTTGTGCTTGTCCTTCAGGCCCACCAGTTCCAGCAGTTCGCGCACCTTGCGCTCGCGCTGTTCCTTGGGCACGCCGGCCACCTTCAGCGGCAGCTCGACGTTCTGCCATACGGTCTTGGCCGACATCAGGTTGAAGTGCTGGAAGATCATGCCGATGCGCCGGCGCAGCTCCACCAGGCGGTCCTCGTCGAAGTCGCCGATGTCCACCTGATCGATCAGCACCCGGCCGCCCGACGGCTGTTCCAGGCGATTGATGGTGCGGATCAGCGACGACTTGCCGGCGCCGCTGCGGCCGATGATGCCGAACACTTCGCCGCGCTGGATCGCCAGGTCGATACCGTGCAGGGCCTGCACCGGGCCTTGCTGGCCCTGGTAGGTCTTGGTCACGCCGATAAAGCGCACATGGGCGTGATTCAGCTCCGGATGCAACTCGGCCTGCTCTGCGTTGTGCGGCTGTTCGGGCGGCTGCCTGGAGGCCTTGTGCGGGAGATAGGCGACGCTCATCTCAACCTTCCCAGCCGGCTTGGTAGAGCTTGCCGTGGGCTTTATCCAGGGCGGCGCGCACAGCCGGCGAATGCTGGTAGATGTCGACGAACTTGATCAGCCGCGGGTCGGTCTTGCTCTTGGGCTGGATCACGAACTGGATCACGTATTCCTTGTGGTCGAGGCCGTCGAACAGCAGCGCCGAACCGGCGTCGAAGGTCTTGGCCAGGCGGATATAGGCCGGGTAGCCCTGCACCAGGTCGGCGTCGTCATAGGCGCGTACCAGTTGCACGGCCTCGACCTGGAGGATCTTCAGTTTCTTCGGGTTGGCGACTATGTCGTCCTCGGTGGCCTTGTAGCCGACGCCCGGCTTGAGGCTGATCAGGCCGGCCTTGGCCAGCAGCTGCAAGCCGCGACCGCTGTTGATCGGGTCGTTGGCGATGGCCACTGTGGCGCCTTCGGGCAGCTCGTCGAAGCTTTTGTATTTCTTCGAGTACAGGCCGACGTTGTTGATGATCCCCGGGGCGAACGGCACCAGGTCGAAACCGGCGGCGGCCTTGGCGTTTTCCAGGAACGGGATGTGCTGGAAGTAGTTCACGTCGATATCGCCGGCGGCCAGGCTGACGTTCGGCGCGATCCAGTCGCTGAACTCCACCAGTTCGACTTTCAGGCCCTGTTTGCCGGCCTCTTCGACGGCGGCCTCCAGGGGAATGGCGAAGGCGGCGGTGGTGCCGACTTTCAGCGGCGCGTCGGCGGCGAATACCGCGCTGCTGAGCAGTCCGAGGGCGAGGGCCAGTGCTTTGACTGGGTGGCTGAGGAGCTTGGTTTTCATGGTCTTGGTTCCAGTCAGTGCATTGAAGTTTGGGGGTGTTTGGGCCGGCCTCATCGCGGGCAAGCCTCGCTCCTACAGAAGAGGAATGCG
>NZ_JAQZAA010000064.1:0-59961 GCF_028640875.1 Pseudomonas sp. SBT1-2 | reverse complement strand
GCGAGGCTTGCCCGCGATGCTTTAGCGGCGGTAGTCCGCGCCAGTGTGTTGCTCCGGCAATTGCGCCTCGCGCTGGAACAGCTTTTCGCGCAGGGTGCCGTTGTCGTAGGCGGTCTTGTACGAGCCGCGGCGTTGCAGCTCGGGGATCACCAGGTCGATGAAGTCGACATAACTTTCCGGGGTGACGATGCGGGTTAGGTTGAAGCCGTCGAGGCCGGTTTCGGCGATCCAGGATTCGAGGTCGTCGGCCACCTGCTGCGGCGAGCCGACCACCGTGATGTAGCGCCCGCCCAGGGCGTGCTGGTCGAGCAGCTTGCGCCGGGTCCAGTCGTTGTTCTGCAGGTTCCGGGTGGCCGACTGGATGGCGTTGCTCTTCACGTACTGGATAGGTTCGTCGATCTCGTACTGGGAAAAGTCGATGGCGGTGGACGCCGAGAAATGCGCCACCCCGGCCTCCGCGCTGGCATGGCTGCGGTACTCGGCGTGCTTCTTCCAGGCCAGTTCCTCGGTCTCGGCGACTATCACGTTGAGCCCCATGAACACCTTGATGTCCTCGGGGTTGCGCCCGGCCGCCACGGCGCTGGCGCGGACCTTGTCCACCTGGGCCTTGGTCGAGGGCTTGTTCTGCCCGCTGATGAACACGCACTCGGCGTGGCGCCCGGCGAACAGCAGGCCGCGATCGGAACTGCCGGCCTGGAACAGCACCGGCGTGCGCTGCGGCGACGGCTCGCACAGGTGATAGCCCTCGACCTGATAGAACTCGCCCTTGTGCTCGACCTTGTGCACCTTCTCCGGCCGGGCGTAGATCCGCTGCTCGCGGTCGTTGACCACCGCGTCGTTTTCCCAACTGCCTTCCCAGAGCTTGTAGAGCACTTGCAGGTACTCGTCGGCCTGGTCGTAGCGCCGGTCATGCTCGGCCTGTTCGCTCAGGCCCATGGCCTTGGCGGCGCTGTCGAGGTAGCCGGTGACGATGTTCCAGCCGACCCGGCCACGGCTCAGGTGGTCCAGCGTGGACATGCGCCGGGCGAACAGATACGGCGGCTCGTAGGTGAGGTTGGCGGTGAGGCCGAAACCGAGGTTGCGGGTCACCGCGGCCATGGCCGAGACCAGCAGCAGCGGGTCGTTGACCGGCAGCTGGATCGACTCCTTGAGCGTCACGTCCACCGAGTTCTGGTAGACGTCGTAGACCCCGACGATATCGGCGATGAACAGCCCGTCGAACAGCCCGCGTTCCAGCAATTGCGCCAGTTCGGTCCAGTATTCGAGGGTCTTGTACTGGGTCGAGGTGTCCCGCGGGTGGGTCCACAGACCGTGGTTGATGTGCCCGATGCAGTTCATGTTGAAGGCATTGAGCAGGATCTTTTTCTTCGCGCCCATCAGATGGTCCCCCGCAGTGGCGGGTTCGTCTGGTTGAGGTAGTAGTTGCCCACCGCGTGGTATTTCCAGCGCACCGGGTCGTGCAGGGTGTGCACCCGGGCGTTGCGCCAGTGACGGTCCAGGCCATGTTCGGCCAGGGTCGCCTGGCTGCCGGCCAGTTCGAACAGGGTGCTGCCGGCGGCCAGGGAGATTTCGGTGCTGATGGCGCGGGCCTCGGCGACCGCTATGGAGGCGGCAGCCACGGTCTCGGCGTTGGGCTCGGCCTGGGCGGCGTCGAGGAACTCCCCGGAGCGCTCCAGCAGCGCCTCGGTGGCGTGCAGGCGAATGCTCAGGTGGCCGAAGCTCTTGAGGGTCAGCGGGTCTTCGGTGGCCTTGTCGTTGCCGGAATCGATCCATGGCCGGGTCTTGGTGCGCACGAAATGCAGGGCGTCTTCATAGGCGGCGCGGGCGATACCGGTGTCGATGGCGGCATGGAGAATCTGCGCCAGCGGGCCGACGGTGGTCGGGCGTTCGAAGGCGCTTTGAAAGGGAATCACGTCCTCGGCGGCGACGAACACATTCTCGAACACCACCGAGCCGCTGCCGGTGGTGCGCTGGCCGAAGCCGCTCCAGTCGTCGATCACGTTCAGGCCCTGGCTGTCCGCCGGGACGAAGGCCAGTTGCTGCACGCCATTTTCATCCACCACCGAGGTGGGGATGCGCTGGGCGTAGATGGCGCCGGTGGAGTAGAACTTGCGGCCGTTGATGCGATAGCCGTCGCGTCCTTGCTGCACGTCACGGGTCAGGCGAGTGGTGCGGTCGTGGGCGGTCTTGGTGCCCAGCTCGGCCAGGGCATTACCGAAGCGCTGGCCGGCCAGGACCTCGGCGTACAGGCGTTTTTTCTGCGTCTCGCTGCCGTTCACCCGCAGCACTTCGAGGGCGTAGAAATGGTTCTGCGGGATCTGCCCCAGGGAACCGTCAGCCTGGGCGATCAGCGCGATGACCTTGGCCAGGGTGACGTTGGACACGCCGGCGCCGCCGTATTCCCTGGGCACGCTGATGCCCCACAGGCCGGAGCGGGAAAAGGCTTCGAGTTCGGGGTGGGGCAGGCGGCGTTCGCGGTCGCGCAGGGCGCTGTCGCGCTTGAAATCTTCGGCCAGGTCGCTGGCGACGATCAGGGCTTGCTCATCGCTGGTTATGACCGCGACGTGTTGAGAAAGAGTCATGTGTTTCTCCAGAGGTCTGGTCGTTAAATCCAGGAATGGCGAGCCGGCAACGTGCCGTTCAGGTGGTAGGTGCCGACGGCGTGGTATTTCCAGCGCACCGGATCGTGCAGGGTGTGGACCCGGGCGTTGCGCCAGTGCCGGTCGAGGTTGAATTCGGCGAGGGTGGCGCGGCTGCCGGCCAGCTCGAAGAGCTTTTCGCTGGCCAGCAGCGAGATCTCGGTGGTCAGCACCTTGGCTTCGGCCACGGCGATCGAGGCGCGGGCGGCGGACTCGGCGCTGATCGGCGCGGCATTGACCTGGTCCAGCACCTGGCCGGCCTTGCGCAGCAGGGCCTCGGCGGCGTGCAGTTCGATTTTCAGCTTGCCGATGTCGGCGATTACATAGAGGTCGTCGCTGGCCCGTTCGACGTTGGCGTCGACCCACGGCCGCGAGCGTTCCCGCACGAAGCTGATGGCGTCGTCGATGGCCGCGCGGGCGATGCCGGCGTCGATCGCTGCCTGGATCAGCTGCGAGACTGCGCCCTGGATGTTCGGCGATTCGTTGATCCGCCAGTTGTCCACCACCAGGTCGGCATCGACCCGCACGTTGTTGAGCAAAATGGTGCCGCTGGCGGTGGTGCGCTGGCCGAAGCCCGACCAGTCGTCGACGATGCGCAGCCCCGGCGTGCCGCGCCGGACGAAGGCCAACACCTGCTTGCCGTCGTCGTTCAGCGCCTTGACCGCCACCCAGTGGGCGAACAGGGCGCCGGTGGAATAGAACTTCTGGCCATTGAGCAGATAACCGTCGCCGTCGGCGGTGATCCGCGCCTTGAGTTCCAGGGTGTTTTTGGTCCCGCGTTCCGGGCCGGCGTTACCGATGCGCCAGCCTTCCAGCACGCTCTGGAACAGCTGCTTTTTCTGCCGTTCGGTGGCGCTGCCGAGGATCAGGTTGAGAATGCCGAACTGGTTCTGCGGGATCTGTCCCAGGGCCGGGTCGGCCGCGGAAATGATCGCGAAGACTTCCGCCAGGGTGACGAAGGAAACCTGCGGGCCGCCGTATTCACGGGGGATGGCAATACTGCCCAGGCCACTGCGGGTGAAGTGTTCGATTTCCGCCCATGGCAGCTTGCGCTGCTGGTCGCGTCGGGCCGCCTGCTGGCGGGCGACGGTGGCCAGTTCATGGGCGGCTTGAAGGGCTTCTGCGTCGTTCAGCAGAACCCGTGCGGGCAACAACAGGGGGGCGACATCCAGATCGCTCTGGACATTTGCATCGGCCAGATTGGACATCAGTGCCACTCCTTGGCTGCACGCAATGCCCTGGCGATTTGCACTGGGGTGATTGTGTTCCGGACCATACCTACCTCACATCTTTGGAAGTGCCGCGCCGTGGCGGCGAAATCGGGTTCAAGAATGTCCGGTGGTCCGGTGCATATACCCTATGCGCGTATAAAAATTAAATAAACTAACTTTTAGGAATATGTATAGAAGGGGTTTACGTATACGGCAGGCAAGGGCTGCGAGGAGTAACGGGGGATGGATCCAGGGCTCCTGTAGCCGCTGGCGTAGCCTGCGATCGGCGGCGCAGCCGTCGTAAACCGGGGCATACGGTTTTCCGGGCGGAATGCAGTGGTGGGCCTGGCGGCCGCTGCGTCGGAATGCCGCCCAGACCGTTCGCAGCCTCGCGTTGCTCGGCAGCGGCTACAGGGGAACGTGGCTTCTATAGCCACTGGCGCAGACTGCGAATGGCTTCGAAGACGATGGAGTTTGTGGTTCCGTCGGAAGGCCCTGCGGGCCTTGTCGCAGCCTCGCGTTGCTCGACAGCGGCTACAGGGGAACACGGTTTCTGTAGCCGCTGGCGCAGCCTGCGCTCGGCGGCGCAGCCGTCGTAAAACCGGGGCATGGGATTTGTCGGGCGGAACGCGGTGATGGGGTTGCGCCCGCTGCCCAGCCCTTGGCAGGCTCGGCAGCGAGGCACAGGTCAGGCCTGGGGATGGCCCGCGGTGAGGAACTTGCTGAGGAATTGCCGGGTGCGTTCTTCCCTGGGGTTGGCGAACAGCGCCTTGGCTTCACCCTGTTCGACGATCACACCCTTGTCGAAGAAGATCACCCGGTTGGCCACGTCGCGGGCGAAGCCCATTTCGTGGGTGACGATGACCATGGTGCGCTTCTCCTCGGCCAGGCCGCGGATGGTCGCCAGCACTTCGCCCACCAGCTCCGGGTCGAGGGCCGAGGTCGGTTCGTCGAACAGGATCACTTCCGGCTCCATCGCCAGCGCCCGGGCAATCGCCACGCGCTGTTGCTGGCCACCGGAGAGACGCCGCGGGTAGGCGTCTTCCTTGCCCGCCAGGCCGACCTTGGCCAGCAGCCCGCGACCCAGGGCCAGCGCCTGTTCGCGGGGCGTCTTCTTCACCACCAGCGGCCCTTCGATGACGTTTTCCAGCGCGGTGCGATGGGGGAACAGGTTGAAGCTCTGGAACACGAAACCCACCTGCTGGCGCAGTTGCCGCACCAGGCCCTGCTGCTGGGTCAATGGCCGGCTGCCATCGATTTCGATGTTGCCGACCTTGATCCGGCCGCTGGTAGGTTCTTCGAGAAAATTCAGGCAGCGCAAAAAGGTGGTCTTGCCCGAGCCGCTGGGGCCGATGATGGCGACCACTTCGCCTTCCGCCACCGTCAGGTCGATGCCATTGAGGACGGTCTGACCCTTGAACTGCTTCGTCAGTTTTTCAACCACAATCATGGGTTCAGGACTCCTGGTCGTGCCGATTGACCCGCTCTTCCAGTCGGTTCTGCAGGTGCGCCAGCACGCTGGCCAGAACCCAGTAGATCAGCGCGGCGGCAAGATACATGGTGAAGACTTCGAAGGTCCGGGCGGTGATCAGCTGCGCCTGGCGGAACAGTTCCGGAACCTGGATGGTGGCGGCCAGGGCGGTGTCCTTGACCAGCGAGATAAAGCTGTTGCCCAGGGGCGGCAGGGCCGTGCGCATGGCTTGCGGCAGGATCGCCCGGCGCAGGGTCTGGGCCCGGGTCATGCCGATGCTGGCCGCCGCTTCCCACTGCCCGCGCTCGATGGAGCCGATGGCCGCGCGCAGGATCTCGCAGGCATAGGCCGCCATGTTCAACGAGAAGCCGATCAGCGCCGCCGGCAGCGGGTCAAGCTCGATACCCAGCTGCGGCAAGCCGTAATAGATCACGAACAGTTGCACCAGCAACGGCGTGCCGCGAAAGAACGACACATAGACGCGGGCGATCCAGCTCAGCAGCTTGAAGCGCGACAGGCGCATCAGCGCCAGGGCGAACCCCAGCGCCAATCCGAAGAACATACCGCCGAGGCTGAGGATGATCGTGAAATACGCGCCCTGGAGCAGGAAGGGCGCGGAGTTCAGCAACAGCTGGGTGGTTTCGGCGATTTGCTGGCTCAACTGCGGGAAATACAGTTCGAACTGAAAACCTGCTTCCATTATTGAGTGACGTCAGCGTTGAAGTATTTTTCCGAGAGCTTTTTCAGCGTGCCGTCGGCGCGCAGTTCCTCGATTGCCTTGTTCACCGCGGCCAGCAGTTCGGGTTCGCCTTTGCGCAGGGCCACACCGGCTTCCTGGCGGGAGAAGGGTTCGCCGGAAACGGCCAGGGTGTCGTTGGTTTTCTTGATCAGTTCGAAGGCGGCCAGGCGGTCCACCAGGATCGCATCGATACGGCCTACGCGCAGGTCCTGGTACTTGGTCGGATCATCGTCGTAGGTCTTGATGATGGCTTTGGGCACGTTGTCCTTGAGCCATTGTTCGTAGTTGGTGCCCAGGCCGACACCGACTTTGTGCCCGGCCAGGTCGGCGGCGGTCTTGAACTTGCCTTCGTTCTTCTTCTGGGTCAGGGCCTGGATGCCGGAAACGGTGTAGGGGGTGGAGAAGTCGTATTTCTTCTTGCGCTCATCCGAGATGGTTACCTGGTTGATCACCGCGTCCAGGCGCTTGGACTCCAGGGCGGCGAGGATACCGTCCCATTTGGTCGGCTGCAGTTTGACCTTCACGCCCAGCTTCTGCGCCAGGGCTTCGGAGAACTCCACTTCGAAGCCGGCCAGCTTGCCGCTTTCGTCGACGTAGCTGAACGGTGGGTAAGTGCCTTCCAGGCCGACGTTGATGGTGCCGGCGTCCTTGATCTTTTGCAGTTGCTCACCGGCAACCGCTTGCCCCAGCAAGCCGGCACTCAGTGCCAGACCCAGCGAGCCAACGAGGATATTTCGACGTAGTGCGGAAAAAATCATGACAAGCCCCTGTGTTTTCTTATGAAGATGCGGTTGGGAAATGCAGGTCAATCGGTGAGCGGGAACGAGCGCCTTATCCTGCACTAAATGCAGCGTATGCGTCTCGCGGCAAATTCGCCTGCGGCGCGACTATAAGTGGCTGCTTATAGATGTAAAAATAATATAAATTCACATTGTTATTCTTTTTATAAATATAAAGTGTTCGGTCCCTGTAGCCGCTGCCGCAGGCTGCGATCGGCTGCGTAGCAGGCGCAAATCCGGCGAACGTATCTTTTCTGATGCGTCGCATGCGCAGGTTTTACGACGGCTGCGCCGCCGAGCGCAGGCTGCGCCAGCGGCTACAGGCATTTGTCAGGCAAACGATCCGGCATAGGCGAACAGCGCCGGCGCGCCGCCGGTGTGCAGGAAGATGATCGGGCCGTCGTCGAAGCGCTGGCGGCCGATGCCGTCGAGCAGGCCGGCCATGGCCTTGCCGGTGTAGACCGGGTCCAGCAGCAGGCCTTCCTGGCTCGCCAGCAGCTTCACCGCGGCCAGGGTGCCGGCATTCGGTTCGCCATAACGCGGGGCGAAATATTCGTCCCACAACTCCACCTTGAAGCTCTCCGGCAGCGCCACCCCGAGCAATTCGGCGGTGCGTTCGGCCAGGCCCTGGACCTTCGGTCGCTGCGCTTCGTCGGTGCGCGACACGGTGACGCCGATCACCGGCAACTGCGGCAACACTTCGCTCAAGGCCAGGGCCAGGCCGCTGTGGGTGCCAGCGCTGCCCGAGGCCAGGACCACGGCGGCGAAGTCGAGCCCGGTGTTGTGGATCTGCTCCGCCAGCTCCAGGCCGGCACGCACGTAACCCAGCGCGCCCAAGGCGTTGGAGCCACCAATCGGCACCAGGTACGGCTGCTTGCCGCTGCTGCGCAGGCGCTCGGCCAGGGCCTGCAACTGCTCGTCGGCGTTGTCCAGGTTGTCCACTAGCTCGACCTTGGCGTCGAACAGGTCGAGCAGCAGGCGGTTGCCGTTGCCCAGGTAATTGCCGTCGTCGGTGCCGATGGGGTTTTCCAGCAGGGCGACGCAACCCAGGCCCAGCTTGGCAGCCAGGGCCGCGGTCTGGCGCACGTGGTTGGACTGGATGGCGCCGGCGGTAATCAGGGTGTCCGCGCCCTGGGCCAGGGCATCGGCGGCCAGGTATTCGAGTTTGCGCAGCTTGTTGCCGCCCATGGCCAGAGGCGTGGTGTCGTCGCGCTTGACGTAGACATCGCGGCCGAGCCAGGTGGACAGGCGTTCGAGTTTTTCCAGGGCGGTAGCACCGCCCAGCAGGTCGAGACGGTTAAAACGGTCGAGCTGTTGTTTGATCATGAGGCCGCACGGGTTGTCAGAGGTGTCAGGGACTATAGGCAGCGATATTTGCCGGGGCAACCGTCAATCGCTTATGCCAAAAGGTGCTTAGGCCAGCACAATTAGTTCTTAATTTGGCCTGGGGCGCATACCGTAAAGTGGCGTCGTTTACGCGGCCAGACAGTCCGGCCGCCTGAGTGAGGAGTCCTATCGTGAGCGAGCGTTCCAGCCATTGGCAATTGCAGACCATAGTCGGTCAACTGCGTGATGCCCGCGACCAGTGGCGTACCCGCAACGGGCGGGTCAGCGGTGAGCAGGGCGGTCGGGAACTGCCGTCGCGCGCGGCCATGGCCGAGATTCTCGAAGCACTGTGCGGCGCCCTGTTCCCGATGCGCCTGGGCCCGGTGGACCTGCGCGAGGAAAGCGAAGATTTTTACGTCGGCCATACCCTGGACGCGGCCCTCAATTCGTTGCTCGCCCAGGCTCGCCTGGAGCTGCGTTACGCCGCGCGCCAGAGCGGCGAGTCGGACGACGACGTCAACGCCAGGGCCATCCGTATCATCCAGGACTTCGCCCTGGCCCTGCCGGGCCTGCGGGTGCTGCTCGATACCGACGTGCTGGCCGCCTACCACGGCGACCCGGCGGCGCGCAGCGTCGATGAAGTGCTGCTGTGCTACCCGGGCATCCTGGCGGTGATCCACCATCGCCTGGCTCACCATCTGTATCGCGCCGGCCTGCCGCTGCTGGCGCGGATCAGCGCGGAAATCGCCCACTCGGCCACCGGCATCGACATTCACCCGGGCGCGCAGATCGGCCGCAGTTTCTTCATCGACCACGGCACCGGTGTGGTGATCGGCGAAACCGCGATCATCGGCGAGCGCGTGCGCATCTACCAGGCCGTGACCCTGGGCGCCAAACGCTTCCCGGCGGACGAGGACGGCCAGTTGCAGAAGGGCCATCCGCGCCACCCGATCGTCGAGGACGACGTGGTGATCTACGCCGGCGCGACCATCCTCGGGCGCATCACCATCGGCAAGGGCTCGACCATCGGCGGCAATGTCTGGCTGACCCGCAGCGTGCCGGCCGGGTGCAACCTGACCCAGGCCAACCTGCAGCATGACGATGGGTCGCAGAAGTAAGAGTCTTCTGCGCCTGTTGGATTTTTCGCGGGCAAGCCTCGCTCCTACAGAAGAGGAATGTGTTCATCTGTAGGAGCGGCCGGTCGACGCTCGATTGCCCGCGATGCTTTTCAGTGGCTCACATGGCTGATGGCCATTCGCTTATTTAGCGCTGAACGATTCCCTCCGCGACACATCAGACCTTTCCTAAAACCTGCGAAATCAGGCGACCGCCGAGCCCGGCGATTAGTCCTTGCGCGCCTATCCGTGTTTAACTTGAACGCTTGTTCAAGTTAAACCGGCAGCTCGCTGCCCGCTCACAACAGGAGGCTTACCTTTGCTGAGTCCGATCTTTTCAGCCGCGTTTTACCCCCTCGAGGTGCACGTTTCATGAGTGCATCGTCCATTCCCGCCAGCGGCCTGATCCGCATGAATCCGCCGGTGTTCTACTTCGCCGCGAGCTTTATCCTGGCCTTCGGCCTGGTGGTCATTGCCCTGCCGGAACAAGCCGGCGCCTGGTTGCTGGCCGCGCAAAACTGGGCGGCCAATACGGTCGGCTGGTACTACATGCTGGCCATGACCCTGTACCTGATCTTCGTGGTGGTCACCGCCTTGTCCGGCTACGGCAAGATCAAGCTGGGTGCCGACCACGACGAACCCGAGTTCAGTTACCTGTCCTGGGCCGGCATGCTGTTCGCCGCCGGGATCAGCATCACGCTGTTTTTCTTCTGCGTCTCGGAACCTTTGACCCACATGCTGCAACCGCCCCAGGGCGAGGCCGGGACCGCGGACGCGGCGCGCCAGGCGATGCAGATTCTCTTCCTGCACTGGGGCCTGCACGGCTGGGGCGTGTTCGCCTTCGTCGGCATGGCCCTGGCGTATTTCGCCTACCGGCATAACCTGCCGCTGGCCCTGCGTTCGGCGCTGTACCCGCTGATCGGCAAGCGCATCAACGGCCCCATCGGTTACGCGGTGGATGGCTTCGGCATCATCGCCACGGTGTTCGGCCTCGGCGCCGACATGGGCTTTGGCGTGCTGCACCTCAACTCCGGCCTGGACTACTTGTTCGGCATCGCCCACACCCAGTGGGTCCAGGTGGGCCTGATCACCCTGATGATGGGCGCGGCGATCATCGTTGCGGTGTCCGGCGTCGACAAGGGCGTGCGGGTGATGTCCGACATCAACATGCTGCTGGCCTGTGCGCTGCTGTTGTTCGTGTTGTTCGCCGGCCCCACCCAGCACCTGCTCAACACTCTGATCCAGAACCTCGGCGATTACCTCGGTGCCCTGCCGACCAAGAGCTTCGACCTCTACGCCTATGACGAACCCAGCGACTGGCTGGGCGGCTGGACGGTCTTCTACTGGGCCTGGTGGATCGCATGGTCGCCGTTCGTGGGCCTGTTCATCGCGCGGATTTCCCGTGGCCGGACCATTCGCGAATTCGTGTTCGGCGTGCTGCTGATCCCCCTGGGCTTCACCCTGGCCTGGATGTCGATCTTCGGTAACAGCGCCATCGACCAGGTGCTCAACCACGGCATGAGCGCGCTGGGTATGTCGGCCATCGAGAACCCGTCGATGACGCTTTATCTGCTGCTGGAAACCTACCCCTGGAGCAAGACCGTCATCGCCGTGACGGTGTTCATCAGCTTCGTGTTCTTCGTCACCTCGGCCGACTCCGGCACCGTGGTGCTCTCGACCCTGTCGGCCAAGGGCGGTAACGCCGACGAAGACGGGCCGAAATGGCTGCGGGTGTTCTGGGGCGCGATGACCGCGCTGGTCACCAGCGCGCTGCTGTTCGCCGGCAGCATCGACTCGCTGAAGTCGGCGGTGGTGCTGACCTCGCTGCCGTTCTCGATGATCCTGCTGCTGATGATGTGGGGGCTGCACAAGGCCTTCTACCTCGAATCGCAGAAGCAGATCGCCCAGTTGCATTCGCTGGCGCCGGTGTCGTCAACCTCGCGTCGCGGCAAGGGCGGCTGGCGCCAGCGCCTGAGCCAGGCGGTGCATTTCCCGTCACGCGACGAGGTGTATCGCTTCCTCGACCAGACGGTGCGCCCGGCCATCGAAGAAGTGACCGCGGTGTTCGTCGAGAAAGGCCTGAACGTGATCACCCAGCCGGACCCGGCCAACGACAACGTCAGCCTGGAAATCGGCCATGGCGACCAGCATCCGTTCATCTATCAGGTGCAGATGCGCGGCTACTTCACCCCGTCCTTCGCCCGTGGCGGCATGGGGCCCAAGGAGATGCGCAACCGGCGTTACTACCGGGCCGAGGTGCACCTGGCCGAGGGTAGCCAGGACTATGACCTGATGGGCTACACCAAGGAGCAGATCATCAACGACATCCTCGACCAGTACGAACGGCATATGCAGTTCCTGCACCTGGTGCGTTGATCGCGGGCGGCGGTGGCGTTCGTGCCACCGCCATCGCGGGCAAGGACTGGGCGTCCCCCTGCTCCTACAGAAGAAGATTTTCTGTAGGAGCGAGGCTTGCCCGCGATCGGGGCCCTCAGGCCGGGCTCAATACCGTGAACAGCACCAGCGCCGCCACCGGCACGCCGAATACCACACTGCCGACCGCCAGCTCCGTGCTCAGGGACTGGCCGGCGTGGACCATCCCCACCGCACCGTTGATCACCGTCAGCGCCAGCCACAGCACGACGAAGCTGTAGGCCAGGGTCTGGCGGCCGAGGCCGATCTTTTCGCCGATAAACAGCATCAGCGCCAGGAGGACCAGGCCGAAGGAGGTGATGATCGCGGTGTGCATGATGAAGTCCTCGCGGGCGGGATTCGGGGTTGGCCTAAAGGGCGATGGCGATTCAAAGCTCCCGACCTAGAGTGTGGTCGAGGGCGTGACGTCCTGCTCCGCGAAACAGAATGTAGAACGACAAAAACGCCAGCAGCACCGGGTATTCCATGCCTCGGTCGATCCATGGCCAGGTGGGGCCGAGCAGGCCGGCGATGGTCAGCATCTGCACGCCCATCATGGCGGCGAGCAGGCGCGTCCCCAGGCCGAGGGCCAGGAACAACCCGCCGACGCCTTCCAGGAGCGCGACGAACAGCGCGATCAACGCCGGCGCCGGCAAATGCAGGACGTTCTGGATCAGGTTGATCGAGGCCGCCATCGGGTCGGCCATCGAGCCATGGGCCTGGCCCAGCAATTTCGGCAGGCCGTGGCTGATCATGATCACGCCATAACAGACCCGCAGCAGTGCATAGGCCAGGGGCTCGCCAATGCGGTACAGCGGGGCGAGGGCCGGGATCAGCAGGTAGTTGCGTGGGGCTGGCGAGTCAGTGGTCGGGCGCATGGGATTCTCCGCGGGTAGGTCATTGGAAAGCATCGATAGCCCGTGGGTGAGGCGGCTCAGACGAGCCCGCCGTTGGCGCGCAGGATCTGCCCGTTGACCCAGGCGGCTGCCGGGCTGACCAGGAAGGCGATGACGTTGGCGATGTCTTCCGGCTGGCCGAGGCGCTCCAGGGGCGGCATCTTGGCGAAGTTCTGGATCTGCTCTTCGCTCTTGCCGTGCAGGAACAGTTCGGTGGCCACCGGGCCGGGGGCGACCGCGTTGACGGTGATGTCGCGACCGCGCAGTTCCTTGGCGAACACCTGGGTCAGGGACTCCACCGCCGCCTTGCTGGCGATGTACACCGCGTAGCCCGGCAGGTTGAGGCCGACGGTGCTGCTGGAGAAGTTGACGATGCGTCCGCCGGCGTTCAGGCGGCTGGCGGCTTCGCGCAGGGTGTTGAAGGTGCCGCGGGTGTTGATGGCGAAGGTCTGTTCGAACAGCTCGTCGCTGTGTTGCGCCAGTGGCAGGACCTTGAGGATGCCAGCGTTGTTGATCAGCACGTCGACCTTGCCCAGTTGGATTTCGGTCTCGTCGAACAAACGGCGCACGTCATCGGCGTTGGCCACGTCGGCCTTGACCGCTATGGCCCGGTGGCCGGCCTGGCGCAGTTCCACCACCAGGGCCGAGGCTTCGGTGGCGCTGCTGGCGTAGTTGATGGCGACAGCAAAACCTTCGCTGGCCAGTTGCTTGGCGATAACCGCGCCGATGCCGCGGGAGGCGCCGGTCACGATGGCAACTTTCGAAGTCTGGGTAGTCATGGCGAATTTCCTTCTGGGAACGGTTGGGTGTGAAAGCAGGTTCACATGGTTGTCCAGAGTGATAAATGCGCCAGAGTTGGCTTGACTGTTCAATAATCGCCAACAATCAGCCGCCCTGGGAGCCAGTCATGGATCAAGTCAAAGCGATGAAAGTGTTCGTGCGGATCTACGAACGCAGCAGCTTCACCCTGGCCGCCGATGACCTGAACCTGCCGCGCGCCACCCTGACCCATACCCTCAATCAGTTCGAAGCCTGGCTCGGCACCCGCCTGCTGGAGCGCAGCACCCGCCGCGTGCGCCCGACCCTCGACGGCGAGGCCTATTACCTGCGCTGCATACAGTTGCTGGCGGAACTGGAAGAGGCCGAGCTGGCGTTTCGCACGGTGGCGCCGAAAGGGCGCTTGCGGGTCGACCTGCATGGCACGTTGGCCAAGTACTTCGTGATTCCGGCCTTGCCCGAATTCATGGCGCGCTATCCGGAGATCGAGCTGTCCGTCAGCGAGGCCGATCGTTTTGTCGACCTCATCGCCGAAGGCGTGGACTGCGTGCTGCGCGCCGGCACTTTGGGGGACTCGTCGCTGATCGGCCGGCGCGTGGCCAGCCTGCAGCAGATCACCTGTGCCAGTCCGGCGTACCTGCGCAAATACGGTGAGCCGAAGAGTCTCGACGAGTTGTCGCGGCACCGGGCGGTGAACTATGTCTCGCGCACCACCGCCAAGCAGTTTCCTTTCGAATTCATGGTCGATGGCGAACTGCGGGAAGTCGCCATCGAGGGCGCGCTGTCGGTGTTCGGCGCCGAGATCTACGCCGCCTCGGCCGTGGCCGGGCTGGGCATCATCCAGTGCCCGCGCTATCGCATGGCGCAGCAGATTTCCCAGGGGCTGGTGCAGGAAATCCTCACCGACACGCCGCCACCGCCCATGCCGGTTTCCGTGCTGTACCCGCACAACCGCCAGATGTCGCCACGGGTGCGGGTGTTCGTCGACTGGCTGGCGGAGGTTTTCGCCAGGGCAGTTTGAGCAGTGCCAGGGCGACGCCGGTCATCGCCGCTTTCTGTATTGATTGTCTGAATGTGTATAGTGTGTATTATTCGCCTTCGGCTGGGTATTGTGGTTTTTCGGGACGTATCGAAAGGACACGGCAATGCGCAGTCGGGAACTGATCAGGATGATCGAGGAGGACGGGTGGTATCTGATCGCGGTCAAAGGCAGTCATCACCAATACAAGCATCTGCACAAGCCGGGGCGGGTCACTATCCCTCACCCGGATGCGGATCTGCCCAGGGGCACGATCCACAGCATCTTGAAACAGGCGGGCCTGAAATGAGGCCGGCCTTGAACGAAGAGGTCAACGAGATGAAATTCCCGGTCGTGCTGCACAAGGATGCCGACTCCGGATATGGAGTGATCGTCCCCGATGTGCCGGGCTGTTTTTCCGCCGGTCATACCGCTGCGCAAGCCTTCGAGAATGTGAAAGAGGCCCTTTCGCTGCATTATGAAGGCCTGGTCGCCGATGGTGAGCCGCTGCCCCAGGTGCATGAGGTCGACGTGCATATCGACAATCCTGATTACGCCGGTGGCGTGTGGGGCGTGATCGAGTTCGACATCACGCCTTACTTCGGCAAGGCGGTGCGTTTCAATGCGACGTTGCCGGAGCAACTGTTGGAGCGCATCGACCAGACGGTGAAGCGCGACCAGCGCTACCGTTCGCGCTCGGGCTTTCTCGCGGCAGCGGCATTGCGCGAACTCTCCGCCTAGGCATTACCCGTCCCCATGGTCCTCATGGGGGCATGCCTGGCCTCTGCCCCTCGGCAGTTTTCCTGTACCGCCCAGGCTTGGGAACCTTCGGTTCGGCCCGGCAGAGCGGTGTTTTACCGTCTATAAACAACTGATGCAGCGCCTTGTTCGAGGCCGTACTCCTGTTTTTTCAGGCAGCACCGGTAGCGACAGGGCCCTGTGTTTCCAGGGTTTCCCCCCGTATTCCCACCTTCAGCCAGCGTTGCCATTAACCGGGAATTTGTTTCGATTGAGACTGCCTCTGAACGACGATTTCGTACTGTGCTACGTGGTACGTAATAAAATATTCTAGTCGTAATATTTTTCATTCGGTTTTTTCTGGTCATTCCTCCTCGGCAGCAGGTTCTGTCCGTCAGCAGGCGCCGGATCGTTTCAGTCATTCACCGATCTGAAGTGGCCGCGATCTCGCCTGGGCGTATGCTGGGCAACTTTCAGGCGTTCCGCTGATTCAGATGTTGCGAGGGCAACTTGCCCTGCACCAATGTGCATGTGCTTAAACCTGGGTGTTCAGGATCAATAGAGAGGGTTCGATGACTTACCTTGCTGCCGAAAACCGCTACGACTCCATCCCCTACCGCCGCGTCGGACGCAGTGGCCTGGTGCTGCCGGCGCTGTCCCTGGGCCTGTGGCACAACTTCGGCGACAGCACGCCGATCGACACCCAGCGTTCGTTGCTGCGCACCGCCTTCGACCTGGGCATCAACCACTTCGACCTGGCCAACAATTACGGCCCACCCTATGGCAGTGCCGAGATCAATTTCGGCCGCCTGCTACGGGAAGACTTCAAGCCGTATCGCGACGAGCTGATCATCTCCAGCAAGGCCGGCTGGGACATGTGGCCCGGTCCCTATGGCCAGGGCGGCGGCTCGCGCAAATACGTGCTGGCCAGTCTCGACCAGAGCCTGCAGCGCCTGGGCCTCGACTATGTGGATATCTTCTATTCCCACCGCTTCGACCCGGACACCCCGCTGGAAGAAACCGCCAGCGCCCTGGCCACCGCGGTGCAGCAGGGCAAGGCGCTGTACATCGGCATCTCGTCCTATTCCGGGGTGAAAACCCGCGAGATCGCGGCGCTGCTCAAGGAGTGGAAAGTGCCGCTGCTGATCCACCAGCCGGCCTATAACCTGCTCAACCGCTGGGTGGAAAAAGACCTGTTGGACGCCACCGACGAGCTCGGTGCCGGGGTGATCGCCTTCACGCCGCTGGCCCAGGGCCTGCTGACCGACAAATACCTCAATGGCATTCCCGAGGACGCGCGGGTCAATCGTCCGGGCGGTGGTTCGCTGCAAGCCGCGCACCTGTCCGAAGCCAACCTCGCCCATGTGCGCGCCCTCAACGAAATCGCCAAGCGTCGCGGCCAGAGCCTGGCGCAACTGGCCCTGGCCTGGACCCTGCGCGACCCACGGGTGACCTCGGCCCTGATCGGCGCCAGCCGGCCGGAACAGATCGTCGAGAACGTCGGCGCATTGCAGAACCTGAGTTTCAGCACGGAAGAACTGGCGGAGATCGATCGTTTCGCCCGGGAAGGCGGGATCAATCTGTGGGAGAAACCTTCAACCGCCGAATAAACCTGTCGTCATGCTGTAAGGCTGCCGCGGCTTCTGTAGGAGCCAGGCTTGCCGGCGATCGAGGCGGTGAGTGGTGTCAGGCATACCGCTATCGCGAGCAAGCTTCGCTCCTACAGGCCTGCGGCGGTTCAGACCTCGAGCGGCAGCCAGGGGTTGATAACGATCAGCCCGGTGTCGGTGAAATCCTTGGTGTTACGAGTGGCGATCGCGGCGTCGTGGACCCGGCATATCGCTGCAATTTGCGCATCCACCAGATTGATCGGCTGGCCTGATCTTTCGCGATGCGAAACCAGATGCGCGTAGTAAAGAGCCGCTTGGGTTCCGAAGGGCACGATCCGGTCGATGAAGTCTTCCTCGAACATGGCCACCGCCGATGCATGCAGCGTCTGTTTGCGCTTGCCGTGGGGCAGGCGCGCGATACCGTGGAGAATCTCGGCCATGGTCATAGCGCTGATGTAGAGGTCCTCGACGGGTTGCGCTTCGATCCACAGCAATACCGCCGTATCCGGTTGAGGGCGCATCAGTTCTGACAACACATTTGTGTCGAGTACTATCATTCGCCCAGGTCCACCAAGCGTGCCGGTTCGGTACGTTCAGGCAGCTCCAGCTCTACTCCGCCGGTCTCGGCAAAGCGTGCCCTGATACGGCTGCCCAGGCCTTGGCTGTCAGCTGTCCTGCTCAATGCGCGGCGCAAAATCAATCGGGCTTCTTCTTCCATGGAATGACCATTGTGAGCGGCCTCGATGCGCAGGCGTTCTTTGATGTGGTCGTCCAGATTACGGATCGTAAGGCTGGCCATGGGCTCCTCCGAATGAAATCAATGAAATCATTGATAGCATAACGGCGAGTCATTGGAGGAGGGCAACCGCTGGTCGTTTGGGTTCGCCTCGATCACTGGCAAGCACTACTGAAGCCGTGAGCTTGCTGATGATCATGGTTTATCGAAAAAACGGCGCATCCCCGAGAATCGTCGCGCGGTGCATCACGCGGCGTTGTGGGCGGTAGTCGTCGACGGCGTAGTGCTGGGTCACGCGGTTGTCCCAGAAGGCCACGTCGTGGGTCTGCCAGCGCCAGCGGATGGTGAACTCCGGGCGGGTGGCGTGGGCGAACAGCAGTTTCAGGATGACTTCGCTTTCGCTGTCCGACAGCTCGTTGATCCTGGTCGTGAAACCTTCGTTGACGAACAGCGACTTGCGTCCGCTGACCGGGTGGGTGCGGATCACCGGGTGCGACAGCGGCGGGTTTTTCCGCTTGGCTTCTTCCCAGCGCGCCAGGTCCTCCGGGGTATTGCCGAAGCGTTCCAGGGGGAATGACTTGATGAAGTCGTGAGTCGCGGTCAGGCCCTGCAGCAGGTTCTTCATCGGCTCCGAGAGCGCCTCATAGGCCGCGATGCCGCTGGCCCACAGGGTGTCGCCGCCATAGGCCGGCAACAGCTTGGCACTGAGCACCGCGCCCAGGGCCGGGGTCGGCAGGAAGGTCACGTCGGTGTGCCAGATGGCGTTGTCGCGCACGTCGATTTGCGCGGTGTCGAGGATCAGCACTTCCGGCTGTTCCGGCACGTTGGGGTAGATCGGATGGATGTGCAGGTCGCCAAAGTTCGCCGCGAAGCGCGCCTGCTGCTGCGGGTCGATCGGCTGGTCGCGGAAGAACAGCACCTGATGCTGCAGCAGTGCCTGCTCGATGGCGTCACGCTGTGCGCTGGCCAGTGGCTGACTGATGTCGACGCCACTGATCTGGGCGCCCAGGGCGGAGCTTAAAGGGGTGATGGTCAGGCTCATGTCGTTCTCGAATGGAGCGCCGAATTGCCGGCGTGGTCAGTTCTGTCTGTAAGAAGTCTTGCCCGCTACCCCCTGTAGCCGCTGCCGAGCTTTGGCGAGGCTGCGATCGAGCGCAAAGCGCTCGCAAAACCTGACGCCGCGGTATTCCAGATACAACGCGTCAGGCGGGTTGCGCCTGCTGCGCAGGCGATCGCAGCCTCGCCGGGGCTCGGCAGAGGCTACAGGGTTACCGGGGTTTCAATGGGCCTGGCCATGCCAGGGCACCAGCTTGCGCTGCAGGGCGCGCAGGCCCATTTCCATGGCGAAGGCGATCAAGGCGATGACCAGGATCCCCAGCACCACCACATCGGTGACCAGGAACTGCGCGGCGGACTGCACCATGAACCCCAGGCCGCTGGTGGCGGCGATCAGTTCGGCGGCGACCAGGGTCGACCAGCCCACCCCAAGGCCGATGCGCACGCCGGTGAGAATGTCCGGCAGAGCGCTGGGCAGGATCACATGGCGAATCAGCTGGGCCCGGGTCGCACCCAGGGACTGCGCGGCGCGCAGCCGGGTCGGGTCCACGGTGCGCACGCCGGTGGCGGTGGCGATGGCGATCGGGGCGAAAATTGCCAGGTAGATCAGCAGCACCTTGGACAGCTCGCCGATGCCGCACCAGATGACGATCAGCGGCAGGTAGGCCAGGGGTGGAATCGGCCGGTAGAACTCGATCAGCGGGTCCAGCACGCCACGGGCGATACGGTTGTGGCCGATGGCGATGCCCACCGGGATCGCGGTCAGTACGGCAAAACCCAGGGCCAGGCCGATGCGTCCGAGACTCGCGCCCAGGTGCTGCCACAGGGTGGAATCCATATAGCCGCTGGTGACCAGCAGCCAGCCCTTTTGCAGCACGGCGGAAGGTGGCGGCAGGAACAGCGGCTCGATCAGGCCGCTGGCCGTCACCGCCCACCACAGGGCGAGCAGCACCACCAGGGTCAGCACGCTGATCCAGCGGGTGCTCAGGCTGCGGCGCAGGGGCGCGGCAGTGTGCGGGGTAGCGGCTTTGGTCGTGGTGGCTGGGAGGTCGTAGCTGTTCATGCGCGCTCCTGCCGCAAGACGGCACTGCGTTGGGAGAACACCCGGGCCAGCACGTGTTCGCGGGTTTCAATAAAGCGTGGGTCGGACTTGATAGCCCGGGCCGATTCGCCGGCCGCGTAACGCCGGCCGAAATCCAGGCTCAAGCGCTCGACGATCTGCCCTGGATTGGGTGCCAGCAGGATCAGGTCGGTGGCGAGGAACACCGCTTCCTCGATGTCGTGGGTAATCAGGAACACTGGCTTGGCGGTGCGTTGCCAGACTTGCAGCAACAGCTCCTGCATCTGCTCGCGGGTGAAGGCATCGAGGGCGCCGAAAGGTTCATCCATCAGCAGCACCCGCGGGTCGGCGGCCAGGGCGCGAGCCAGGCCCACGCGCTGGCGTTGCCCGCCGGAGAGCTGCCAGATGCGCCGCTTGTCGAAGCCGGCCAGGTCCACCAGCGCGAGCATTTCCCGGGCGCGGGCTTCGCGTTGGTCGCGGGCAATGCCGGCCAGCTCGAGGCCGAAGCCGACGTTGGCCAGTACGTCCTGCCAGGGCAGCAGGGCATCGTCCTGGAACACCACGCCGCGTTCGGCGCTCGGGCCGGCGACCGGTACGCCGTCCAGGGTGATGCGTCCGGCGCTGGGTTCGACGAAGCCCGCAATCAGGTTCAGCAACGAAGTCTTGCCACTGCCGGATGGGCCGAGGGCGACCAGCAGTTGCTGGGGCCCGAGCGTCAGGGAAATATCCGCCAGCACCGGTTCGGCGGCGCCGGGGTACTGTGCGCTGATGCGCTCCAGTTGTAGCAAAGCCATGACGGCGCGCTCCTTGTTCAAATGCAGCCTTTGTCGAGGTGAGACGCTGTACGAGAAGCGCCGGGCCTGGGCCCGGCGACCTCTGCGGCGAACCTTCAGTTAGTGATGTACTTGGCGCTGACGTACGGCGCGTAGTCCGGCAGAACCGCCTCGACCTTGCCCTGTTCCTTGAGGAACACCGCGGTGTCGGTGATGGCCTTGGTGGTCGGCGCGCCAAGGCTGATGACCTGGTCGGCCGCCAGTGGGTAGACGTTGCCCTGCAACAGCAGCGGAATGTCGCTGGCCTTGGCGCCGGAGAGTTTCACCAGCTTGTCGACGTTGCTCTGCTCGGCCAGCCAGGCTTTTGGGTCCTTGCGGTAGTCGGCGTAGGCGTCGAGGGTCACCTTGGCGAAGGCGGTGACGATTTGCGGGTGCTTCTCGGCGAAGTCCTTGCGCACGATCCAGGCGTCGAAGGTCGGCGCGCCGAACTGGGCCAGTTCGCCGGAGGTGATCAGCACCTTGCCGTTTTCCTTGGCCACGCCCAGCGCCGGGTCCCAGACGTAGGTGGCGTCGATGTCGCCGCGTTTCCAGGCGGCGATGATCGCCGGTGGCGCCAGGTTGAGAATCTGTACTTTCGCCGGGTCGATTTTCCAGTGCTTGAGCGCGGCCAAGAGGCTGTAGTGGCCGGTGGAAACGAAGGGCACGGCGACTTTCTTGCCGACCAGGTCCTGGGGTGTCTTGATCCCGGATCCGTCGCGGGCCACCAGGGCCTCGGCGGCGCCGATCTGGGTGGCGATAAGGAAGGTTTCCACCGGCACCTTGCGGGTGATCGCGGCGGTCAGCGGGCTGGAGCCGAGGTAGCCGATCTGCACGTCACCCGAAGCGATGGCGGCGATGATGTCGGCGCCGTTGTCGAACTTGCGCCAGTCGATCTTGGCCTGGGTGACCTTTTCATAGGTGCCGTCGGCCTGGGCGACTTTCGCTGGATCGACAGTGGTCTGGTAGGCGACGGTGACGTCGGCTGCCTGGGCGAAGAAGCTCGCGGTGGCCAGGGACACGGCCGCCAGGAGGCGGAGGGGAAGGTGCAGTTTCATCATGAAGCTCCTCAACAGGCGGCCAAGTGTGGGCGTGGGAGGAGACTAAATGATCTAAGAATCTAAAAATAAATAACTTTTTAGAATTAGCTTAAAAGAGGAATCTTCTAATGGAGGGTGCTGGGGCAGGGAGCGCTTTGCGCTCCATCGCGGGCAAGCCTCGCTCCTACAGGACTGCGCCGTGTAGGAGCATCGCTTGCTCGCGATAAGCGCGCAGGCGCTTAGTTGCTGATCGCCAGGATACTCGCCTGATACGAGCCGACAAATACGTCGAAATCGCCGACTTCGTTCTGTTCCAGCTCGGCCTGTTGCAGCAGGGAGTTGCGCGCCGCTTCTTCGAAACGCGCCTGGTCTTCCTTGCTCAGGGACTCGCTGCGGAAGAACTCGGCATGGGCCAGGCTCTGGCGCAGGGAGAACTGGCTGAAGCTTTCCTTGTGTTCCTGCATGGCGGCCAGGACCTGGGCCGAAGGCGTCAGGGACGAATCCTTGACCTTGGCCAGCTGGGCGTCCAGCGCCTTGCTGTGGGCGTCGCTGCCGTGGCTGCGGTCGAGCAGGGCGGCCAGCGGCGCGATCTTTTCCAGCAGTTCGCCGGCCCATTCCTTGAGGTCCACCAACTGTCCCTGGCGCAGCAGGTGCAGGCCCGGGCGACGACCTTCCTTGACCACCTTGAGGAAGTTCGAGGTGGCGTTGCCGCACTCGTTGTTCTCCAGCAGCGGGCTTTCGTTGAGCGCGCAATACAGCAGGAAGGCGTCGAGGAAACGGGCTTCCTGCACGTCGATGCCCATCGGCAGGAACGGGTTGATGTCCAGGCAACGGACTTCGACGTACTGGATGCCGCGAGCCATCAGCGCCTGGATCGGCCGCTCGCCGGTGTAGGTCACGCGTTTCGGGCGGATGTTGGAGTAGTACTCGTTTTCGATCTGCAGGATGTTGGTGTTGAGCTGGACCCACTCACCGTCCTGGTGGGTGCCGATCTCCACATAAGGCGCGTACGGCGTGGCGACGGCCTTGCGCAGGCTGTCGGTGTAGCTGTTCAGGTCGTTGTAGCAAGGGGTCAGGCCGGCCTGGGCGTTGCTCTGGTAGCCCAGGTCGCTCATGCGCAGGCTGGTGGCGTACGGCAGGTACAGGGTCTCGGCGTCCAGCTGTTCCAGCTGGTGCGCGCGACCGCGCAAGAAGCCCGCGTCCAGCGCCGGCGAGGCGCCGAACAGGTACATCAGCAGCCAGCTGTAGCGGCGGAAGTTGCGGATCAGCGCGATGTACGCCGACGACTGATAGTCGCGGTCGCTGCCGACGAAGCCTTCGGCCTGCTTGAGCAGCGGCCAGAGCTGCTCCGGCAGGGAAAAGTTGTAGTGGATCCCGGCGATGCACTGCATGGTCTTGCCGTAACGCAGGGCCAGGCCCTTGCGGTACACATACTTGAGCTGGCCGATGTTGGAGGTGCCGTAATAGGCGATCGGGATGTCTTCCTCGGCCGGCAACGGGCACGGCATCGATGGACTCCACAGGTACTCGTTGCCGAGCTTGCTGTAGGCGAAACGGTGAATCTTGTCGAGGCTGGCCAGGGTGTCCGCCGGATCGGACAGGGCTGGGGTGATGAACTCCAGCAGCGACTCGGAATAGTCGGTGGTGATCTGTTCGTTGGTCAGCGCGGAACCCAGTTCTTCCGGGTGCGGAGTCTGGGCCAGGCGCGCTTCGCCGGTCACGCGCAGGCATTCGCGCTCGATACCGTGCAGGCACTGCTCGAGCAGAGAGAGGTTAGCGCGCTCGCCGAGCAGAGCCAGGCGGCGGTTGAGAAGTTCGCTCAAGTTGGATTCCTTCACGCGTCAGTCGCCCCAATATGGGGGTGGGCAGGACGGTCTACAAGGGTGAAGTTGAAACTGGCGTTTTCGCCTGGTCGTTGAGCCGGCATGGCCCGATTTTGCAAGCACCACACTTCATCCCTGAATCTGGCTTTAGCGCAGGCAGAAAACTCCGACGCCGCTTTCGCAGCGCCGAAATTAACTCAAATCGATGACGGGGAGCTAGGTCTGTCGATGTTCGAAGGCGGGCCGCGTCGCTAGCGGACGAATTGGCGTCGCGGCTGTCACCAAAGGGTTCCTCAGAGGACCGCGAAGGTGCCTTGTGCCTTGGCGACCAGTTTGTCGCCTTGCATCACATCGGCCTCAACCACCAGGGTGCGGCGACCCGGGTGGAGCACCCGGGCGTGGCAGATCACGTCGCCCTCGGCGACGGCGCGGATGTAGTTGATCTTGCACTCGATGGTCGCGCTCTGCTGGTCGAAGCCGTGGGAACTGGAACAGGCCAGCCCCATGGCGATATCGACCAGGCTGAAGATCGCCCCGCCGTGCAGCTTCTGGCCACGATTGCGCAACTGCGGCGTCAGCGTCAGGGCGACGTCGGCTTCACCGACCTCCAGGCGCTGCAGACGGCAGCCGAGCAGTTGGCTGAACGCGCTTTCGGTCAAGCCGGCCGGGATCTCCATCAGCGTTTCTTCAACTGCTTGGCGTTGGCGAACAGCGACGCCATGGCGTTGTTGGTCGGGGCTGCGGCCACGCTTTCCTTGCGCGGGGCGCTGTTGCCCGACGAGCGCGGTGCCGAGCCTGGACGCGAACCGCGAGCACCGTCGATCTTCTCGCCCGGGGTGTCGCTCATGCGCATCGACAGGCCGACGCGTTTGCGCGGGATGTCGACTTCCATGACCTTGACCTTGACCACATCGCCGGCCTTCACCGCTTCACGCGGGTCCTTGATGAACTTCTCCGACAGTGCCGAGATGTGCACCAGGCCGTCCTGGTGCACGCCGATGTCGACGAAGGCACCGAAGTTGGTGACGTTGGTCACCACGCCTTCGAGGATCATCCCCAGTTGCAGGTCCTTGAGGTCTTCGACGCCTTCCTGGAACTCGGCGGTCTTGAACTCGGGGCGCGGGTCGCGGCCGGGCTTGTCCAGTTCCTGGAGGATGTCGGTGACGGTCGGCAGGCCGAAGGTCTCGTCGGTGAACTTCTTCGGATCCAGGCGCTTGAGGAAGCCGCTGTCGCCGATCAGCGAGCGGATGTCGCGGTCGGTCTCGGCGGCGATGCGCTGCACCAGCGGGTAGGCCTCCGGGTGCACCGCGGACGCGTCCAGCGGGTTGTCGCCGTTCATCACGCGCAGGAAGCCGGCGGCCTGTTCGAAGGTCTTTTCACCCAGGCGGGCGACCTTCTTCAGCGCGGCGCGGGTCTTGAACGCACCGTTTTCATCGCGGTGGCTGACGATGTTCTGCGCCAGGGTGGTGTTGAGGCCGGAGATCCGCGCCAGCAGGGCCACCGAGGCGGTATTGACGTCCACGCCGACGGCGTTCACGCAGTCCTCGACCACCGCATCCAGGCCACGGGCCAGCTTCAGCTGCGACACGTCGTGCTGGTACTGGCCGACGCCGATGGATTTCGGATCGATCTTCACCAGCTCGGCCAGCGGGTCCTGCAGGCGGCGGGCGATGGACACCGCGCCACGGATCGATACGTCGAGGTCGGGGAATTCCTTGGCCGCCAGTTCCGACGCCGAGTACACCGAAGCACCGGCCTCGGAGACCATGACCTTGGTCATGCGCATGGCCGGGTATTTCTTGATCAGCTCTGCGGCCAGCTTGTCGGTTTCCCGGCTGGCGGTGCCGTTGCCGATGGCGATCAGGTCCACCGAGTGCTTGGCGCACAGCGCGGCCAGCACGGCGATGGTCTGGTCCCACTTGTTGTGCGGGACGTGCGGGTAAACGGTGGCATGGTCCAGCAGCTTGCCGGTGGCATCCACCACCGCGACCTTGCAGCCGGTACGCAGGCCCGGGTCGAGGCCCAGGGTCGCGCGCGGGCCGGCCGGAGCGGCCAGCAGCAGGTCGTGCAGGTTGTGGGCGAAGACGTTGATCGCCTCGGTTTCCGCGTTGTCGCGCAGCTCGCCCAGCAGGTCGGTTTCCAGGTGGGTGTAGAGCTTGACTTTCCAAGTCCAGCGCACCACTTCGCCGAGCCATTTGTCCGCCGGGCGGTTCTGGTTCTGGATGCCGACGTGCTGGCCGATCATGCCCTCGCACGGGTGCATGGTGCCCGGCAGTTCGTCGCCGACTTTCAGCGCGGAGCTGAGGATGCCTTCGTTGCGGCCACGGAAAATCGCCAGGGCGCGGTGCGACGGCATGCTCTTCAGCGGTTCGTCGTGTTCGAAGTAATCGCGGAACTTGGCGCCTTCCTCTTCCTTGCCGGCGATCACGCGGGCACTGAGGGTGGCTTCCTGCTTGAGGAAATTACGCAGTTTGTCCAGCAGGCTGGCGTCTTCGGCGAAGCGCTCCATGAGGATGTACTTGGCGCCTTCCAGGGCGGCCTTCACATCGGCCACGCCTTTTTCCGCGTCGACGAAGCGTGCGGCTTCGCTTTCCGGGGTCAGGCTCGGGTCGTTGAACAGGCCGTCCGCCAGTTCGCCAAGGCCGGCTTCCAGGGCGATCTGGCCCTTGGTGCGGCGCTTTTGCTTGTACGGCAGGTAGAGGTCTTCGAGGCGGGTCTTGGTATCGGCGAGCTTGATGTCGCGGGCCAGCTCCGGGGTCAGCTTGCCCTGCTCCTCGATGCTGGCGAGGATGCTGATGCGCCGTTCGTCGAGTTCTCGCAGGTAGCGCAGGCGCTCTTCCAGATGACGCAGTTGGGTGTCATCGAGGCTGCCGGTCACTTCCTTACGGTAGCGGGCGATGAAGGGCACGGTGGAGCCTTCATCCAATAGAGCGACGGCCGCTTCGACCTGTTGTGGGCGTACACCGAGTTCCTCGGCAATGCGGCTGTTGATGCTGTCCATAAAACCACCTGACAAATTGTGAAAGCAGGCTCGCCGGCACGGAAAATTGGGCTCGGTGAGTCTGGTTGAGCGGCCTGGCGTGCGCCGCTGCCTGGATCAAAAGGCTGCCTGTTGACCCGTGAAATCGAACAATTACTGCCTGGCCGGGAAAAATAAAAAGTGGCCACGGGCGATAACGATCAGACGTTGCCTGACACAAAAGGCGGCGCATTATAACCAGCGTTCCAGTCTTCGGGGGTATCGGCCCGGTGGCGGCCGACGGCGGGTTTTCTGGCGGTCGAGGAAAAATCTGCTAACAATGCACACGGTGCGTATAACGGCAGCTACGCCATAATGCGCACCGAGATAAAAGGAGCATCTGATGAGCAGCACTGCACAAACTGCCGAAGGCGAAAAAATTCTTATCGTTGACGACGACCCGGGGCTGAGCAGCCTGCTGGAGCGCTTCTTCGTCAGCAAGGGCTACCGTGCCCGCGCGGTTCCCAACACCGAGCAGATGGACCGTCTGCTGGGGCGCGAAGTCTTCAACCTGGTCGTCCTCGACCTGATGCTGCCTGGCGAAGACGGCCTGACCGCGTGCCGCCGCCTGCGCAGTGCGAACAACCAGATTCCGATCATCATGCTCACCGCCAAGGGCGACGAGCTGAGCCGCATCAAGGGCCTGGAACTGGGCGCTGACGATTACCTGGCCAAGCCGTTCAACCCCGACGAACTGATGGCGCGGGTCAAGGCCGTGCTGCGTCGCCAGTCGGCGCCGGTGCCGGGTGCGCCGGGCAGCGAAGACGAGAACGTCACCTTCGGCGACTACGAGCTGTCCCTGGCCACCCGCGAACTCAAGCGCGGCGCCGAAGTGCACATGCTCACCACCGGTGAGTTCGCGGTGCTCAAGGCCCTGGTGATGAACGCTCGCCAGCCGCTGACCCGCGACAAGCTGATGAACCTGGCCCGTGGCCGCGAGTGGGATGCCCTGGAGCGCTCCATCGACGTGCAGATTTCCCGTCTGCGCCGGATGATCGAGCCCGATCCGTCCAAGCCACGCTATATCCAGACGGTCTGGGGCGTGGGTTATGTGTTCGTGCCGGATGGCACCACCACCAAGTGACCGATGATTTGTAGGAGCGAGCGCCCGGGCCGGCAAACGACCCGGGCGCTCGCATTCCGCAACTCTGCGAGCGCGACTCGCTCCTGCAAAGCGTGTAATGGCTGTTTATGAAAACCCCGCTGTGGTTCCCGCAAAGCTTCTTCTCCCGCACCCTCTGGCTGGTGCTGATCGTGGTGCTGTTCTCCAAGGCGCTGACCCTGGTTTATCTGCTGATGAACGAGGACGTGCTGGTAGACCGCCAGTACAGCCACGGCGTGGCCCTGACCCTGCGCGCCTATTGGGCCGCCGACGAATCCAACCGCGACCAGATCGCCGAGGCCGCCGGGCTGATCAAGGTAGTCGGCAGCGGTGTGCCAGCGGGCGAGCAGCATTGGCCCTATAGCGAGATTTATCAGCGGCAGATGCAGGCCGAATTGGGCGCCGACACTGAAGTGCGCCTGCGCATGCACGCCCCGCCGGCGCTCTGGGTGCGCGCACCGAGCCTGGGCGATGGCTGGCTGAAAGTACCGCTGTATCCGCATCCGTTGCGGGGGCAGAAGATCTGGAGTGTGCTCGGCTGGTTCCTGGCGATCGGCCTGTTGTCCACGGCCTCGGCGTGGATCTTTGTCAGCCAGCTCAACCAGCCCCTCAAGCGCCTGGTCTATGCCGCCCGGCAACTGGGGCAGGGGCGCAGCGTGCGCCTGCCGATCAGCGATACGCCGAGCGAGATGACCGAGGTGTACCGCGCCTTCAACCAGATGGCCGAGGATGTGGAGCAGGCCGGACGCGAACGCGAGCTGATGCTGGCAGGGGTGTCCCACGACCTGCGCACGCCGTTGACTCGCCTGCGCCTGTCGCTGGAGTTGATGGGCAGCCACAACGACCTGACCGACGACATGGTCCGCGACATCGAAGACATGGACGCGATTCTCGACCAGTTCCTGGCCTTTATCCGCGACGGCCGCGATGAGTCGGTGGAGGAGGTCGATCTCAGCGACCTGGTGCGTGAAGTGGCGGCACCCTACAACCAGAACGACGAAAAGGTGCGCCTGCGCCTGGAGCCGATCCCGCCGTTCCCGTTGCGCCGGGTATCGATGAAACGCCTGCTGAACAACCTGATCGGCAACGCGCTGAACCACGCGGGGACGGAAGTCGAAGTGGCGGCCTATGTGTCGGGCGACACCAGCGCGCCTTATGTGGTGCTGAGCGTGATGGACCGTGGCGCGGGCATCGACCCGTCGGAGCTGGAGGCGATCTTCAACCCCTTCACCCGCGGCGACCGTGCCCGGGGCGGCAAGGGTACCGGCCTGGGCCTGGCCATCGTCAAGCGGATCGCCTCGATGCACGGCGGCAATGTCGAACTGCGCAACCGCGCCGATGGCGGCCTGGAAGCGCGGGTGCGGTTGCCGTTGGGGTTGTTGTTGCCGAGGGATGCGGTTTGAAGGCAGCTACAAGCGGCAAGCTACAAGCTGCAAGTGAGGAGTCGCTTTTCTCTTGCCGCTAAAAGCTTGCCGCTGCCCTTAACCCTTGCCCTTGGTCCGGGTCATGTTCGGGCCACCGTTTTTCTCGATGTGCTCGATGATGATCCCCGCCACGTTCTTGCCGGTGGTGGTCTCGATACCTTCCAGGCCTGGCGAGGAATTCACTTCCATCACCAGCGGCCCGTGGTTCGAACGCAGGATATCCACGCCCGCCACGCTCAGGCCCATGACCTTGGCCGCGCGCAGGGCGGTCATGCGTTCTTCCGGAGTGATCTTGATCAGGCTGGCGCTGCCGCCACGGTGCAGGTTGGAGCGGAACTCGCCGGGCTTGGCCTGGCGTTTCATCGCGGCAATCACCTTGTCGCCGACCACGAAGCAGCGGATGTCGGCGCCGCCGGCTTCCTTGATGTACTCCTGGACCATGATGTTCTGCTTCAGGCCCATGAAGGCCTCGATCACCGACTCGGCCGCCGTGGCGGTTTCGCACAGCACCACGCCTATGCCCTGGGTGCCTTCCAGCACCTTGATCACCAGCGGCGCGCCGTTGACCATCTCGATCAGGTCGGGAATGTCGTCCGGCGAGTGGGCGAAGCCGGTCACCGGCAGGCCGATGCCGCGTCGGGACAGCAGTTGCAGGGAGCGCAGTTTGTCTCGCGAGCGGGCGATGGCCACCGACTCGTTGAGCGGGAACACACCCATCATTTCAAACTGGCGCAGCACCGCGCAGCCATAGAAGGTCACCGAGGCGCCGATCCGTGGAATCACCGCGTCGAAACCCTCCAGCGGCTTGCCGCGGTAGTGGATCTGCGGTTTGTGACTGGCAATGTTCATATAGGCGCGCAAGGTGTCGACCACCACCATTTCATGGCCACGCTCGGTGCCGGCTTCGACC
This sequence comes from Pseudomonas sp. SBT1-2, assembly GCF_028640875.1. Taxonomy (NCBI): domain Bacteria; kingdom Pseudomonadati; phylum Pseudomonadota; class Gammaproteobacteria; order Pseudomonadales; family Pseudomonadaceae; genus Pseudomonas; species Pseudomonas sp. SBT1-2. The sequence goes on along the minus strand of NZ_JAQZAA010000064.1, from coordinate 30,251 downwards.
AGGCGACGAGTGGAATACAGACGCGGGTTACGCGACAGCACAGCGATCTTCATGCAACACCTGTGGCAGAGGTAGTGGACACCGGGAACACCGGTTTGTCTTGAACGTATTTGATCCCTGGATTGACCACCAACTGGCCATCGATCAGGGCTTTGGAACCGAGCAGCAGGCGATAGCGCATGGCCTTGCGGCAGGCGAGGGTGAACTCCACCCGCCAGACCCGATCGCCGAGCGCCAGGGTGGTACTGATCACGTAGCGCACCTGCGCCTGGCCGTTGGAACTCTTGATGGTTTTCATCGCCACCAGCGGCGCTTCGCAACGCCGGTGACGCAACTGCACCACGCTGCCCAGGTGCGCGTTGAAGCGCACCCACTGCTCACCGTCGCGCTCGAACGGCTCGATCTCGGTGGCATGCAGGCTGGAGGTGCTGGCGCCGGTATCGATCTTGGCGCGCAGGCCGGCGACTCCCAAATCCGGAAGCGCCACCCACTCGCGCAGACCCACGACGGTCAAATGGTCAAATGTCTTCAAATGTGCTCAACCGCTGAGGAACCCGCTCGTACCGTCAAGCGGCCGAATTCGCGGTATTCACGCAGAATAATGGGTAAAAGGCGACAGATATCTAGGCCCGGCTCCACAGCTCCCGGACGGGCTGCCGCAGAGCCTCGCATTGTAAACCGAGCCATCGCAATTCATGGCACGAGAGAAACGGTAGTACAGTTCGAAAATATTTCAGAATGAGGAAATGCCATGGCACAAAAAGCCGAAGACGACGACAAGGTCCGTCTGGATAAATGGCTGTGGGCGGCGCGCTTCTACAAGACCCGTGCCCTGGCCAAGGCCGCCATCGAAAGCGGCAAGGTGCATCACCGGGGCGAGCGCTGCAAACCGGGCAAGGAGCCGAGGATCGGCGACGAGTATGAGATACGCACCGGTTTCGACGAGCGCACCGTGGTGGTCCAGGCCCTGTCGATCGTGCGCCGTGGGGCGCCGGAGGCGCAGGCTCTCTATACGGAAACCGAAGCCAGCATCGCCAAGCGGGAAAACGCCGCCGCGCTACGCAAGGCCGGCGCCCTGGGTGTGAGCACCGATGGCAAGCCGACCAAGAAACAGCGGCGCGACCTGTTCAAGTTCCACAGCCACGAATAAGCCCCTGTAGGAGCGAGGCTGCCTGCGATCAGTTGCAAAGCAGCGGTTGCAGCCCTCTCACTATTCCCTGGAGGGCGCATCGTCTGCATTCAATCACCGGCAAGCCGGCGCCTGCTCAGGCCGTAGCCCGCACCACGCTCAGGCGCGACAGCAACGGCAGCTTGCCCAGCAGGTTGAACAGCGGATTGGTCACCCGCAGCAGGAAGTTCGAAGCCTTGGCCGCATACGGGGTGTAGTAGCCCCAGCCGAGCGCCCAGACCGCCAGCAGCACGCCGCCGATATAGTCGTCCTGGCCCCAGTGCGCGCCCGCCACCAGGCGCGGCATCATAAACAGCAGGGTCAGGCCCCAGATCACCAGGAGCTGGCCGACGCCGCGGCTGAACACGCTCATGAACAGTGCCCAGATCAGCAGCACCGAAGCGTGGTCACCGGGGAAGCTCTGGCTGGAACGGTCCTTGAGTTCCCAGGTTTTTTCCCAGTGCGGGAAATAGTCGCTCATGTGCACGGCATCCTGGAGCATCATCGACGGGCTGTCGTGTTGCCAGCCCATGGCGTCGGCGAGCCTGGAGAACAACAGGCGGATAATCAGCATCAGGACCAGGATCGACAGGAAGCCGAAAAACGCCCGGCGCACGTCCACGGCCTTGAACACCCAGTCACCGCGGATCAACAGGGTCAGCAGGATCAGCCCGACTATCGCGTCAAAAGGCCTGAGGCTGGCCACGGCCCAGATATGCAGCCAGGTGGAGTTGCTCGCAAGGGGAGCATTCAGCAGGCGGAACAGCCATTCGTCGAACATTACACAAAGCATCTGCCCGCTTGGCCATAACCAGAAACCCAGCAGCGCCAGAGGGAGCAAATTGCACAACACTAGCTTGCCGAGGTTCCACCTTGCTTGGAACAAACCCGGATTGTTCATAAAATGCCTCCAATGGCAGAAAATCGCGCACCGTAACAGTGCAAAAAACGCAATTTTCATATCTTGTAACCATTTTGTCATCACTTCAGATACCCAAACCTATGACTCATTTGCCGGATACCGACTTCACCCAACGCTTCATCTTCGATGACAGCGACGCCCGCGGCGAGCTGGTGGCGTTGGAGCGCAGCTATGCCGAAGTCCTCGCCAAACACGCTTACCCGGAGCCGGTCGCGCAACTGCTCGGCGAGCTGATGGCGGCGGCCGCGCTGCTGGTCGGCACGCTGAAGTTCGATGGCTTGCTGATCCTCCAGGCCCGTTCCGAAGGCCCGGTGCCTTTGCTGATGATCGAGTGCTCCAGCGAGCGCGAGATCCGTGGTCTGGCCCGCTATGACGCGGAGCAGATCGCCCCGGACGCGACCCTGGCCGACCTGATGCCCAATGGCGTGCTGGCCCTGACCGTCGACCCGACCCACGGTCAGCGTTACCAGGGCATCGTCGACCTGGACGGCGCGACCCTGTCGGAATGCTTCACCAACTACTTCGTCATGTCCCAGCAGGTCGGTACCCGTTTCTGGCTGCACGCCGACGGTCGTCGCGCCCGTGGCCTGCTGCTGCAGCAACTGCCGGCCGACCGCCTCAAGGATGAAGAAGAACGCGCCGCCAGCTGGCAGCACATCACCGCGCTGGGCAGCACCCTGACCGCCGACGAACTGCTGAGCCTGGACAACGAAACCGTGCTCCATCGCCTCTACCACGAAGAAGCCGTGCGCCTGTTCGATGTGCAGCCGTTGCGCTTCCGTTGCAGCTGCTCGCGGGAACGCTCGGGCAATGCACTGGTCAGTCTGGGTCTGGAAGATGCGCAGAAGCTGGTGGTCGAACACGGCGGCAGCATCGAGATCGATTGCCAGTTCTGCAACGAGCGCTACCTGTTCGATGCGGCCGATATCAGCCAATTGTTCGCCGGAGCGGGTGTCGAGTCGCCGTCAGATACTCGTCACTAAAACGTTTCAGCGCAGGTAAATCACCTGTCAAGCGCCGGATTAACGCCGTTCTGACGGGAGGGCCCTACTCTTTTTGGGCTTTTCTGGCATAATCCGGCGCACTTTTTTCGCGGTAGTAGTGCACGACTTTCTACTACAAAACGTTTGGAGCACTCGGCCACTGGCCGACGGGGAACCTCATGACGCAAGCCAATAACGCCGTGTACACCGATCTGAGTGTTGATGATCTGGTCAAAGAAGCCCTGAACCGCGGTGAAGGCGAGCTTGCCGATACCGGCGCGCTGGTTGTTCGTACCGGTCACCGTACCGGCCGTTCGCCAGTCGATCGTTTCATCGTTGAAGAGCCGAGCACCCAGGACGCTATCGCCTGGGGCCCGATCAACCGCAAGTTCCCGGCCGACAAGTTCGATGCCCTGTGGGCTCGCGTCGAGGCATTCAACAACGCGCAAGAGCATTTTGTTTCCCATGTGCATGTAGGTGCTTCCGACGAGCACTACCTAGCCGTGAAGATGACCACCCAGACTGCCTGGCAGAACCTGTTCGGTCGTTGCCTGTTTATCAACCCGGCCCAGTACAACCCGGCTGGCCGTGATGAGTGGCAGGTGCTCAACGTTGCCAACTTCGAATGCGTTCCAGAGCGTGACGGCACCAACTCCGACGGTTGCGTGATCCTCAACTTCGCTCAGAAGAAAGTGCTGATCGCTGGCATGCGCTACGCCGGTGAAATGAAAAAAGCCATGTTCTCGGTGCAGAACTTCCTGCTGCCGGCCGCCGACGTGCTGCCGATGCACTGCGCCGCCAACATCGGCGAAGAGGGCGATGTGACCCTGTTCTTCGGTCTGTCCGGTACCGGCAAGACCACCCTGTCCGCCGATGAAAGCCGTTACCTGATCGGTGACGACGAGCACGGCTGGGGCGAGGGCGTGGTGTTCAACATCGAAGGCGGCTGCTATGCCAAGTGCATCGACCTGTCCGAGAAGAACGAGCCGGTCATCTGGAAAGCCATCAAGCACGGCGCAGTGCTGGAAAACGTTGTGCTGGACGACGCCAAGAAGGCTGACTACGCCGACGGCAGCCTGACCCAGAACAGCCGCGCCGCCTACCCGCTGGAGCACGTCGAGAAGCGTTCCGAGAAAAACCTCGGTGGCGAGCCGAACGCCGTGATCTTCCTGACCTGCGACCTGACCGGCGTACTGCCGCCAGTATCGATCCTCAGCGAAGAACAAGCTGCCTACCACTTCCTGTCCGGCTACACCGCTCTGGTGGGCTCGACCGAAATGGGTTCGGGCGCTGGTATCAAGTCGACCTTCTCCACCTGCTTTGGCGCACCGTTCTTCCCGCGTCCGGCCGGCGTTTACGCAGAGCTGCTGATCAAGCGCATCCGCGGCTTCGGCTCCAAGGTCTACCTGGTCAACACCGGCTGGACCGGCGGTGGCTACGGCGTTGGCAAGCGCTTCAACATCCCGACCACCCGTGGCGTGATCGCGGCCATCCAGAGCGGCGCTCTGGTCGGTGCCGAGACCGAGCACCTGGACACCATCAACCTGGACGTGCCACTGGCCGTTCCAGGCGTCGAAACCGGCCTGCTCAACCCGCGCAACACCTGGGCTGACAAAGCCGCCTACGACGAAGCCGCCAAGGCCCTGGCCGGCCTGTTCATCGAGAACTTCAAGAAGTTCGACGTGAGCGACGCCATCAAGGCTGCTGGTCCGAAGCTGTAAGCATCGGGTAAGTGGTTCAAGAAGCCGCCCTTTGGGGCGGCTTTTTTGTGGGCGTCATTCAGTCCCGTTCAAATTCCAGGCGGCTTGTTCGAGCGGCTCAATAAGCCTGATTCGACGCGACGTGTAAGGTAAATCCTGGTGTCCTGTGCAGACAGTTCAGGGCCAATCGCCTGGCCTGAGCGAAAAAGAAAAGTCGCTCGACCAGCTCGGATTTGCCTGACAGCCAAGGTCCCCTCGCACTGGTTAACGTGAGATCCCCCGGTTGAAGACCGGGGTTTCCCAGGCGACCGAGCAAAGGACTATGGCCCGCAACAAGGATGTGCCCCAGGTATGGCAGCACTACGACGCTGACGGCGGTGGTTATCGTCGCCTGCGCGATATGACGGCGAGTGAATTGGCCGAGCGTGACGATGCGCAGCAGGGTTACGAGCAGATGCTCGCTCGCCAGCAGGCCTATGAAGAGCGGCTGGCGACTACACAGGTGGAATCGCAACCAATGCCCGTCGGTTGCGTATTTGCCAAGTCTTGCAAGCTGCCGAACGCAATCATCGACTACGTCACCCCGACGGGCTTCATACCCACTGATTCGGTGGCGAATTACGGCGCGTTGACGCTGCTGGGCGGTCGAGAGGTCGAGGCGGGTGGGTGCGTGGCCCTCAAGCGCATCAGCGGCGCGCTGCCGGCCAATCTCGGTACCTTGACCCTGGGTGGTGTCTCCGCGGCGGCTGGTACCACCGGCAGTGGCCTGGGGCTGATCTCCTCGGGCGTGGCGGCCGGTGCGTTGCTGGGGCTGGTGGCTTTGCTCGCTCCATCGAGCCTGGGTGATGGCGCGCTGTACAGCGAAGAGCAGCTACGCAATCTCAAGCAAGCTCGCACCCGGCTACGCCTGCGAGTTGAACAGCAGGCCGATGGCAGTCTCAAGGGCTACGGTTTCAACACGCAGGGGCGCCGCGAGTGGGAAATGATTCCGGTGGCTGAGTTTGAGGTTCGTGATGAGCAGCAAGTGGCCGATCTGGGGGATGGCATCACCCTTATCTGGACCCCAGCTGTGGACCCTTCGAGCACCATAGGGATACCACCGCTGGAAGCGGCGCCACAGACTCCACCGATCTGGATTTTCCCGCCGACTGAGGCGGCGGAGCGGATCATCGTCAGTCCGATTTATCCGCCGGAGTATCGGGATTTTATTCTGGTGTTTCCGGTGGGGTCGGGTGTACAGCCGCTGTATGTAGTTTTGAGTGTTTCTGACCATAAATATCACCCCACTCCTCAAGGTTTGCTCCCGGCTTTCCCTGATGCTGTGCGGGTCCGGTCTAAGACGCCCGTAACTGGGGGTGGTGGACTACGTCCGCGTTGGGTTGATAGGGCGGGTAATATTTATGAGTGGGATCGTCAGCATGGCACTCTTGAGAAATACAACAAGCGCGGAAGGCATCAAGGCGAGTTTGATTACGTTACAGGTAAGCAAACAAAAGATGCAGATAAGGGAAGGAGAGTAGAACCATGATGTTCTCGGTAATGGGCTTTGAGCCTGGAAAGGATGAACTGACATTTGAAGTATCTATTAATGTGTCTGTCGACGAACTGGCTCCAGTCATGGGGTGGACAGGAGCCAGTGACTGTATTGGTGCCGACTTTCGATTAACGGCTGCTCAGATTGTTGAAATTGAGCAATTGTGTTCAGTGAGTTTTCCTGAAGGGATGGATCTCTATCTAGCGTCATCAGATGGAAGTAATGGTTCTTGAGAGCTGTTGGACATTCACCTATGACGCCCCAAAAAGTGAATGCGCTTGTATTCCATTTCGAAAAGGTAAGCGAATACCCAGCAGGCTCCGATCTGATTTTTTACCCAGAGAATGGTGCCGATGACTCGTCCGAAGGCATCACACGGCTAGTGAAGGAGTGGCGGGCGGCTAATGGTTTGCCCGGTTTCAAATCGGTGTGAAAGGTTTTGTCATCCCCCCGCTCCCCGGCAAGTTTCAGGGATTCCCGTAGACACCAGCATTTCCTGATGGATTAACAAGCAAACCCCCAAAAAACTGTGTATGGTGCGCGCGAAATCTGCCGGGTACCTTTGGGTGCCGACTTCATACACTTAAAGGGAATTAGGTATGCGCTTGTTTCGCGTGACTTCGATTTTTTCGTTGTGGGCATTGGCGTTTTCGGTGACGGCGCAGCAGCTGCCGGTCGAGGTGCTGAGTGCGGTGGTCAAGGACCAGAAGATCGCCGACGCCGAAGTGCTGGTGCAGCGCAATGGGGCACAGAGCGTTGTCGGTCGTACCAATGCTCAAGGCCAGGTGACCCTGACCACCGACTTTGCGGATGACCCCAGCAACCTGCTGATCATCAAGAAACCCGGCTACTCCAACCTGGTGGTCAAGTGCCCGTGCAGCGGCATGACCTACGCCATCAGCCCGGTGATGCAGAACCTCGACGGTCTGCGCGTGGTGCTGACCTGGGGCGCGACCCCCAGCGATCTCGATTCGCACATGATCTTCCCGGGCAACAACATCTACTTCCGCAACCAGCAAGGCGATGACGCCCACCTGGACGTCGACGATATCGACGGCTACGGCCCGGAAACCATCACCCTGGAAAAGAAACACTACGGCGAAAGCTATGTGTACGCGGTGCATGACTACAGTAACCAGACCCGTCCGGAGTCCCGTCAGCTTGCCGCCAGCCAGGCCAAGGTGTTCGTGTACATGGGGCAGTCGCTGGTGCGCACCTACTACGTGCCGCAGGACCGCAGCGGTAACCTGTGGACCGTGTTCCGCATGACCGGCAATGGTGACTTCCAGGACATCAACACCCTCAGCGGCGTGACCGTCGACGCGCAGGACGTGTTGAACGAAGTGTCGCCGTTGCTCGACGACAAAGTGGAAGTTGCCGCCGTTGCCGTCAGCAGCAGCGCACAAGCCGATGCGAAAACCCTGAACCGCAAGGGCGAAGAGGCTTACCACGCCGGTAACCTGCAGCAAGCCATCGACTTCTACCGTCAGGCCATCGAGCTGAACAACGGCTACGGTCAGGCCTACAGCAACCTCGGCCTGGCCTATCAGAAAGCCGGCAACACCGCCGAATCGATCTGGGCCAACCGCAAGGCCATTGCTCTGGCCAGCGGCAGCTCGGCGGCCACCGTGCGCGCCAGTTCCTACTACAACATCGCGCGCATCTACGAAGCGGCCGGCCAGTTCGCCGATGCCCTGCGTCACTATCAGTTGGCCAAGCAGCAGAAGGCCAACCCGGTGTACGACAAAGCCATCGAGCGTGTGCAAAACCGTTGATTCACGGGTGTTGATCTGACCCCCATAACGCGCCGTCCCACGGCGCGTTATGCATTTATGGAGGTTGTTATGCGGGTTCTGGTTGTTGCGTTGATGTTGTCCCTGTGGACGGCCGTTGCCCAGGCTGCCGGCCCGATGGTGTTCGCCACCATCGACCGCAGTAGCTGGCCGGGTTCGCTGGCCACGCAAGCGGGCTTCGATACCGCCTCGCGCGCGGAAATCCTGATGTTCGGCAAGGCCCTGCTGGCCAGCGAGGCGCTGGACGATGTCAGTCTCAAACAGCGCCTGGGCGTCAAGGCGCTGGACCATCATTCGGTCGAGCAAGTGCGCGAGCGTTTCTGGATACGCCTGCTCAGCAGTTTCCACAGCGCCAGCCAGGACTGTGAAGGCGCCGCCTTCTGCCCGCTGGTGCGTAACCTGGATGACTTGCGGCAACTGGCCCAGGGCTTCACCGGAACGGTCAGCCCGGCCTATGACGCGTGGGCCCAGGCGAGCCGCCAGTTTCATGAGCAGTATCTGAACGAACAGCTGCGCCTGGCGGCCTTGTTCCCGCAGATCAGCAGTGAGATCGAACGTTTCGACAGCGCCGAGCTGATGGGCGACGAGTTGGCGGACCGGCAGTTTCTGCTGACCTTCGACGACGGCCCGACGGCCGCGGGCGGCCATACCGATACGCTGGCCAATGTGCTGCGGGCCAACGATCTGCATGGCCTGTTCTTCGTGCTGGGCGAGCCGTTCCAGGCGCGTCTGCGCAAGTCCTCGCCGGCGCAAATGCGTGAGTTGTACAGCGGCCAGTGTGTTGCCTTGCATGGTTGGGCGCATAAGTCTCACAGCGCCTGGAGCGAATGGCAGCAGTCCATCACCCGTTCCGCGACCCTGGTGCGCGGCACGTTGCCGGATGATTACCAGCCGCTGTTCCGCCCGCCTTATGGTCAGCGTTCGAGTGACAGTGCGGCGTTCTTCAAGGCCCAGGGTATCAAGGTGATGCTCTGGGGCATCGACTCCCAGGACTGGAGCAAGAGCCTCAGCGCCAGCGCGGCGAGCCAGCGGGTGCAGACCCTGATGCTGCTGTGGCGCCGGGGGATCATTTTGTTCCACGACATTCACAACAAGGCGCCTGCTGCAGTGCCGACGCTGATCGCCGCCAACAAGAGCAATGGCGTGAAGTGGGTGGATTGCCGCGCGACGCGGTAAGAACACGACTTTTATCGCGAGCCATCGGCTGCCTGGTGGTTCGCGATACACCCTGAAAAACTCCGCATAACCCCAGCCGGACAGCATTCTGCGCCTCCCTGTATCATCCCGTATCCTTTCTTCCCCGACCTTTTCCCGACCCTGTGCCAGTCTGCAAGGCACGTCAGCGGTCAAAGGAGTGACAGCTCATGCACGACACCCTCGAACAGGTCTTCGGTTATCCACAGTTTCGTCCCGGCCAGGAGGCGGCGGTCAGCGCGGTACTGGCCGGGCGCTCGGCGGCGGCGATCTTTCCCACGGGCTCCGGCAAGTCCCTGTGTTACCAGTTGCCGGCCTTGCTGCTGCCGCACCTGACCCTGGTGGTCTCGCCGCTGCTGGCGCTGATGCAGGACCAGCTGGCGTTCCTCCAGCGGCACGGCATCGCCGCGGCGAGCATCGATTCGGCGCAGAGCCGCGACGACGCCAACGAGGTCATGGCGCGGGCGCGCTCCGGTGAACTGAAGATCCTGATGATCTCGGTGGAGCGCCTGAAGAACGAGCGCTTTCGCAACTTCCTGCAGCAGGTGCGGATCTCCCTGCTGGTGGTGGACGAAGCGCACTGCATCTCCGAATGGGGCCATAACTTTCGCCCCGACTACCTCAAGCTGCCGGACTATCAGCGCCAGTTCAACATTCCCCAGGCACTGCTGCTGACCGCTACCGCCACGCCCAAGGTGATCGCCGACATGCAGGCGAAATTCGCCATCGCCGGGCAGGATGTGGTGACCACCGGTTTCTATCGGCCCAACCTCAACCTGCTGGTGGAACCGGTGCGCGGCCAGGACAAGCGCCGGCGCCTGGTGCAGTGGATGAGCGAGCGTCCCGGGCAGCCGAGCATCGTCTATGTCACCTTGCAGAAAACCGCCGAGCACATCGCCGAGCATCTGAGTCGCCACGGCATCCAGGCCCAGGCCTATCACGCCGGTCTGCCCCATGAGCAGCGCGAGGCCATCCAGCGTCAGTTCATGGCTGGCCAGTCCAATTGCATCGTCGCCACCATCGCTTTCGGCATGGGCATCGACAAGAGCGACATCCATAACGTGGTGCATTTCGACCTGCCCAAATCCATCGAGAACTACAGCCAGGAAATCGGCCGCGCCGGGCGTGATGGCCAACCTTCGGACTGCCTGGTGCTGGCTAACCGCGACAGCCTCAACGTGCTGGAAAACTTCGTCTACGGCGACACGCCGGAGCTGGAAGGCATTCGTTGTGTACTGGACGAGTTGCAGGGGGCGACGCCCGACGGGCAGTGGGAGTTCCTGTTGGGGCCGCTGGCGGACCAGAGCAACATTCGTCAGCTGCCGCTCAAGACCTTGCTGGTGCAGTTGGAGCTGCGTGGGCTGATCGCGCCGCGTTACGCCTACTTCGCCGAATACCGCTTCAAGTTCCTCGAGGAACCGCAGGTGCTGCTGGCGCGTTTCGAGGGTGAGCGCCGAGAGTTCGTGGCGGCGATCATCGAGACCTCCAGCCGTGCCCGGACCTGGGCCACGGTGAATTTCGACGCGCTGTATCAGCAACATCAGGCCGAGCGTAACCGGGTGGTGAAGGCCCTGGACTACTTCCAGGAAAAGGGCTGGGTCGAGCTGGAAAGCAAGCAGATGACCGAGGTCTACAACCTGCTGGAGACGGGCTTCGATGCCGCGATCCTGAGCCAGCAGTTGCACGCCTATTTCAAGCAGCACGAAAGCAGCGAGATCGCGCGGATCCACGCGATGCTCGCGCTGTTCGCCACCGAGCAGTGCCTGGGGTATCGCCTGGCGCAGTATTTCGGCGATGACCAGGCACCGCAGCGGTGCGGGCATTGCTCGGTGTGTCACGGTCAGGTGGCTCGCTTGCCGGAGCCGCCAGCCTTGTCCGCGCTTGTGGATAAAAACTTCGAAGCGCTGTGCGGTGAATTTATCCACAGGCACCAACAGCACAGCGGCACGGTTCCAGGGGCGGAACGGTTGACGCGTTTCCTCTGTGGGATCAGCGTGCCGCTGTTCACCAAGCTCAAGGCGCGGTCGATCCAGGGTTTTGCGGTACTCGAGGATTACCCCTACGCCGACGTGCGCGATTGGGCTGAACATCACCTTCAGGGTTGATGCCTGCCCGATCCATCCGCTGAATGCCGCTCATCACAGGAATAAATTTCAAAAATACCCTGGGCCTGATTATGGTGGTTTGCGTCTTCGAGCCACCTACAAGGGAGCCACTATGAGCCAGATCGACATTCAGCGCGCCGCAGTGATCGGTGCCGGGACCATGGGCCGCGGGATAGTGATGTGCCTGGCCAATGCCGGGGTTGCGGTGCAGTGGGCGGACAACAACCCGCAGATGCTCGAACAGGCGCTGACAGCGGTGACCGAGACTTATGCGCACAACGTGCGTCAGGGTCGGATCGATCAGGCAGAGGCCGACGCGCGCCGGGCCCGGGTAAGCGCGGCAGCGGATTACCTGGCGATCCGCGATGTGGACCTGGTGATCGAGGCGGTCTACGAAAACCTCGAGCTGAAACAGAAAATCTTCCGCGAGCTCGATGACCTGCTCCAGCCGCGGGCGATCCTTGCCAGCAATACTTCGGCGCTGGATATCGACGCCATCGCCGCGGTCACCCGGCGACCGCGGCAGGTGCTGGGCCTGCATTTCTTCAGCCCGGCGCACATCATGAAGCTGCTGGAAATCGTGCGCGGCGCCGCGACCGCACCGCAGGTGCTCGAGGCCGCGCTGGCGCTGGGCGAACGCATGGGCAAGGTCAGTGTGGTGTCCGGCAACTGCCCTGGATTCATCGGCAATCGCATGTTGCGTACCTATGTGCTGGAGGCGCGCAAGATGCTGCTGGAAGGGGCTTTCCCTTATCAGGTGGATGCCGCATTGCAGGGCTTCGGTTTTGCCATGGGCCCGTTCCGCATGTATGACGTGGTTGGCATCGACCTGGAGTGGCGCGCCCGGCAACTGGCCGGCAAGGGCCAGGAGGCGCACGAAGTGCAGGTGGATAATCGCCTGTGCGAGGCGGGCCGGTTCGGCCAGAAGAGTGGCAACGGCTATTACCACTATGAGCCCGGCAGTCGCCAGGCCGAGCACGATGTGCAGGTCGATGCTCTGGTTCAGGAGGTCAGCGAAGGCCTGGGCTACCGTCGTCGCGATGTTGGCCTCGAGGAAATCCTCGAACGCTGCCTGCTGGCGCTGGTCAACGAAGGCGCGAAGATCCTCGAGGAAGGCATCGCCGGCTCGGCACAGGATATCGACCTGGTGTACCTCAACGGTTATGGCTTCCCGGCGGACAAGGGCGGGCCGATGAGTTGGGCGGACCGGCAGGGGCTGGTGGCAATCCAGAAAGACTTGCTGCGGCTGCAAGCCGAGTTGGGCGCGCATTGGAAGCCGGCGCGGTTGATTGACGAGCTGGTGCAGGCTGGCAAAGGGTTTGCCGATCACCGGGCCATCGGTTGAAATAGTCGATCGCCTGACCGACCACAGCAGGGTCGCCTTCCAGACACCTCACCTCCGAGAACCCGCCAATGACCGACCACATGCCGCAACGCACCGACTACCGCCACTTCCAGCCCATCATCACGCGTTGGCACGACAACGATGTGTACGGTCATGTGAATAACGTCACCTACTACAGCTTCTTCGACACGGCAGTGAACACCTACCTGATCGAAGAGGGCGGCCTGGATATCCATGACGGCGAGGTGGTGGGTTTCGTGGTGAGTTCGGCCTGCGATTACTTTGCCTCGATCGCTTTTCCCGAGCGCATCGAGATCGGCCTGCGCGTCGGCAAGCTGGGCAACAGTTCGGTGCAGTATGAGCTGGCGGTGTTCAAGGCGGGGGAAAGCGATGCCTGCGCGGCGGGGCGCTTCGTGCATGTGTTCGTCGATCGGGCATCGAACCAGCCGGTGGGGATTCCCGCCGGGCTGCGTGCAGCGCTGGAACGCTTGCTGATGTAAGGCACAAAAAAAAACCGCAGCCTTCGCAGGTTGTGTGAAAGCTGCTGCGTTCGGCAATCCTGCGTTAAAAACAGGCTCGGAATGCTCATTTAGGCCCCTAAACTCCGCTTCCTCGCCTGTTTTTGCCTTGTCTTGCCTTCACTCGCGACGCTTTCACACAGCCTGCTTCGGCGGCTCCTGGGGGTTCATCCCGGGGGTGATGAACCCTGTCTGGCAGGAGCTGCCGTCAGGCTGCGGTCTTTGTGTCAGCGGGCTGCGACCGTTTCAGGTCTTAGTCGCGCCAGTGACGCTTGTGCTTGCGATGCCCGTAGGCATGGCCACGACCCGGGTGGCCGTCGCGATAGTAGCGACGATCGTCGTAGTCGCGATCACGGTAGCGGCGATCGTCACGATCGCTGGAGTTGCCCAGGTGGTTACCCAGCGCGCCGCCGACGCCACCGCCCGCCGCTGCGCCGATCAGGCTGCCAGTGGTGCCCCCCATGCTGCGACCGACCACGTTACCGCCGGCTGCGCCCAGCGCACCACCGATAGCGGCTTCGCCACGGCTGCGTCTGTCGGCACCCACGGCACTACCGCCCGCGCCGCCCAGGGCCGCACCGATGGTCGAACCGGTGCTACCACCAATCGACTGACCGACGACCGAGCCTAGAACCCCGCCCAATGCGCCGCCCACACCTGCTTCTGTGGTGCCGCCGGCAGAGGCGATGCCGCTGACCAGGCCAAGGGACAACAAGAGAATCGAGGAGAACTTCATAGAGGAGCCTCAAAGGGATGACGGCGCGATCCTGAGGCTGTATTGAGGCGCTTACAATCAAAATCCGACGAATAGCACGAGTTGTACACAATCTCGTAACTTATTGTTTTTAGTAGGGAACTTATCCCGTTTTTGCGAGTCTGTAGCTACTTGGAAAAGGCCGCTTCTGGATGGAAACGGCCTTTTTTGTGCCTGCGATTTGGTTGGCGCTGGAACATCTCGCGGATCGTAGCCGCTGCCGCAGGCTGCGATAAGGCGCATAGCGCCTTCCAGCGCCCTCAAGAACAACGCCTCCTCAGCCTGCGGCAGCGGCTACAGGGCCAATGAGTTCGCCGATCAGGCCGACCGGGCCATGATCAAGCCGCTGTCGCTGGCCGCCTCCAGGCGGATCGCGACGAACTTCGAGGTCGGGGTGTAGCTGCCGTCCCCGATGCTTTCCAGCGGCACCAGCGGGTTCACCTCCGGGTAGTAGGCCGCGGCCTGCCCCGCCGGAATATCGAAGGCCAGCAGGGTGAAACCCTTGACCCGACGTTCGCGACCGTCATCCCACAACGAAACGATGTCGGCTTTCTGCCCCGGCTTGAAGCCCAGGCGGATGATGTCGGCTTCGTTGACGAACAGCACGTCGCGCTGGCCCTTCACGCCACGATAGCGGTCGTCCAGGCCGTAGATGGTGGTGTTGTACTGATCGTGGGAACGCATCGACTGCATGATCAGGTCCGGCAACTGCCCGGTGGCGCGGGTGCGCTCATGCACCAGATCCTTGGGCAGCAGGTTCGGGCGGAAATTGGCGCGGCCAGACGGGGTGTTCCAGCGCCGCGCGCCGGCCGAGTTGCCGAGGTAGAAGCCGCCAGGGTTTTTCACCCGCTCGTTGAAGTCCTTGAAGCCGGGAATGGTGTCGGCGATCAGGTCGCGGATGCGGCTGTAATCGGCCACCAGCCAGTTCCAGTCCACCGGGTGGCTGCCCAGGGTAGCGGCGGCGATGCCGGCGAGGATCGACGGCTCTGAACGCATCTGCGGTGACAGTGGCTGCAACTGGCCGTTGGAGGCGTGGACCATGCTGAAGGAGTCTTCCACGGTCACTGCTTGCGCGCCTTCGCTCTGCAGGTCGATGTCGGTGCGGCCCAGGCACGGCAGGATCAGTGCCTCCCTGCCGTGGGCCAGGTGGCTGCGGTTGAGCTTGGTGCTGATCTGCACGGTCAGGTCGCAGTTGCGCAGGGCCTGGAAGGTCCGCGGGCTGTCCGGGGTGGCCTGGGCGAAGTTGCCGCCCAGCCCGATGAAGACTTTCGAACGGCCTTCGAGCATGGCGTGGATCGCCTCGACCACGTTATGGCCGTTCTCGCGCGGCACCTTGAACTGGAAGCGTCGCTCCAGGGCGTCGAGGAAGGCCACCGGCGGCTGTTCGTTGATGCCCATGGTGCGGTCGCCCTGCACGTTGCTGTGGCCACGCACCGGGCACAGGCCGGCGCCCGGACGGCCGATGTTGCCGCGCAGCAGCATCAGGTTGGCGATTTCCTGGATGGTCGGCACCGAATGGCGATGCTGGGTGATGCCCATGGCCCAGCACATGATCACGTTCTTGCCCTTGGCGTACATGCGCGCCGCGCGCTCGATCTCCACCAGGGTCAGGCCGGACTGCTCGACGATCTCGTCCCATGGGGTGTCGTCGATGACGCTCAGGTAATCCAGCACGGCGGCGGTGTGTTCGTTGAGGAAGTCGTGATCGAACACCGCCGGCGCGCCAGTCTTCTGGGCGTCGCGTTCCCATTGCAGGAGGAACTTGGCCATGCCGCGCACCACCGCCATGTCGCCGCCCAGGGCTGGGCGGAAGTAGGCGGTATTGGTCGGCTTGTTGCCGTTGGTGAGCATTTCGATCGGGTGCTGCGGATGCTGGAAGCGTTCCAGGCCGCGCTCTTTCAGCGGGTTGATGCAGACCACCTGGGCTCCGCGTTTCACTGCTTCGCGCAGCGGCTCGAGCATCCGTGGATGGTTGGTGCCGGGGTTCTGGCCCCAGACGAAAATCGCATCGGCATGCTCGAAGTCGTCGAAGGTCACGGTGCCTTTGCCGACGCCGACGCTCTGCGCCAGGGCCACGCCGCTGGCCTCGTGGCACATGTTCGAGCAGTCGGGGAAATTGTTGGTGCCGTAGGCGCGCACGAACAGCTGGTACAGGTACGCCGCTTCGTTGCTGGCCCGGCCCGAGGTGTAGAACTCGGCCATGTCCGGGCTGGGCAGTGCTCGCAGGTGCTTGCCGATCAGGGCGAAGGCCGCTTCCCAACTGATGGGCTTATAGCGATCGGTCTCGGCGTCGTAGCTCAGGGGCTCGGTCAGGCGGCCCTGGTATTCGAGCCAGTAGTCGCTCTGCTCCAGCAGCGAGCTGACACTGTGTCTGGCGAAGAACTTGCCGTCCACGCGGCGTTTGGTGGCTTCCCAGTTCACCGCCTTGGCGCCGTTCTCGCAGAACTTGACCATGCCGCTTTCCGGCGAGTCGCCCCAGGCGCAGCCCGGGCAGTCGAAACCGCCGTTCTGGTTGGTCTTGAGCATCATGCGGATGTTCTTCAGTGCGTTGTCACTCGTCAGCCAGGCCTGGGCGACGCTGATGAGCGCGCCCCAGCCGCCGGCCGGGCCCTTGTAGGGCTTGTAGCGCGGGGTGGGTGTCTGGTCGGCTTGATGATGAGTGGTCACGCTTGTTTCTCCATCGCAGGGCTATAGACCCGTGGCGCACTTTTTTGTGGCAGGTGAATGAGGTTGAGGTTGTGCCGGCGTGCCCATTGCAGGGCCAGGCCGGTGGGCGCCGACAGGCTGACCAGGGTCTGGATGCCGGCACGCAGGACTTTCTGGATCAGTTCCAGGCTGCAACGGCTGGTGACGATGGCCACGCCGCCGGCAGTGGTTATGTTCTGGCGGATCAACGCACCGATCAGCTTGTCCAGCGCGTTGTGCCGGCCGATATCTTCACGGCCCAGCAGCAGCTCGCCCTGGGCGTTCATGAACACCGCCGCATGCACTGCGCCTGAGTGCTGGCCCAGGGGCTGGAAGGCGCTGATGCGCTGGCGCAGGCCATCGAGCCATTGGGCCGGCGGCAACGGCGCGCCGGGCAGCACCTTGAGGTCCGGCAGGGCCTGCTCCACGGCTTCCACGCCGCACAGGCCGCAACCGCTGGTACCGGCCAGTTGCCGGCGTTGTTGCTTGAGGTTCCAGAAGGCGCGGCTGGAGATCTGTACCTGGGCGTATTGGGCCGAACCGCTGCCGCTCAGTTGCAGGTCGTAGATGTCCGACGCGTCGCCGATGATGCCGCTGCCGAGGCTGAAGCCGACGATGAAGTCTTCCAGGTCGCTGGGGGTGACCAGCATCACGGCCTGGCTGATGCCGTTGTAGGCGATCGCCAGCGCGACTTCCTCGGCGAGCGCGGTGCTGGCCGATTCCGTGTGGTCGAGGTTGCTGTAGCGGTAGTTCTGACTGGCGGCGGGCGCGGGCGTTTTCGCAGTGGGCGTCGCGCAAGCCGGGCGCTGGGGTTTCATGGGGCATCACCGGCGGAATATCCAGCCCTAAGACTAAGCGCGTCAAAGTGTCGCGTCTAATTGCTAGTACTGATGTGCCGATAGATGCCGTCGATCAAGGCTCGCTCGGTGATTTCTGCTGCAGGGCAAAGCACGCCTCGGCGAGGGCCGAGCGCGGTGCACTGCGGCGCATGATCAGGCCCAGGTGCGCCAGGGTATTGGCGTCTGCTATGGGTTGCAGGCGCAGGTGTTCGGTGAGGGCTTCCAGGCCGCCGTCCAACGGCATGATCGCGCAGCACAGGCCGCCATGTACGGCTTGCAGCAGTTGATGCACGGCATCGGTCTGCAGCAGCGGTTGTGGGGTGAGGCCGCGGCTGTGGAAGTTATGGTCGATGGACTGGCGAAAATGCATGCCGCTGGTCAGCATGCCCAGCGGCAGTTCGATCACGGCCTCCCAGCTCAGGGGCTGCTCGCCGAAGCTGAAGAAGCGTTGGTCGTAGAGCAGGCCCATGCGGGTTTCGCCGAGGGCCAGGGATTCGAAGCGTTCGCTGTCCAGGCGCTCCAGGTAGGAAACGCCGATATCCAGGCGATTGCTCGCCAGCTGTTCGAGGATCTGTTCGGAACTCAGCGCCGACAACTCGAAGCGCACATTCGGGTGCGCCTGGTGCAGGCGCTGCATCAGTGGCAGCGGGTCGAAGCTCGACAGCGGCACCACCCCCAGGCGCAGGGTACCGACCAGATTGCCGCGACAGGCGGCCGCCTCGGCCTGCAGCCCGTCATAGGCGGCCAGCACGCTGCGGGCCCAGGCCAGCACCCGTTCCCCGGGGGCGGTGAAGCCCTCGAAACGCTGGCCGCGGTTGACCAGCGGCAGCTCGAGTTCTTCCTCGAGGTTGCGCAGGCGCATGGACAGGGTCGGCTGGGTGATGTGGCAGCGCGCGGCGGCCTGGCCGAAGTGGCGGGTTTCGTCGAGAGCGATGAGGAATTTCAGCTGTTTGATGTCCATCTTCGCTTCCTGGGCGCGGGGGGAGGCGATTCTAGCGTGCTTGCCGTGCACAGAGTCATTGGTCGATTTTGAACCTCGTCTCTGAAGGCTGGTCTAGTCTTTCGCGTCTGGACCTATTAAACCCAAGGAGTGTGCACCATGAGTATTTTTAGCTTTGTGAAAGAAGCGGGCGAAAAGCTTATCGATTTGTTGACGCCGGGTAACGCCAATGCGAGCGAACAGTTGAAGGAGCACATCGCCAAGGTCGGCCTGGGTAACCCCAACGTCCAGGCTACCGTGGAAGGCGACAAGGTCATCGTGACCGGCGAAGTGGCCAGTCAGGAAGAGAAGGAAAAGATTCTGCTGGCCGTGGGCAACATCGAAGGTGTCGGCAGCGTCGACGACCAGATCACCGTCACCGGTCCTGTGGCGGCTGCCGCGCGTTTTGTCACCGTGAAAAAAGGCGACACCCTCAGCGCCATTTCCAAGGCCGTGTACGGCGACGCCAACAAGTACAACAAAATCTTCGAGGCCAACAAGCCGCTGCTGTCGCACCCGGACAAGATCTATCCGGGCCAGGTACTGCGTATTCCCGAGTAATGCTCGGCCTGTAGCCGCTGCCGCAGGCTGCGATAAGGTCCGAAGGACCTTCAGCGATCAACATCGCTGCGACCGTTCCACGGTCGATCGCAGCCTGCGGCAGCGGCTACAGGATTGCTCTACAGCCCCTCGATCAATTCTCGATAATCCCCCAGCGCGGTAAACTCCGCCGTGTCTTTCGGCCCCTTGCGGCTGTCCGGTTCACTCACCGCCAACAGATGGGCCACACCGAAATCCCGCGCGCTGCGCAGGATCGGCAGGGTGTCGTCGATAAACAGGCTGCGTGCCGGATCGAAGTCGATATCCGCTTGCAGCGCGTCCCAGAACTGCGGGTTCTCCTTGGCGAAACCGTAATCGTGGGAACTGATCAAACGTTCGAAGTAGGGCGCCAGCTCTACTTTTTCCAACTTCAATGACAACGAGTCGCGGTGGGCATTGGTGATCAGCACCACGCGCTTTCCTGCCTGCTTGATTGCCGCAAGAAAGGTATCGGCGTCCGGGCGCAGGGAGATCAGGTGGGCGGTCTCCAGCTTCAGTTCGCGCACCGGCAACTTCAGTTCGGCGCTCCAGAAGTCCAGGCAATACCACTGCAATTGTCCGGCGTTACGCTCGAACAGCGGCTGCAGTTCCATTTCCGCCATGGCGCGGCTGACGCCATGCAGCTCGGCATAGCGCTGGGGCAGGTGCTCCATCCAGAAGTGGTTGTCGTAGTGCAGGTCCAGCAGGGTACCGTCCATATCCAGCAGAACGGTATCGATGTCGCGCCAGGGCAGTGAAGGCATGGAGAACGTCTCGAACGGTAGAAAGATATCCGACACAAACAATCGGGAAAGCCGCGTTATAGTAGCGCGTTCACGCCAAGGAGCCTTTGTATGCGCCAGAAACCCACCGTACTCGCCCGCGAGATCGTCGCCACCAGCCGTCTGTTTTGCGTCGAAGCGGTGCAGTTGCGCTTTTCCAACGGTGTGGAGCGCACCTACGAGCGTCTGGTGGGCAAGGGCGCGGGCTACGGCGCGGTGATGATCGTGGCGATGCTCGATGCCGATCATGCGGTGCTGGTCGAGGAATATTGCGGCGGCACCGACGCCTACGAGCTGTCGCTGCCCAAGGGCCTGATCGAGCCCGGCGAGGATGTGCTGGCGGCCGCCGAACGTGAGCTCAAGGAGGAGGCCGGTTTTGGCGCGCGGCAGTTGGAGCATCTGACCGAGCTGTCGTTGTCCCCCGGCTACATGAGCCAGAAGATCCAGGTGGTGCTGGCCACCGACCTCTACGAAGAACGGCTGGAGGGCGATGAGCCCGAGCCGATGCGCGTGGACAAGATCAACCTGCGCGAGCTGTCGAGCCTGGCGCAGAACCCGCAATTCACCGAGGGCCGCGCCCTGGCCGCGCTGTACCTGGCCCGCGACCTGCTGACCCAGCGCGGCGCCTTTCAAGCATGAGCGAACAACCGATGAATTTTCCCCACCCATTGCTGGCGCCAGTGATCGACCTGGCCTTGAAGGCCGGCGAGGCGATCCTGCCGTTCTGGCGCGCCAACGTCGCCATCACCAGCAAGGCCGACGAGTCGCCGGTGACCGCGGCCGATCTGGCGGCCCACCACCTGATCGTGCAAGGCCTGACCGCGCTGGACCCGAGCATCCCGGTGCTTTCCGAAGAAGACGCCGATATCCCTCAAGACGTGCGTGCCGGCTGGCAGCGCTGGTGGTTGGTGGACCCGCTGGACGGCACCAAGGAATTTATCTCCGGCAGCGAAGAGTTCACCGTCAACATCGCCCTGATCGAACAGGGGCGGGTGGTGTTCGGCGTGGTGTCGATGCCGACCAGCGGTCGCTGCTATTTCGGCGGCGCCGGCCTCGGGTCCTGGCGCGCGGACAAGGGCGAGGCGCCGGTGGCGATCCACGTGCGTGACAGCCTGACGGCGGGCGAAGCCTTCACCGTGGTCGCCAGCCGTCGGCATACCAGCCCCGAGCAGGAACGTCTGCTGGCCGGCCTGAGCGCGACCCTGGGCGAGTTGCAGTTGGCGAACATCGGCAGTTCGTTGAAGTTCTGCCTGCTGGCCGAAGGCGCGGCGGATTGTTATCCGCGACTGGCGCCGACTTCGCAGTGGGACACCGCGGCGGCCCAAGGCGTGCTGGAGGGTGCTGGAGGCGAGGTGCTGGATCTGAGTGGCGAGCCGTTTTGCTACCCGGCGCGGGAATCGCTGCTCAATGGCTTCTTCCTGGCGCTGCCGGCCAAGGCCGCATGGCGTGGGCGCTTGCTGGAGCTGGCGCGAGGCTGATCTTTGTAGCCGCTGGCGCAGCCTGCGATCGGCTGCGCAGCAGTCGTAAACCGGTCCGCGCGGTGTGTCAGACAGAATATCGTCAGTCGATCCACGGCCGCTTCGTCGGAGTGCCGCCTAGCCCAATCGCAGGCTGCGCCAGCGGCTACAGGGTTACCGGTGCAACACGTATTGCCCGGTAAAGCGCACCGCATCCTCATCGCTGCCGGCATTCACCACCCGGGTGTGCAGGATCAGCCGCGCGCGACCGTAGCGCTCATACATAGTCACGAACCGGTGCCACACCTCTTCGCTCGGCGCGGCGCAGATCGCCGTGGCGTCGCTGGTCACCGGCAGCGGGTAGTTGATCTGCCCTTCCTGAATCACGATGTGCCCGTCGTCGATCCCTGCTTCTTTCAACCGCAGGTGCAGCCAGCCCCAGCCGGCCAGCACCGCGCCGCAATACAGGCTGCCGCCGAACATGGTGCTCTTGTGGTTGACGTTGGCTTCCAGCGGCAGTTGCAGGCGCAGCTCGTGTGCGTGCCAGTCGAGCACTTTCAGGCCCATGTCCCGCGTCAGGGGAATGTCGTGATGGAGGATGGATTCCAGGTGACGACTGTCGCGGTTCATGCAAGGCCTCGATGGTGAAAGGGGTGCTTTAACAAGGTTAGTCGGCATCGTTCAATCGATGTCGTCGCTACCAGAACTGGCGCTGCTGTCGCCGAAGCTCAGGCCGTGTTTGCGCAGTTTGTCATGCAGGGTCTTGCGTGGAATACCCAAGGCTTCGGCGAGGCTGCGCAGCGAGTTGTGGGAGCGGGCCAGCTCGGCGGCGATCAGGCTCTTTTCGAAGTTTTCCACCTGTTCGCTCAGGCCGCCCTCGACCAGCGTCGGCGCCGGCTGCGAGGCGCCGCCCTCCGCCGCGCTGTTGTCCAGGGCCAGCTCCAGGCCGAGGGCGAAGCGTTCGGCGGCGTTCTGCAGTTCGCGCACATTGCCCGGCCAGCTGTGGCGCAGCAGCAGGGCGCGCTGCCCCGGTTGCAGTTCGTGGGGCGGCAGGCCGTGGCGGGCGCTGGCCTCGTCGGCGAAATGCTGGAACAGCAGCAAGGCGTCTTCGCCGCGCTCGCGCAACGGTGGAATACGCAGCGGCGCGACATTCAGGCGGTAGTAGAGGTCGGCGCGGAAGCGCCCCTGGTCGGCCGCCTGGCGCAGGTCTTCCTTGGTCGCGGCGATGATGCGGATGTCCAGCGGGATCAGTTGATTGCCGCCCAGGCGCTCCACCACCCGCTCCTGCAGCATGCGCAGCAGCTTGACCTGTACATCCAGGCTCATGCTTTCGATTTCATCGAGGAACAGCGTGCCGCCGTTGGCGAATTCGAACTTGCCGATGCGGCGTTTCTGCGCGCCGGTAAAGGCCCCCGGCTCGTGGCCGAACAGTTCGCTTTCGACCACCGATTCGGCCAGGGCGCCGGCGTTGATCGCCACGAACGGACCGTTGCGCCGGCTCGACAGGTCGTGCAGCGCCCGCGCCACCACTTCCTTGCCGGCGCCGGTCTCGCCGAGGATCAGTACGTCGGCCTTGGTCGCCGCCAGGGCGCCGATCTGCTCGCGCAGACGCAGCATCGGCGCGGACAGTCCGACCAGCCGCGCGCTGAGCTCCTGGCGGTCGCTCAGGGCCAGGCGCAGGCTGCGGTTGTCCAGGACCAGGCGGCGCAGCGCCAGGGCCCGGCGCACGCTGTCGAGCAGGGCATCGCTGGCGAAGGGTTTTTCCAGGAAGTCGTAGGCCCCGGCGCGCATCGCCTGCACCGCCAGCGGCACATCGCCGTGGCCGGTGATCAGCAGCACCGGCAGCTCAGGGTCCTGGCCGTGCAGCTCGCTGAGCAGTTCGAGGCCGTCCATGCCGGGCATGCGGATGTCGCTGACCACCACCCCCGGCCAGTCGCGCTCCAGGCGCGCGGCCAGGCCCTGGGCTTCGCCCAGCGGCAGGATCTTCAGCCCCGCCAGGTCCAGGGTCTGGCTCAGGGCCTGGCGCAGGTGCGGATCGTCGTCGATCAATACCACCTGCACGTCACTGGTGATCGGTGTACTCATACGCTGCGGTCCTCGGACGGTTGCAGGCTCACTCCCGGCGCGCCGGCGCGCAGCCGCAGGGTAATCAGGGCGCCGCCTTCGCGGTGGTTGGAGAACGACAGTTCACCGCCAAAGGCGCGCATCAGGGTGTCGCAGATCGCCAGGCCCAGGCCAAGGCCCTGGGTACGGGTCTTGGTGGTGTAGAAAGGCTCGCCGGCGCGGCCCAGGGCTTCCATGCAGAAGCCCGGACCGTTGTCGCGAATGTACAGATTGACGCCCGTGGCGGTGGATTCGGCACTCAGCCAGAGTTTGCGCGGCGGGCCTTTTTCGGTCAGCGCATCCAGGGCGTTGGCCAGCAGGTTGCCGAGCACCTGGCGCAGGCGCGTCTCCCCAGCCTCGACCCACAGCGTGGCCGCCGGCAGGTCGCGGATCAGCTCCACTTCCATCGCCCGTCGACGCTTGGCCAGCAGCGCCAGGGCATCGTCCAGCGCCGGTTGCAGGGCAACGCTTTCCGGCGCGTGGCGGTCGCGGCGGGCAAAGGCGCGCAGGTGGGCGATGATCGAGGCCATGCGCCCGGTCAGTTCGCTGATCAGCTTGAGGTTGCCGCGGGCGTCCTCGGTGCGCTGGTGGTCCAGCAGCACCTCGGCGTTTTCCGCGTAGCTGCGGATCGCCGCCAGCGGCTGGTTGAGTTCATGGCTGATGCTCGCCGACATGGTGCCCAGGGCCGAGAGCTTGCCGGCCTGCACCAGGTCGTCCTGGGCGCGCACCAGTTCCTGCTGGGCGTGCTCGCGCTCCAGCACTTCCTGCCTGAGGCGGCGGTTGAGGCCTTCCAGGTCGCTGGTACGTTCGGCCACGCGCATTTCCAGCTCGCGCCGGGCCTTGGCTTCGAAGGCGATGCGCTCCAGGTAGTGGCGACGGCGCTGCATCATCAGCCCGAGCAACAGCATCAGCACCAGCAGCGTGGCGCCGCCCACCGCCACCACCGTGCGCACCGGGCGGTCGATCAGGGTGCGCGGGGCGAGGATGCTCACGCTCCAGCCGGTTTCGTCGATCTCTCGGGTCTGGGTCAGCCAGGCGCTGGAGTCGAGGTTCAGCGGCCGTGGATCGCGGGTCGGGTAGGGCTGGATGGCGACTATGGCCTTGCTTTCGTCTTCGCTCAGCGGGCGGGTCGAGCGAAAACGCCATTCCGCCCGCGAGGTGAGAATCACCACGCCATTGTGGTCGGTGACCACCAACTGCTCGGGGGTCTTGCCCCAGAGGCTTTCGGTGTGGTCCAGGTCGACCTTGACCACCAGCACACCGATGATTTTCTCGCCCTTGCGCACGGCGGCGGCGAAGAAATAACCGCGCTTGGCCGAGGTGGTGCCCAGGCCGAAGAAACGCCCCAGGCGCCCGGCCATGGCCTCGCTGAAATACGGGCGGAAGGAAAAGTTACGACCGACAAAACTGTCGTGCTTGTCCCAGTTGGACGCCGCCAGGGTGTTGCCGGAGGTGTCCATCAGGTACATCACTTCGGCCCCGGTCTGGGCGCTGATGTTTTTCAGCAGGCGGTTGGCGTTGCCCTGGGTCACCCCGTCGTCCGGCGCCCCGAGGACCGCGCGCAGCGCCGGCAGCTCGCCGAGAATCTGCGGCAGCACTTCATAGCGGTGCAGGGTGCCCAACAGGTTGGCGACGTAGAGGTCGAGGGTCTGGCGGTTCTGGCCCGCCAGTTCGCTGCGGTAATAACGCTCGGCCAGATGCTCCAGCGGCCACAGCAGCGGCGCCAGGCACAGGGCCAGCAAAGCCAGGCTACGCCAGCGGGGGCGTCGGGGAAGGGGTGGAGTCATGAGGGACATGCGCCTGTGGGTACAGGCGCATTATGCCTAGCCCTGCCCGGCAAGACACAAGCATTGCTGGCGGTTGCCACCGATGGCAGAGGTCAGGTGCATCGGCGGACTTGAGTGGTGGTGACGGGGTTAGGAGAACACATCTGCTTCTGTCAGCAGTTTGCCCGCCTGGTCTTTGGCCGAGAGTTTTGGCGCTTCATCGAGTTGCCAGTCGATGGCCAGGGTCGGATCGTCCCAGCGAATGCTACGCTCAGCCGACGGGGTGTAGTAGTCGGTGGTCTTGTAGAGGAATTCGGCGAACTCGCTCAGTACCACGAAGCCGTGGGCGAAACCTTCCGGCACCCAGAGTTGACGGTTGTTTTCAGCCGACAGGCGTACCGCCACCCACTTGCCGAAGTGCGGCGAGCTGCGACGGATATCCACCGCCACATCAAGCACCTCACCGGCGATGACTCGCACCAGTTTGCCTTGGGTATTTTCCAGCTGATAGTGCAGGCCGCGCAGTACACCTTTTTGGGAGCGGGAATGATTGTCCTGAACGAACTGGGTGTTCAGTCCGGTTGCCTCTGCAAAAGCCTTGGCATTGAAGCTTTCATAGAAAAAGCCTCGCTCGTCACCAAATACCTTGGGCTCAATGATCAGAACACCGGGCAGGTCGGTGGTGACTACATTCATGGGGTCTCTCCAGCAAAGTGAATTTGTTGTGGCCGTGGCCGGGTATTGTTCAATACGAATAGCTGCTTAGGCAATCAGGTCGCAGGTGTCGCTGAAACCCAGGCGTTGCCCTTGATAGCTGCCGTCCTGCACGTGCTGGCACCATTCCTGGTTGTCCAGGTACCACTGCACGGTCTTGCGCAGGCCGCTGGCGAAGGTTTCTTGCGGCACCCAGCCCAGTTCGCGCTCGATCTTGCCGGCGTCGATGGCGTAGCGCAGGTCGTGGCCGGGGCGGTCCTGGACGAAGGTGATCAGGTCGGCATAGTGCTGCACGCCTTCGGGCTTGCGTGGCGCCAGTTCTTCCAGCAGTTGGCAGATGCCGCGCACCACGTCGATGTTTGTCTGTTCGTTGTGGCCGCCGATGTTGTAGGTCTCGCCGACCACGCCTTCGGTCACCACCTTGAGCAGGGCGCAGGCGTGGTCTTCGACGAACAGCCAGTCGCGCACTTGCAGGCCGTTGCCGTACACCGGCAGCGGTTTTCCGGCCAGGGCGTTGAGGATCACCAGCGGGATGAGTTTTTCCGGGAAGTGGAACGGCCCGTAGTTGTTCGAGCAGTTGGTCACCAGTACCGGCAGGCCGTAGGTGCGCTGCCAGGCGCGGACCAGATGGTCGGACGCAGCCTTGCTGGCGGAGTAGGGCGAGCTGGGGGCGTAGGGCGTGGTTTCGGTGAACAGGTCGTCGACGCCGTGCAGGTCGCCGTACACCTCGTCGGTGGAAATATGGTGGAAGCGGAAGGCGCTTTTCTCCGCCGCCGGCAGGGCCTGCCAATAGGCGCGGGTGGCTTCCAGCAGGCTGTAGGTGCCGACGATGTTGGTCTGGATGAAGTCCGATGGGCCGTCGATGGAGCGGTCGACATGGGACTCGGCGGCCAGGTGCATGATCGCCTGGGGCTGGAAGCGCTCGAGCAGGGCGCTGACGGTGGCCTGGTCGACGATATCGGCCTGGACGAACTCGTAGCGGGTGTCGCTGGCGATACTCGACAGCGACTCCAGGTTGCCGGCGTAGGTCAGCTTGTCGAGGTTGAGCACTTCGTGTTCGGTGTTGCGGATCAGGTGGCGAACCAGCGCCGATCCAATAAAACCGGCACCGCCGGTAACGAGAATGCGCATATGAGTAGGCCTTCTTCCCTAAGACATGAAGTCGCGAATGGAGCATAGCTTGTCGGCAGCCAGCGGCCGCTGCAAGGGGCGCCGACGTCTGGCCCGGCTATTGGCATCCTGTTTAGCTTCCCGGCGGCGATGCAGCCCTTGTCGACTGCCCGGGCCTGGGGGTTGCGTAACGCCTGGCGCAGTGGCGATATACGCATCTGACAATAATTCCAGGGGTCGTTCCATGTTGCTCGCCACGTTGATTCACCGCGCCAGCCTGCCCGGTCCGCAGGTCACCCCACAGCAGGCGCTGGACCTGCTCGAAGTGCACTACGGCCTTGGCGGCACGCTGCAATCGTTGGGCAGCCAGCAGGATCTCAACTACCGGCTCGACAGCCCCCAGGGGCGGTTTGTCCTGAAGATCTGCCGTGGCGACTACGCGGCCCTGGAACTGCAGGCCCAGCATGCGGCGCTCAAACACCTTGGCTCCCACCCCGAGCTGCACGTACCCCGGGTGATCCCGGCGAAGAACGGCGCCGACCTGCTGTCCCTGGACGTCGATGGCCAGGCGCTGCATGTGCGGCTGCTCGACTACATCGAAGGCCAGCCGCTGACCCACCTCAAGCACCTGGGCCCCGAGCTGGCAGCCGGCTTTGGTCGGCTGTGCGGGCAGATGGACCTGGCCCTGGCGGACTTCCAGCACCCAGGACTTACGCGCACCCTGCAATGGGACGCGCGTCATGCCCATAGCCTGATCAACCACCTGTTGCCGGTGATCGCCGATGAACAGCAGCGCAGCCTGATCGCCGAGGTGGCCGAGCAGGCCGAGCGCCGCGTGCAGCGCCTGGCCGAGCAGTTGCCGGTGCAGGCGATCCACCTGGACATCACCGACGACAACGTGGTCTGGCAGCGTGACGCCCAACGCCACTGGCAGGTGCAGGGGGTGATCGATTTCGGCGACCTGATCCGCACCTGGCGCATCACCGACCTGTCGGTGACCTGTGCGGCGTTGCTGCACCATGCCGAGGGCGATCCGTTCTGCATCCTGCCGGCGGTCCGCGCCTATCACGCAGTCAATCCGCTACAGCAGGCCGAGTTGCTGGCGCTGTGGCCGCTGATCGTGGCCCGCGCCGCGGTGCTGGTGCTCAGTGGCGAACAGCAGGTGAGCATCGACCCGAACAATCAGTACAGCCGCGACAACCTGAACCACGAATGGGAGATCTTCCGCGTCGCCACCTCGGTGCCGTTCGAATTGATGGAAGCGGCGATCCTCGGGGCGGTCGGCCAGACGCTGCCGGCCATCGCCGGCGAAGGTTTCGCGCCCTTGTTGCCGGGCCTGGTGGGGCGCGAGTTCGCCCTGATCGACCTGGGCGTGCTCAGCCCGCACTTCGAGGCCGGCAACTGGGAGCAGCCGGAGATCGATACCCAGCTGTTGCAGCAGGCCGCAGCGGCCCATGGGCTGGCGGCCAGTCGCTACGGGCAGTACCGCCTGTCCCGGACCTGCCCGGACAGTGCCGTCGAACCGGATACCTTCCCGTTGCATGTGCAGTTGCAGGTGCCGTCGGGCACGGCGGTCGAGGCGCCGTTTGCCGGGGTGCTGCACCGTGCTGCCGATGGTGCGTTGCGCCTCGACGGCCCGCAATTGAGTGTACGGCTATGGGGCGTCACGCCCTCGGTGCATGCCGGCGCGGCGCTGGTCAAAGGCCAGGTGCTGGGGGCGGTGGACGGCGGGCTCAAGGTCCAGCTGTGCCGTGGCGCGCAGCTTGATCCGCCGCTGTTCTGTACGCCATCGCGAGCCGCGGCATGGCAGGCGCTGTGCCCGTCGCCGGCGGCGCTGCTGGGCCTGGCCTGCGACGCCGAGCCGGAGCTCGATCCGCAAGCCTTGCTGGCGCGACGCGATGCCAGTTTCGCCCGCTCGCAGAAGCACTATTACGTCGACCCGCCACGCATCGAGCGCGGCTGGCGCAACCACCTGATCGACATGCAGGGCCGTTCCTACCTGGACATGCTCAACAACGTCGCGGTGCTCGGTCACGGTCATCCACGCATGGCCGCCGAGGCCGCGCGCCAGTGGTCGCTGCTCAACACCAACTCGCGCTTCCACTACGCGGCGATTGCCGAGTTCTCCGAGCGTCTGCTGGCGCTGGCGCCGGACTCCATGGACCGAGTGTTCCTGGTCAACAGCGGCAGCGAGGCCAACGACCTGGCGATCCGCCTGGCCTGGGCCTACAGCGGCGGGCGCGACATGCTCAGCGTGCTGGAGGCCTACCACGGCTGGACGGTGGGCGCGGACGCGGTGTCCACCTCGATCGCCGACAACCCCCAGGCCCTGAGCAGCCGCCCGGACTGGGTGCATCCGGTAACCGCGCCCAATACCTATCGCGGTGAGTTCCGCGGCCAGAACAGCACTCCGGACTACGTGCGCAGCGTCGAACACAACCTGGCCAAGCTGGCGGAGCAGAAGCGCCAGCTGGCCGGTTTCATCTGCGAGCCGGTGTATGGCAACGCCGGTGGCATCGCCCTGCCGCCGGGTTACCTGAAGCAGGTCTACGCCCTGGTCCGCGCCCAGGGCGGGGTGTGCATCGCCGACGAGGTGCAGGTCGGCTACGGGCGCATGGGCAAGTTCTTCTGGGGCTTCGAAGAGCAGGGCGTGGTGCCGGACATCATCACCATGGCCAAAGGCATGGGCAACGGCCAGCCGCTGGGGGCGGTGATCACCCGCCGGGAGATCGCCGAAGCGCTGGAGGCCGAAGGCTATTTCTTCTCCTCGGCCGGCGGCAGCCCGGTGAGTTGCCGGATCGGCATGGCGGTGCTCGACGTGATGCAGGAAGAAAAACTCTGGGAAAACGCCCAGGTGGTCGGCGGCCACTTCAAGCAGCGCCTGGAAGCCCTGATCGAGCGTTATCCGCTGGTGGGCGCGGTGCATGGCTCGGGGTTCTACCTGGGACTGGAGCTGATCCGCAATCGCCAGACCCTGGAGCCGGCCATGGAGGAGACCGCACTGCTGTGCGATCGCCTGCGCGAGCTGGGGATCTTCATGCAGCCCACCGGCGACTACCTGAACATCCTCAAGATCAAGCCGCCGATGGTCACCACGCGCCAGAGCGTCGACTTCTTTGTCGACATGTTGGCGAAGGTGCTGGACGAGGGGCTCTAAGCCCCTCGATCTCCTCGTACCCGGATCGCGAGCAAGCTCGCTCCTACAGGTTGGCGGCGTTCCT
>NZ_JAQZAA010000063.1:0-210257 GCF_028640875.1 Pseudomonas sp. SBT1-2 | reverse complement strand
GCGTGCGGTTTTCTGTAGGAGCGAGGCTTGCCCGCGATGAGATCAACCCCGAATCAGTGGTTGACCGTATAGGCCAACATCATCGAGATCTGGCACAGCGGCCGGCCACTTTCGGCGTGCCACTGGTTGAAGGCGCCCTGCACAGTGGCCAGGTCCTTGAGGCTGCTGGGTACCTTGTCGATGATCTGCTGCGCATTCAGCGCCGCCACCACGTCATAGGTCGGCACGAAGGTGTCCTTGCCGACCATCCGCAGAAAGCGCGGGGCCGACAGGCCGCCCAACTGGTGACCGTGCTTGGCCAGGTACTTCCACAGGCCGACGATGTCGGTCACCGGCCAGTCGGCGATCAAGGCGCCGAAGCTGCCCTTCTCCTTTTCCACGTCGAGCACCATCTGCGCGTTGCGCGGCACGCTCTTGAGCTTGCCCAGGTGGCGAATGATCCGCGTGTCCTGCATCAGCCGCTCGAGGTGCTCGGCGCCCATCAGCACCACTTTCTCCGGGTCGAAACCAAAGAACACTTCTTCGAAAGCCGGCCACTTGGCGTCCACCAGGCTGTGCTTCAAGCCGGCGCGAAACACCCGCAGGGCCAGGGTCGAGAGATAACGGTCATCGCTGATCTTGCGCAATTGCGCCGGGGTTTTCGGCACCGGCAGATGGGCTTCCAGCTCGGCCGCCGAACCGAAACGGTTCAGACAGTATTCGTGCAGCCACTTGTAATCGCGCATGCCCTCTCCTAATGACGATAAAGAAACGGCGCTCAGAGGAGCGCCGTGATTCCACGATACAGAGCCGCGAAACGACTCAGAGGTTCACCACATTGACGAAACGCGAGGCCGCGGTTTCATCGATCTTCAGGCTGGTGAAGTCGAACAGGTTACGGTCCGCCAGCTGCGACGGCACCACGTTCTGCAGGCCGCGGAAAATGCTTTCGGTACGGCCCGGGGTCTTGCGTTCCCATTCCTGGAGCATTTCCTTGACCACCTGGCGCTGCAGGTTTTCCTGGGAGCCGCAGAGGTTGCACGGGATGATCGGGAACTGCTTGAGGTCGGAATAGGCCTGGATGTCCTTCTCGCTGCAATAGGCCAGCGGGCGGATTACCACGTTGCGCCCGTCGTCGGCCCGCAGCTTGGGCGGCATGGCCTTGAGCGAGCCGTTGTAGAACATGTTGAGGAAGAAGGTCTCGACGATGTCGTCGCGATGGTGACCCAGGGCCATCTTGGTCGCGCCGATCTCATCGGCGAAGGTGTACAGGGTGCCGCGACGCAGGCGCGAGCACAGCGAGCAGGTGGTCTTGCCTTCCGGGATCAGTTCCTTGACCACCGAGTAGGTGTCCTTCTCGACGATGTGGTACTCCACACCCAGTGTCTCGAGGTAGGCCGGCAGCACGTGCTCGGGGAACCCGGGCTGCTTCTGGTCCATGTTCACGGCGACGATCTCGAACTTGATCGGTGCAACCTTCTGCAGGTGCATCAGCACGTCGAGCATGGTGTAGCTGTCCTTGCCGCCGGACAGGCAGACCATGACCTTGTCGCCGTCTTCGATCATGTTGAAGTCGGCGACCGCTTCCCCGGCCTGGCGGCGCAAGCGTTTCTGCAGTTTGTTCTGGTTGACCGTAAGAGTGCCCATGGCGCTTGAAATCCGCGGTGTGTGACGAAAAGCCGGTCATTTTACGCAAAAACCGCGCGCGGGCGAAGCGCCGGGCGCCAGTCGACCGATCAAATCACCGAATGCGATTACCAGCTGCGTCGACAGCGCGATTTGCTCTAACGCCTGCGCCTTTTGCAAGGCAGTCCTTTCTATACTGCGACATAAGGTCGCACACATATTCAGACCTTTACTTACTTGGCCACTGGCCCGTAGGCGCTCCGTTGGGGGGCGATGGCAATAACAAAGGAGTGACTGACTATGATTCATCATGTCGTGGGACTCTTCACCCACCCTGATCAGGAATGGCGAGAAATACGTGGCGACGAAGAGGAAAGCATCAGCCACATGTACCTCACCCACACGCTGATTCTCGCGGCGATTCCAGCGATTTCGGCCTTTATCGGCACCACCCAGGTCGGTTGGGTCATTGGTAATCGAGCGCCGGTCATGCTGACCATGGAAAGCGCGCTGTGGATGACCATCATGTCGTACCTGGCGATGCTCGGCGGGGTCGCGGTCATGGGCGCCTTCGTCCACTGGATGGCCCGCACCTACGACGCCAGCCCGAGCCTTGCACGCTGCATCGCATTTGCCACCTACACGGCGACGCCGCTGTTCATCGGCGGCCTGGCGGCGCTGTATCCGCACATGTGGCTCGGCATGATCGTCGGCACGGCCGCCATCAGTTACACCGTTTACCTGCTGTATGTCGGGTTGCCGACCTTCATGAACATTCCATCGGACGAAGGTTTCCTGTTCTCAAGCTCCGTACTGGCCGTTGGGCTGGTGGTGCTGGTCGCGATCATGGCGTTCACCGTGATCGTCTGGGGTCTTGGCGTCGGCCCCGTTTACACCAACTGACGCTGCTCAAAAAACAAACACAATCTGCCAACACAGGCCGCCGCAAGGCGGCCTTCTAATCTGCGCAACGACCATTCGGCGCCTGGACGATTCGGAATGCATCAGCTTTGCGGCATACTCACCCGCTCTGGAGAGCCGTTAAGCATGCCCGAGCAACTCAATACCCGCGTCGAAGACTGTTTCCAACTCGCTGAATCCTTTTTCAAACGACCTTTCAAACGCCCGGTGGTCAGCCTCAAATTGCGCGGCCAGAAAGCCGGTGTCGCCCACCTGCACGAGAACCTGCTGCGCTTCAACCCGCAGCTGTACCGGGAAAACACCGAAGACTTCCTCAAGCAGACCGTGGCCCATGAAGTCGCGCACCTGATCGCCCACCAACTGTTCGGCGAGCGCATCCAGCCCCACGGCGAAGAATGGCAACTGATCATGCGCGGGGTGTACGAACTGCCGCCCAATCGCTGCCACACCTACGAGATCCAGCGTCGCAGCGTGACGCGCTACATCTATCGCTGCCCCTGCGACAACGATTTCCCGTTTTCCGCCCAGCGCCACCGCCTGGTCGCCCAGGGCCGGCGTTATCTGTGCCGGCGTTGCCGGCACACCCTGGTGTTCAGCGGCGAGATGCGGGTGGAGTGAACCCGGCCCTACAGGATGACCCGGCCCTGGCGTAGCTCAGCGATGCGCTGCGTGCTGTAACCCAGCTCGGTCAGCACCTGGTCGCTATGCGCCCCCAGCACCGCCCCGATATGCCGCGGCTCCGGCAGCCCCTGGGAAAACTTCAACGGACAGGCCATCTGCGCCTGGTAACTGCCATCGCCACGCGGCACCTGGCTGACCAGCTGTCGCGCCTGCAACTGCGGATGCGCCACCGCCTCCGCCAGGCCCAGCACCGGTTCGACACAGGCATCGACCGCGGCAAACAATTCGCAGAGCTCGGCAAAATCGTGTTTCTCGAACTCGACCTGCAAGGCCTGCTTGAGCGCCTGTTGTTGCTCCGGCTGCGGTGACAGCCCCTGGGCCGCCAGTTCCGGACGCCCCAAGGCCCTGCACAATGCCTGCATGAACGGCGGCTCCAGGCTGCCCACCGACAGCCAGCGACCATCCCGACTGCGGTAATAGTCATAGAAACTGCCGCCGTTGAGCACCTGCTGCTCCGCCGCGGGCTCGATCCCGCATGCCAGGTAGCCGGCCCCGGCCATGGCATTCAGGCTGAACACACAATCGGTCATGCTCACGTCCAGGTGCTGCCCCAGGCCGCTGTGCTGGCGGGCAATCACTGCCGCCAGCAGGCCGATGACCCCATGCAGCGAACCTCCGGCGATGTCCGCCGCCTGGATGCCCAGGGGCAGCGGTCCACTGTCCTTGCGCCCGGTGTAGCTGGCCAGGCCCGCCAGGGCCAGGTAATTGATGTCGTGGCCGGCGCGCTCCCGATACGGGCCAGTCTGGCCGTAACCGGTGATCGAGACATAGATCAGCTTCGGGTTGAGCGCCTTCAACGCCTCGTAGCCCAGCCCCAGGCGCTCCATCACCCCGGGGCGGAACTGCTCCAGCACGATGTCGTACTCCAGCACCAGTTGGCGGATCACCTCCAGCGCCTCGGGCTGCTTGAGGTCCAGCGCCAGGCTGCGTTTATTGCGATTGAGGTAGGCATGGCTGGCGGAGACGCCCTGATCGTGGGGCGGCAGCACCCGCAGCAGGTCCATGCGGGTCGGCGATTCGATGCGCAGCACCTCGGCGCCCATGTCCGCCAGCAGCAAGGAGGCGAACGGCCCCGGCAGCAGCGTGGAGAAATCCAGTACCTTGAGTGACGCCAGTGGCCCTTGCATGAACACTCTCCCTTGCCGATTGATTGCCCACAGAGTAGGCAGCGCCTCAAGGCCCGGCAATCACCGCAAGCGCCACCCGGGCTGACCGTTGCGCTCAAACGCCGGGCATGAAAAAACCCGCCGGAGCGGGTTTTTCATCAACGCGGTGAAGTTACTTCACGGTCGTCGGGGTCGGGCCTTCGGCAACGCCCAGGTCGTCTTCTTCGCGGGTGTCGCTGATAGCACGGCCACCGGAAGCCAGCTCGGCCTGCAGCTGATCTTCGTCCAGCTCCTTGACCCACTTGGCGACCACTACGGTGGCTACCGCGTTACCCACCAGGTTGGTCAGCGCACGGGCTTCGGACATGAAGCGGTCGATACCCAGGATCAGCGCCAGGCCGGCCACCGGCAGGTGACCCACGGCCGACAGGGTTGCCGCCAGCACGATGAAGCCGCTACCGGTCACGCCCGCAGCACCTTTGGAGGACAGCAGCAGCACCAGCAGCAGGGTGATCTGGTGAGTGATGTCCATGTGGGTGTCGGTCGCCTGGGCGATGAACACGGCCGCCATGGTCAGGTAGATCGAGGTACCGTCGAGGTTGAAGGAGTAACCGGTCGGGATCACCAGACCCACTACCGATTTCTTCGCGCCCAGGCGTTCCATCTTGATCAACATGCGTGGCAGGGCCGATTCCGACGAGGAAGTACCCAGTACGATCAGCAGCTCTTCACGGATGTAGCGGATCAGCTTCAGCACGCTGAAACCGTGGGCGCGGCAGATGGCGCCCAGCACCACCAGCACGAACAGCACGCAGGTGATGTAGAAGCAGATCATCAGCTGGCCCAGCTGCACCAGCGAACCCACGCCGTAGGCGCCGATGGTGAAGGCCATGGCACCCAGCGCACCAATCGGCGCGAGCTTCATGATCATGTTGATGATGTTGAACATCACGTGGGCGAAGCGATCGATGAAGTCCAGCACCGGCTTGCCGTAGGCACCCAGGCGGTGCAGGGCGAAACCGAAGATCACCGAGAACATCAGCACTTGCAGGATATCGCCGTTGGCGAAGGCGCCGACGATGGTGTTCGGAATGACGTTGAGGATGAAGCCGACGATGCTCTGGTCCTTGCCGGCGGTGACGTAGGCCGCCACTTTCGAGGCATCCAGGGTGGACACATCGATGTGCATGCCGTTGCCCGGCTGCACGACGTTGACCACGACCAGGCCGATCAGCAGGGCGATGGTCGAAACGATTTCGAAGTACAGCAGCGCGTAGCCACCGGTCTTGCCCACCGATTTCATGTTCTGCATGCCAGCGATACCACTGACGACGGTACAGAAGATGATGGGCGCGATGACCATCTTGATCAGTTTGATGAACCCGTCACCCAGGGGCTTGAGGGCCACACCGGTCTGCGGGTAGAAGTGACCGAGCAGGATGCCGATGGCGATGGCAACGATCACCTGGAAATACAGGGATTTGTACAGTGGCTGACGAGTCGTCATTGCAAAGTTCCTCAAGAGCACCGTTGCACACCATCCATCGATGCACACGACGCCTAAAGTGCGAACCCTCCTGCACTGGAGGGATTTGTTGTGTAGAGCTGCGGGGAACACCTTTCGCTGCTCCCTTCTCCTCGCTCGCTATCGCAAAGCCCGTGCCAGCTTGCCCAAAAAACCTGAAGGCCTTTGGACATCAGGGTTTGCTCTCGCCCTTCGCGCTCCTCGCCCCACACGAAGTGGCGGATTTCCGCCCATCATCCGGCCCTCGTCCTACAATTTGGCGGATATCCGCCTTGTCCGGTCGCTGGCGGCTGTTAACATCCGCCACTTAATGGACGGATCAACCTTCATGCGCGAACGCACTATCGCCAGTCATTTCGCCCGCGCCGCCCTGGGCGGGGCCCGCCGACGGGGCTACGACTATTCGGAGTTGCTGCAGACCCTGGGCATCAGCCTCGAATTGCTGAACGAACCCAAGGCCCGTATCGCCCCCGAGCAGTTCGCCAGCCTGCTGCAACAGCTCTGGCAAGTCCTCGATGACGAGTACCTGGGGTTCGGCGACGGCCCGAGCAAGCGCGGCACCTTCGCCATGATGTGCCACGCCCTGATCCACTGCAGCAACCTGGAGAAGGCCCTGCAGCGCGGCCTGCTGTTTTATAGCCTGTTCCCCCAGGCGCCGCGGCTGAGCCTGACGCGCGAAGGGGAAATGACCCGCCTGAGCCTGGACGACGCTGGGCTGTGGGACCCGGACCACTTTCTCAGCGAGAGCCTGCTGGTGATCTGGCATCGCCTCGGCAGTTGGCTGATCGGCCAGCGCATCCGCCTCGAACAGGCCTGTTTCAGCTACCCGAAACCCGAGCATGGCAACGAGTACGACCTGCTGTTCCCCTGCCCCCTGGTGTTTTCCCGCGACTGCAGCAGCCTGTTGTTCCACAGCCGCTACCTGAGCATGCCGCTGCTGCAGGACGAACGAACCCTCAAGCACTTTCTCGAGCGCTCCCCCGCCGACCTGCTGGCCCGCCCGGATGACGGCGACAGCCTGAGCAGCCAGCTGCGCCGCCTGCTCAGCCGCGACAGCAACCATTGGCCAGACCTGGAAAGCATCGCCCAGCACCTGCACATCAGCCCGCAGACTCTGCGCCGGCATTTGCGCGAAGAAGGCACGAGCTTTCAGGAATTGAAGGATCAGTTGCGGCGCGATATCGCCATCTACCATCTGCGTCGGGCCGACCTGTCATTGCAACAGATCGCCGAGCAGACCGGCTTTTCCGAGCCCTCGGCCTTTCACCGCGCGTTCAAGAAGTGGACCGGGCTGACGCCGGGCGCCTACCGCGCCCAGGAAACCTGAGCGCGCCGCTCAGATCGCCGGGAAGTGAATGCGGAACGCCGCCCCGCCCAGGGCGGAATCGCCAAGGGTCAGCTGCGCGCCGTAGCTGTCGATGATGTCCTTGACCACCGCCAGGCCGATCCCCTGCCCCGGATGCTGGCGATCCAGCCGTTCACCACGCTGGAGAATCCGCGCCCGCTGGTCCGGCGGCACACCGGGCCCGTCGTCCTCGACACACAACTGCGCGCCGTGGAGGTCTTGGCGGACACTGATGCGCACTTCGCTCAGGCACAGGCGGTAGGCGTTCTCCAGCAGGTTGCCCAGCAGCTCGAGCAAGGCCCCATGCTCGATCGGCACATAGCAACGCTCCGGCAGATCAAACGATACCCGCACCTGTTTGTCGCGATAGACCTTGTCCAGGGTGTCGCACAGGCTTTTCAGCACCGGACGCAGACGCACCTGATGACGCACCAGGCCGCTCTTGCGCAGGCTGGCCCGCTGCAACTGGTAGCTGATCTGCTGGCTCATGCGTTCGATCTGAGTCTGCAGCACCCAGGCCTGTTCGCGATCCTGGGGGCGCAGGGCCATGTCCTCGCTGACCCCTTGCAACACCGTCAGCGGGGTTTTCAGGCTGTGGGCCAGGTCGTCCAGGGAATCGCGATAACGGCTGCGCTGCTCGCGCTCGCTGTGCAACAGGCGGTTCAACGAGCCGGTCAGGCGCAACAGCTCGCGCGGATGTTCTTCGCTGAGGCTTTCCCGGGTGCCGCTTTCGATTTCGTCCAGTTCCTGGCTCAGCCGGCGCAAGGCCTGCAGGCCCCAGGTCAGGCCAAGCCAGAGCAGCGCCAGGAGCACCAGCAACGCGGCGCCGAAACCGAGGTAGAGGTTTTCCCGCACGCCC
The DNA here is from genome assembly GCF_028640875.1 of Pseudomonas sp. SBT1-2. NCBI lineage: Bacteria > Pseudomonadati > Pseudomonadota > Gammaproteobacteria > Pseudomonadales > Pseudomonadaceae > Pseudomonas > Pseudomonas sp. SBT1-2. The sequence goes on along the minus strand of NZ_JAQZAA010000063.1, from coordinate 202,215 downwards.
TCCAGGGTCAACTGGTACTCACGTACCGGCTGCAGGGCGACGATGCTGAACGCCGCGCTTTTACCACCGAGCAGCTTGACCTCGACGTCGTAGACGAAAAACTCCTGGCCGTTGACTTCGCGGATGCGCGCGAACTCATTACCGCGGCCGTCATAACGCGGCTTGTAGTTGATGTTCTCTTCCTGGGTCGCCTTGGAGCGCCAGACCAGCCGCCCCTCCCGGTCATAGATGTAGCCCAGGAGACGGCTGTCGGTCAGGTTGAAGCGCTCGTCCGGCAGTTGCGCCGGCATTTGCAGGTGATTGTTCTCGACCCGGGCCGCCGAGATCAGCGTGGTCACGTCGGAGGCCAGGCGCTGCTCGATGGAATCCTGCAGCGCCAGGCTGAACGCGCCTTGCATGGCCGGCAACAACGCCAGCATGAACAGCACCGCCAGCGTCGTGGCCGCCAGCATCAGGCGCAGGCGTAACGATCGAATCATCGGCAGCGCTCGTTGAACAGATAACCCAGGCCACGCACGGTATCGATGGGCTTGAAGCCCGAAGGGCCTTCCAGCTTGCGCCGCAGGCGGCCGACCAGCACCTCGATCACGTTCGGATCGCGCTCGTCATCGTCCGGGTACAGCTGCTCCATCAAGCGGTCCTTGGCCACCACCTGCTGATGGTGGCGCATGAGGTACTCGAGAATCCGGTATTCGTAGGCGGTCAGCGCCAGCGGCTGTTCGTCGAGCGAGGCCTGCTTGCGATTCAGGTCGAGCAGCAGCGGGCCGGCGATGATGGTCGACTGGGTGAACCCGCTGGAGCGGCGCAGCAGGGCATTCAGGCGCGCGTCCAGCTCCTCGAACTGGAAGGGCTTGACCACATAGTCGTCGGCACCGGCGGCCAGCCCTTCGACCTTGTCCTGCCAGTTGCCACGAGCCGTCAGGATCAGGATCGGAAATGCCTTGCCCCGCGAGCGCAGCTGGCGGATCAGGTCCAGCCCTCCCATGCCCGGCAGGCCCAGGTCGATCACCGCCAGATCATGGTTGAACTGCTCGGTCTGATACAGCGCCTCCTCGGCATTGGCCACGGACTCGACCACATGGCCGCTGTCCGTGAGGCGGGTTTGCAAGTGATGGCGCAGCAGCGCCTCATCTTCAACGACGAGCAGTTTCATGCAGCTCTCCCAGGCAAAATTCGACATCTCCAAGGGCGCTCAGGCGCCCTGATCGTATATATGGCAACGCCGGATCCTACCTTGGCAGATCCGGCGCGGTCAGAACCAGGACGGTATTTTAGAAAGCGTAGTTGGCCGACAGGTACGTCTGGGCGCTGCTGGTCAGGCTCAGCGAACCCTGCTTGCTGCCACTGCGCTCGCTCATCTCGGTGCTGGCATTGCTGCGCAGGTAACGGTAACCCAGTTCGACCGAAGTGTTCTGTGAAACCTGCTGCAGGACACCGGCCTGCACGCCGACGGCGTAACCGATATCGCTGTCGCGGCTGAAGCCTGGGGAATCCTGGGTCAGCTTGGTCAGGCCCGCGGTGCCGCCGCCGAACAGCTTGGTGCTGCTGGTCACTGGCAGGAACACATCGTAGCTGCCGAGCAGGTTTTCCTGGCGCAGTTTAATGCCATTGTGGGAACCGGAGACATTGTCGTAGGTGGCGTAGTAGCGGTGCTGGTCATTCTGCTGACCCAGGCGCACGCCCCAGGTGTTGTCCTTGCCGATCACACCGTCGGCGTTCGGGTTGTTCAGGTTGCTGTTGAGCAGGCTGGACTTCTTCACCTTGTCGCTGGTCTGGCCGTAGGTAAGGCTGGCGAAGTTGCTGTCGGCGGCCTGGACGACAGCGCTGGCGCCGAGAACAGTGAAGGCCAGGATCATCTTCTTGAAAGTAGTCATGGGGGTATTTCCTCATTCGCTATGTGTTTTTGGGTACGGGGCCAGACTACCGACCCCGCCCTGAACTCCCCCTGAACACACTCTGAACCTCGGCTGAATCAAATCGACTAGGCTGTCTGGCAGTCTTTTAAAGGAGAACGGACTATGCGCGCGCTTTTTGCTTGCTTGTTGTTGACCTTCTGCGCAATGAGCCAGGCGGCCATCAAGACCCAGGAAATCCCCTACCAGAGCCCCGACGGTACCCGGCTCATCGGCTACTACGCCTATGACGACGCGCTGAAAGGGCCACGCCCAGGGGTAGTGGTGGTGCATGAATGGTGGGGCCTGAACGACTACGCCAAACGCCGGGCCCGGGACCTTGCAGCCCTGGGCTACAGCGCCCTGTCCATCGATATGTACGGCGACGGCAAGCACACCGAGCACCCGAAAGACGCCATGGCCTTCATGCAGGCCGCCTCCAAAGACAGTGCCGCCGCCAGCGCACGCTTCAAGGCCGGGCTCGACCTGCTGAAGAAACAACCGCAGACCGACCCGGACAAGCTGGCCGCGATCGGCTACTGCTTCGGCGGCAAGGTGGTGCTGGACGCGGCGCGCCAGGGCCTGCCCCTGCTCGGGGTGGTGAGCTTCCATGGCGCCCTGGTCACCAACACCCCAGCCACCCCCGGCAGCGTCAAGGCGAAGATTCTCGTTGAACACGGCGCCCTCGACAGCATGGTCACCGCCGATAACGTCAGCGCCTTCAAGGCAGAAATGGACAAGGCCGGCGCCGACTACCAGTTCGTCAACCTCGAGGGCGCCAAGCACAGCTTCAGCAATCCGGATGCCGACCGCATGAGCCACGGCGAACATGGCGGGCTGGACATCGGCTACAACAAGGCCGCCGATGAACGCTCGTGGGCGGACATGCAGGCGCTCTTCAAGAAACTGTTCAACTGATCCCGCACCGACCGCCCCGGGGGCCTCAACTCCCGGGACAGCGGCCTCAAGGCCGACGGTTGCCAGGCTACCCTCCGGCCTTACAACCCGGCAAAATGCCTGGCATGAATCTCATCCCTACCCTCCCCGCCTGCTGCACCCCACTCGACGACCAGTGGCCGCTGCCCGACGCCCTGCCGGACACCGTCCTGCTCGGCACCCATTTCGATGCCTCGCGCCTGGCCAGCGACGACTTCCAGCTCAGCGCCATCGAGCCGCCCGCGAGCATTCAACGTTCGGTGGCGAAACGGCAGGCCGAGTTTCTCGCCGGTCGCTTCTGCGCCCGCGCCGCCCTGCAACGCCTGGACGGCCTGGACTGCATTCCGCCGATCGGCGAGGACCGGGCTCCGGTCTGGCCGGCGCACATCAGTGGCTCGATCACCCACAGCACCGGGCGTGCCGCGGCGATCGTCGCGCGCAAGGAGCATTGGCGCGGGCTGGGCATGGACCTGGAGAACCTGCTCAACATTGAACGGGCGGAACGCCTGGCGGGGGAAATCCTTATCCCGGCCGAAATGCAGCGCATGGCGGCCGCCCCGCGCGAGCAACTGGCGCTCTGGGTCACCCTGACCTTTTCGGTGAAGGAAAGCCTGTTCAAGGCGCTGTACCCGATCGTCCAGCAACGCTTCTATTTCGAACACGCCGAAGTGCTGGAGTGGACAGCCAGCGGCCAGATCCGTCTGCGCCTGCTGACCGACCTGTCCAGCGAATGGCGCAGTGGCAGTGAACTGGACGCGCAATTCGCCCTGCAGGACGGGCAACTGCTGAGCCTGGTCAGCATCCGGGCTTGATGCCCGGACGAACCTGAGCGCAGGCCCTCAACCTTTATCCTGGTGCCGTGGCCAGCTCAGGCTGAAGCAGGCGCCGCCGAGGGTCTTGCTCCTGCTGATCAACGCGCGGCCGTCATGCCAGTGAATGATCCGCCGCACGATCGACAAGCCCAGGCCGTGACCGCCCGAAGCGCGGGTGCGGCTGTCATCCAGGCGCAGGAACGGGGTGAATATCCGCTCCCAGGCGCTTTCCGGAACCCCCGGGCCATCGTCCTCGACGTCGACCCGACAGCGCATCTGCCCCACCTGGTAACTGACCAGCACCTGCGACTCGGCGTGACGCATGGCGTTGCTCACCAGGTTCTGCAACGCCCGATGCAGGTAGCGCGGCTCGGCCTCGACCCAGGCGCCATCGCAATCCGCCGCGGACAGGCATGAGCCGCGCTGCACCTTGACCTGCGCACGCAACGGCGCCAGCTCGCTGATCACCTGGTTGATCAGGGCATCCAGGTCGATGCGCTGGAAGTTCAGCGCCGGCGAACCCTGCTCCAGCCGCGCATAGGTGAGCATTTCGTCCACCAGCCGGTCGAGGTCCTGGATATCGTTGTCCATGCCCTCCATGTATTTGTCCCGGGCCTGGGGCGTCGTCGCCGAGCCGATCATTTCCAGGCCGAAGCGCAGGCGCGCCACCGGTGTGCGCAACTCGTGGGAGACCGCGCGCACCAGCTCGCGCTGGATCGCCAGCAAGCGCTGCAAGTGCTCGGCCATGCCGTTGAAGGCCGCCGCCAGCCGCCCCACCGAGTCGGCGCCACCGGCCGGCACCCGGGCCTCCAGGCTGCCCTTGGCAATGCGCGTGGCCGCCGATTCCAGGCCACGCAAACGTCGCTCCAGCTGGCGCACCAATAAATAGACGATCAGGCCGATCAGGCTCAGGCCCAGCACCGCGATCAACACCAGCCACTGCGGCGGGTAGGGATTCATCTGGTACAGCGGGCCGATTTCCAGGACCCAGGGCGTGCCTACCATGCCCGCGAACACGCGGATCGAATCGCCGCCCTTGCCCAGGGCCATCACCGTATCGCCCTCGGCAACCCGGCGACGCTGGTCCTCGTCCATGTCCGCGTCGTCCTGGGTGACCAGGTGCATGTCGAAGCCAAAGCCCTTGTCCTTTTTCAACGCCGCCAGGCGCTCCGGCTGCTCGGCCACCGGAAAGCGCACCAACTCGTCGGCCAGCAGATAGATAGTCGCCCGTGCCAGTTGCTCACTGATCTGCTGCACCTCACCGGTCAGCAGCAGTTGTTCCCGCTCGCTGACCAGGCGATAGACCCGCGCCGCGTAAGGCCCGGTCTGCTCCACCAGGGCCTGGCCGCGCAGCACGCGGTTGCGCTGCCCGAGGTCGAGGCCGGTCTGGGTGAAGGTTTGCAGGGTCAGCGGAATGCCCAACAAGCGCTCCCATACCGCCAGGGCGCGGCGGCGCTCGATTTCGCTCATCGGTTGCAGATTGTCGGCCATCAGCGAAAACGTGCCGTGGGCCAGGCGCTCGCGGTATTGCTCGCTGCGCACCTGATTGAGCAGATGCAGCGCCAGCACGCCCAACAGCGCCACCAGAATCAGCGCGGCGCACATGCCGCCGTAGATGCGCAGAAATATGGAGTTCACGACGACAGGTCGGCAGCGGCTTCGGGGACGAACAGATAACCCTTGCTGCGGATGGTCTTGATCAGCCGCGGGTGTTCCGGGTCGTCGCCGATTTTCGGGCGGATCCGGGAGATGCGCACATCGATGGAACGGTCCTGGCCGTCATAGCCGATGCCGCGCAGGGCGGTGAAGATTTCCTCGCGGGACAGAATGCGCCCGGCGTTGGCCACCAGCAGCCAGAGCAGGTCGAACTCGGCGCTGGTCAACTCGATACCGGCATCGTGCAACCAGGCTTCGCGCAAGGCGCTGTCCACCACCAGCGGGCCGAATTGCAGGCGCCGGGATTTCTCCGGCGCGGCGCCGTCCACGGGTTCGCTGCGCCGCAACAGGGCCTGGATCCTGGCCAGCAACAGACGCGGACGGACCGGCTTGCACACGTAATCGTCGGCGCCGGTGTCCAGCCCCAGCACCTGGTCCATGTCGTCGGTGCGCGCGGTCAGCATCAGGATCGGCCCGTCGTAACGATCGCGGACCTTGCGGCAGATGCTCAGGCCATCCTCGCCGGGCAGCATCAGGTCGAGGATCACCAGGTCGGGTTGTTCGGCAATGATCCGCGCCGCAGCCAGGGCGCCATTGCCCTCGATGGCGACGCGCAGTCCGTTGCTCTGCAGATATTCACAGGTCAACTCGGCCAGTCGCTGATCGTCCTCGACGATCAATATCTGCCACGCTTCTTGCTCCACGGTGACCTCTGCTTGCCAGGTACGGGCTCAGGAAGAATCCGCCCGTCTTTTTGTAATGTGAAATGGATAAAACGATGCATCGAAGGCCCGATTGTAGCAACGGCAAAGGCCGTGAACACAAGGCGCTGAATGCGCTCGGTAAAGGCGTTTTTTTGTGATAGGGTTCGCGCCCGCAAAAATCCGCCCCGGGCAGTTTTGCAGGGTAAAAAACAGTGACAAACGGTAGGATCCAGCCCTGCTGCGGCCTGCGTGAGGTTTACTCGCTTCATACACAATTTACGCACAACCTTATCCACAGGCTGTACGTTGCAATCACCCCCAAAAACGCATTATCTTGTAGCTCGGCCGCAAAAAAACCCTATATCTAGGGTTTCAGGCCAAAAACCAAACACAAATCAGACAAGAAACTCAAGCGCTTTTCTTGCACTTCTTTGGTTGAACCAATCGGATTTTCAGAAGCCAAACCGCGCGTGCGGATGGCTGCGGTTTTCCAGCCCACGGCAAGGAAAACGGTACGGGTGTTGCAGTACATGACTGTCACCCACCAGGAATACGGTCACGAGCCCCAGGCTCGCGACCTATGACTTCGGCATGGAAGCGGCGCCAACAGCCCCCCTTCCTGAACTGTCCCGAAGTCGTTATGCCCGGCGTGCGCCGGTTGTAGTGCTTCAGGACGGAACGGTGGGCACCCAAAGGGTGCCCAAACAAACATAGAGAACGTGGAGACACCCATGCAAACCGACACAACTCGCGAGAACCCGCAGGCCAAAGCGCCGCAGGCTGCCGATTCCAACCTGGATCTGTCTGCCACCGCGCCTGGCCAACTGCGAGTGATCAAGCGTAACGGCACTGTCGTTCCTTACACCGATGACAAAATCACCGTCGCCATCACCAAAGCGTTTCTCGCAGTTGAAGGCGGCACCGCTGCCGCTTCGTCGCGAATCCACGACACCGTCGCTCGCCTGACCGAGCAGGTCACCGCCACCTTCAAGCGTCGCATGCCTTCGGGCGGCACCATCCACATCGAAGAGATCCAGGACCAGGTCGAACTGGCCCTGATGCGTGCCGGCGAGCAGAAAGTTGCCCGCGACTACGTGATCTACCGTGACTCGCGCGCCAAGGAGCGCGCCACCCGCACGCCAAGCGAAGAGCCGGTGCAGGCTCACCCGTCGATCCGCATCACCCGCACCGACGGCAGCTTCGCGCCTCTGGACATGGGCCGCCTGAACACCATCGTCACCGAAGCCTGCGAAGGCCTGGAAGAAGTCGACGGCGACCTGATCCAGCGCGAAACCCTGAAGAACCTTTACGACGGCGTAGCGCTCAAGGACGTCAACACCGCCCTGGTGATGACCGCGCGCACCCTGGTAGAGCGCGAGCCGAACTACTCGTTCGTGACCGCCCGCCTGCTGATGGACACCCTGCGCGCCGAAGGCCTGAGCTTCCTGGAAGTGGCCGAGAGCGCCACTCACCACGAGATGGCCGACCTGTACGCCAAGGCACTGCCGGCCTACGTCGCCAAAGGTATCGAGTTCGAACTGCTGAACCCTGTGCTGGCCGACTTCGACCTGGAAAAACTCGGCAAGGCGATCAACCACGAGCGCGACCAGCAGTTCACCTACCTGGGCCTGCAGACCCTGTACGACCGCTACTTCATCCACAAGGACGGCGTGCGTTTCGAACTGCCGCAGATCTTCTTCATGCGCGTGGCCATGGGCCTGGCGATCGAAGAGAAGCAGAGAGAAGACCGTGCCATCGAGTTCTACAACCTGCTGTCGTCCTTCGACTACATGGCTTCGACTCCGACCCTGTTCAACGCCGGTACCCTGCGTCCACAGCTGTCGAGCTGCTACCTGACCACCGTGCCGGACGACCTGTCGGGCATCTACGGCGCCATCCACGACAACGCCATGCTGTCGAAATTCGCCGGCGGCCTGGGCAACGACTGGACTCCGGTGCGTGCGCTGGGCTCCTACATCAAGGGCACCAACGGTAAATCCCAGGGCGTCGTGCCGTTCCTGAAAGTGGTCAACGACACCGCCGTAGCCGTGAACCAGGGTGGTAAGCGCAAAGGCGCTGTATGTGCCTACCTGGAAACCTGGCACATGGACATCGAAGAGTTCATCGAGCTGCGCAAGAACACCGGTGACGATCGTCGTCGTACCCACGACATGAACACCGCCAACTGGATCCCTGACCTGTTCATGAAGCGCGTCTTCGATGACGGCAAGTGGACCCTGTTCTCGCCATCGGAAGTGCCGGACCTGCACGACCTGACCGGCAAGGCCTTCGAAGAGCGCTACGAGTACTACGAAGCCCTGTGCGAATACGGCAAGATCAAGCTGTTCAAGACCATCCAGGCCAAAGACCTGTGGCGCAAGATGCTGTCCATGCTGTTCGAAACCGGCCACCCTTGGCTGACCTTCAAGGACCCGTGCAACCTGCGCAGCCCGCAGCAGCACGTGGGCGTGGTCCACAGCTCGAACCTGTGCACCGAGATCACCTTGAACACCAACAAGGACGAGATCGCCGTTTGCAACCTGGGCTCGATCAACCTGCCGAACCACATCGTCGACGGCAAGCTGGACACCGCCAAGCTGCAACGCACCGTGAACACCGCCGTGCGCATGCTCGATAACGTGATCGACATCAACTACTACTCGGTACCGCAGGCGAAGAACTCCAACTTCAAGCACCGTCCGGTCGGACTGGGCATCATGGGCTTCCAGGACGCGCTGTACCTGCAGCACATCCCTTACGGTTCCGATGCTGCCGTCGACTTCGCCGACAAGTCCATGGAAGCGGTGAGCTTCTACGCGATCCAGGCTTCCTGCGACCTGGCCGACGAGCGTGGCGCCTACGAGACGTTCCAGGGTTCGCTGTGGTCCAAAGGCATCCTGCCGCTGGATTCGCAACAGATCCTGATCGAAGCCCGTGGCCAGAAGTACATCGATGTCGACCTGAACGAAACCCTGGACTGGGCACCAGTGCGCGCCCGTGTACAGAAAGGCATTCGTAACTCCAACATCATGGCCATCGCTCCGACCGCGACCATCGCCAACATCACCGGCGTGTCGCAGTCGATCGAACCGACCTACCAGAACCTGTATGTGAAATCGAACCTGTCGGGCGAATTCACCGTGATCAACCCGTACCTGGTTCGCGACCTCAAGGCTCGCGGCCTGTGGGACTCGGTCATGATCAACGACCTGAAGTACTACGACGGTTCCGTGCAGCAGATCGAGCGCATCCCGCAAGAACTCAAGGAGCTCTACGCGACTGCCTTCGAAGTGGAAACCAAGTGGATCGTCGACGCCGCCAGCCGTCGCCAGAAGTGGATCGACCAGGCTCAGTCGCTAAACCTCTACATCGCCGGCGCTTCGGGCAAAAAGCTCGACGTGACCTACCGCATGGCCTGGTACCGTGGCCTGAAAACCACTTACTACCTCCGTGCCCTGGCCGCGACCAGCACCGAGAAGTCGACCATCAACACCGGCAAGCTGAACGCTGTTTCCAGCGGCGGCAACCACGGTGACGACTCGGTCCTGGCCGCTCCAGCCGGTCCTGCTCCAGTGCCGAAGGCTTGCGCCATCGACGAGCCGGATTGCGAAGCTTGCCAATAAGCTGAGCCGATAGGCGCCTCCCCGGCGCTTATCCGAACCCCCGACAGGCCCTGCCTGCCGGGGGTTTTCTTTTGCCTGGGAAAGCCACAGCACCACCGAATCCAAAGGACGGCACTTCGAGGACCAAGCCCTCCCACAACCTGTTGCAGACGACTTGCCAGAAGCCCCCAACGTCAGCTTCGCGGGAATGAACCAGCCGAATACAGCCCTGTGAGCCAGGCAGCCGTGGCAGGACCGATCCACCTCCTCTGCCATATCCCTCATCGCGAGCAAGCTTCGCTCCTACGGAAGCCGGTCGTGGTCGATGAAGCTTGCGGGCACAAAAAAGCCCCTGCGATGAGGGGCTTTTTTTCAAGCGCTGTCAGCCAGCCATTATCAGGTCATCTGAATAATGGTCTGCATGATGGTGCTCTGGGTGGAGATGGTCTTGGCGTTCGCCTGGTAGTTGCTCTGGGCCTTGATCAGGTCCACCAGCTCGTTGGTCAGGTTGACGTTCGACTCTTCCAGGGAGTTGGACACGATCGAACCCAGGGTGCCGGTCTGAGGAGCATCGTAGCCCGGTACGCCCGAAGCGTAGGTTTCTCTCCAGCTGGTGCCGCCTACCGGCTGCAGGCCTTGTTCGTTGGTGAAGCTGGCCAGGGAGATCTGGCCGATGGCCTTGTTCTGGCTGTTGCTAAAGTTGGCGAACAGGGTACCGGTGCCGTCGATGGTCAGGTTAGTGATCTGGCCAGTGGCGTAGCCGTCCTGCACCGGCAGCGAACGCGCGGTATCGGCGTTGAACTGAGTGGTGCTGGTCATGGAGATGGTCACGCCACCGGGATTGGCGCTGGCACCGTTGGCCTTCCACGTACCGTTGGTCACAGTGCCAGGCACCCAGCCCGCCAGGGTCAGGTTGTTGCCCGGATTAGGCGTAGTGGCAGGCGGCGTGATGACCGAAACCAGTTTGCCGGCGGAGTCGAAATTCATGGTCGATGCGACTGGAGCGGTAGCACCGGTGGTGGTCGGAGCGGAGCCATCGAGGTTACGACCATCGACCAGGGTATAGGTCTTCCAGGTGTTGGCACCGGTTTTCACCATGTACTGGTCCAGCTTGTGCTCGTTGCCCTGGCTGTCATAGATCGGTGTGCTGAACTGCTTGGTGTAGGTTTCCACCTTGGTCGGATCAAAGGCAAAACCTGTCACGCTCTGGTCGATGACCGGCGCGGTGGAGTTCAGGTTGATGGTCGAGGACACCGAGCTGGTGGCCTTCGGCGACAGGTTCGAGGTGTCGATGCGCAGGTCGGTCAGCACGCCGTTGACGATCTTGCCATTGGCATCGACCGCATAACCTTGCAGGCGGGCAGTGCCATCGGTGTTGGTGATGTAGCCGTCCTTGTCGGTCTTGAAGGTACCGGCGCGGGTGTAGGTCAGCGAGCCGTTATCGCTCAGCACGAAGAAACCCGAACCCTGGATACCCATGTCCAGTACGTTGCCGGTGTTGTTCACGTCGCCCTGGCCGAACTGCTGGGAAACGTTGGCCAGGCGCACGCCATTGCCTATGGTCTTGCTGCCGGTGCCCAGCTTGGTGGCCGAGTAGACGTCGGCGAATTCGGCACGGGACGATTTGAAGCCGGTGGTCGCCACGTTGGCGATGTTGTTGCCGGTCACGTCCAGTTGCTTGTTGGCAGCATAGAGACCGCTAAGGCCAATATTAAAAGACATATTCCACTCCTTGTGCCGCGTTAGTCGGCTCTAGATACCAATGGTTTGAACTTTGGAGAGCGCCACGGGGCTGCTCAGTCCTGCGAGGTTCAACATCAGCTCACCGCCGGTCTGGCTGATGGTGACGCTGTTGACCGTCGCAGGCAGGTAAGTGACCAGGTCGGTCGCCTTGCCATCGATCTTTGTGCTGGCCTTGAAGGTGTAGTTGCCCGGATCGGCCTTGGTACCGTCGGTCTTGGTGCCGTCCCAGACGAAGCTGGTGCTGCCGGCCTTCTGACTCCCCAGGTCGATGGTCTTGACCGCCTTGCCATCCTTGTCGGTGATGGTCACGGTGACACCGCTGACGCCGGTAGGCACAGTCACCGAACCGGTCATGCTCTTGGTGGTGTCGACCTGGGTGGTACCGGTCTGGACGATCACCGAACGCCCCACCAGGGACGAAGCCTGCAGGGCCTGGGACGACTTGTAGTTGCCAGTGATGGAGTTCACCGAGGTATTGAGGGTGGTGATCCCTTCCAGGGTGGAGAACTGCGCCAACTGGGCAACGAACGCACTGTTGTCCTGAGGGTCCAGCGGGTTCTGGTTTTTCAGCTGGGTCACCAGCAGCTTCAGGAACGCGTCCTTGCCCAGCTCATTTTTGCCCTTGACGCTATTGGTGGCCGCCGCCAGGCCATCATTGCTGGTGGTCGGGGTCTTCTTCGCGGAGTTCGCAAGGATCTCCTTGAGCGTCAGGCCACTGGTGGTATCGGTAACACTCATCGGAGTCGCCCCTTATCACTGACCGAGGGTCAGGACCTTCTGCATCATGGTTTTGGCGGTGTTCATCATTTCTGCGTTGGTCTGGAACGAGCGGCTGGCGGAAATCATGTCGGCCATTTCTTCCACCACGTTGACGTTGGGGTAGTAGACATACCCCTTGGCGTCGGCGGCCGGATGGTTAGGCTCGTAACGCGCCTCGAGGTTGCTCTGGTCCTCGACCACACCCAGCACCTGAACGCCCTGACCGGCCGCGTCCTGGTTCTGGAACAGCGACTCGCTGCCACCGCTTTGCGCACCCTGGAACATGGTGGCGAACACCGGGTGGCGCGCACGGTAGGTCTGATCGATGCTCGAAGAGACCGTCTCGGCGTTGGCGATGTTACTGGCGACGGTGTTCAAGCGAGTGGTCTGGGCACTCATGCCGCTACCGGCAATATTGAAAACACTGGCGAGGGACATGGATTACTCTCCGCGCAGGGCTGACACCAGCCCTTTGAATTTGCTGTTGAGCAACGTGAAGCTGGCCTGGAAGTTCACCGAGTTCTCGGCGTAGTTCGACTGTTCCAATTGGGCATCCACGGTGTTCTGGTCGATCGACGGCTGCATCGGCGTGCGATACAGCAACGACTCGTTGCCGCTGCTCAGGCCTTCGGCTTCGATGTGCCGGCTGTTGGTCATGTTCAGGGCAAAGGTGCCGTTCTTGGCTTTCTCGTTCTGCTCGGCGAGCACGGCGGAGAAGTCCAGATCCCGAGCCTTGTAGTTCGGGGTGTCGGCGTTGGCGATGTTGTTGGCCAGCACCTCGGCACGCTTGGCGCGAAAGCCAAGAGCCTGTTCATGAATGCCGAGCGCTTTATCGAAGCTGATGCTCATGTCGGGAAACCTTCGACCAGATTTTTCGTAAGCTGGACATAGCAAGCCGCGTGCCAAGTGCTCGAACCCCGTAAATCAAGGCTTTGCGGGCAGCGGCAAAGCGGCAATGCCAGAAAAGCGGCAAGGCATTTCCGCGAAACGTCAGCAAAGCGGCAATGCAACGGTTGCCGCCCTGCGCCACAGAAGGAATCGCAGGCACAAAAAAAGAGGCCCGAAGGCCTCTCTTTTCAACAGCGACAATCCTACTTCGCCTGGTAAATGATCCCAGGGCTGCACTGGACCATCTGATAGTGGTCGGGCAATCCATTGAGCGCTTCGGACGCCCCGAGAAACAGGTAACCACCCGGTTTCAGGGTGCTGTGAATGCGCATCAGGATGTCCTTCTTCACCTCGGCGGAGAAGTAGATCAGCACATTGCGGCAGAACACGACGTCGAACTTGCCCAGGCTGGCATAGCTGTCCAGCAGGTTGAACGAGCGGAACTCGACCCGGCTCTTGATCGGCGCCTTGACCACCCAGCGCCCCGGCCCCTTGGGGTCGAAATAGCGCTGCAGGCGGTCGGCCGACAAACCGCGACCGATCGCCAGGCTGTCGTACTCGCCGGTCTTGCAGTTGTTCAACATGGTCCCGGACAGGTCAGTGGCAACGATCTGCACCCCCATCTTCAGTTGCCCCATGTTGGCCTTCTCGAACTCGTCGATCGACATGGACAACGAATAGGGCTCCTGGCCCGAGGAACAGGCCGCTGACCAGATGCGCAAGCGCTGGTTGGGACTGGCCTTGATCGCCTCCGGCAGGACCTTGTTCTTCAACACCTCGAATGGATAGGTATCGCGAAACCACAGGGTCTCGTTGGTGGTCATGGCGTCGACCACCATCTCTCGCAAACCGCTGCGCGGCTGGCTCTGGATGCGCTGAACCAGCTCCCCGAGGGATTTGATGCCTTGCTGTTCCATCAGCTTGTTGAGACGGCTCGACACCAGATATTGCTTGTTCTCGCCCAGCAAGATCCCACAGGCTTTTTCCAGGAACACCCGGAACTGTTCGAAATCCAAATTACCCGTAGACAATGATGCCGCCTCTTAAATCGTATGACCGCCGGGGATGGATATCCCTAGCTGTTATCTGCTGCTTTGATCCGGTCGACAACCCGGGATGCCAGGTCATCAGGACGAAACTTGGCAAGGAAGTCATCGGCACCGACCTTCTTTACCATCGCCTGATTGAATACACCTGACAACGAAGTATGCAGGATGATGTGCAGCTTTTGCATGCGTGGATCGTTGCGTATTTCGGCCGTGAGGGTGTAGCCGTCCATCTCCGGCATCTCGATGTCGGAGATCATCATCAGAAACTCTTCTTCAGGTTTCTTGCCCTCGTCGACCAGCTTGCGCAGGTAATCCAGCGCCTGTCGGCCGTCGTTCAGGGCCACCACTTCGACCCCCACGGTCTGCAGGCAACGCGTGACCTGCTTGCGCGCCACCGACGAGTCATCGACCGTCAGCACCCGCAGCGAAACCGCCTTGTGCTGAGTCTCGACATCCACCACGCCCACCGAAATGGTCTCGGGTGTCGGCGCGACCTCGGCCAGCACCTTCTCGACGTCGATGATTTCCACCAACTGATTGTCGACCCGCGTCACCGCCGTCAGGTAGTGATCGCGCCCCGTCCCCTTGGGTGGCGGATGGATCTCTTCCCAGTTCATGTTGACGATGCGCTCGACCGACCGCACCAGAAACCCCTGGGTCTTGGTGTTGTACTCAGTGATGATGACAAAGGGGTTGCTCAGATCCTGCAACCCGCCTGAACCGGTGGCCATCGCCAGGTCCAGGATCGGAATGGTCGCCCCTCGAATATTCGCGACACCGCACACCACAGGACTGGATTTGGGCATCAACGTCAGTTTGGGGCATTGCAGTACCTCCCGAACCTTGAACACGTTGATCCCATAGAGTTGCTGCCCATCGAGACGGAACAACAGCAGCTCAAGGCGATTCTGCCCTACCAGTTGTGTGCGCTGGTTCACCGAATCCATTACACCAGCCATGCCCAGACTCCCCAAAGCTTAAGTTCCGACGCGCGCTCATCGCTAAACGGCACGGCGCTTGCTTTTTAACTGTTATGAACGCCAAAACGACATTTTCCCGACGCCTGACATCAAACTACCGCAGATTGCTGTACGGGCTGTCGGCTTTGTTTTTTTTAAACCCTGGCCATCCTGCCGTTGCTGACTCGGTAACCCTGCCTGATCTACTTATCGGCGTCACTCAGGGGTTTCTTGAATTCACCGTAGAAGACTATTTAGCCACCAGTCAAACCCCGGGGCGCTACGAGATCCAGGTCAATCAGCTCGACCCGCGGCTGCGCATGCCGCACTGCGACAAGGAATTGACAGCGACCCTGGAAAGCCCGGCGCAACCGCTGGGACGCGTGACCGTTCGTGTGCGTTGCGACGGCGCCTCGCCCTGGACCGTATTCGTGCCCGCCCAGGTCAAGCTGTTCCGCGAAGTGGTGACCACCACCCGGCCACTCAAGCGCGCCGGCATCATCGGCCCCGAAGACGTGATGCTGCGCGAGCGCGATATCGGCCAGATCAATCAGGGTTATCTGACCTCGGTGGACCAGGCCATCGGGCAGAAGCTTGTCCGACCAATGGTCGCCGACCAGCTCGTCACCCTGGTTCACCTGGAACAGGCGGAAGTGGTGCGCAAGGGCGATCAGGTGGTGATCTCCGCCCGCAGCGGCACGCTGAACGTGAAAATGCCGGGTGAAGCCTTGTCCAATGGCGGCATGAGCGAGCAGATACGGGTCAAGAACCTCAATTCACAACGGGTCATCAAAGCGCGGATCACCGCGCCGGGACAGGTGGAAGTCGCGATGTAGACGACTGGCGCTGCGCACTCTTGCCCCCTAAACTGTGGCCCATGCAGGGCAATAGCGGCGCGTGCGGGCTTATCGATATTTGAAGCCTAAAGTTTTCCGGGGTATTGCCGAAAACAAGTCAAGCGTCCAAATACCCAGAGGTTTTTTACCATGGTCATCGATTTCAGCCGTTTAAACAGCTCTCCTTCACTCACCGGTAGCACGCGCACCAGCGCCAGCAAGGAAACCGGCGACGCCGACAAATCCGCGCCGCTGAACGCTCCGGCCGAACAGGCCAGCACCAGCGGGGAGTCGGTACACCTCAGCAATGAGGCTCAACAGTTGCAGAAGATCACTGACAAGCTGCGCGACCAGCCTGCCGTCGACAACGCCCGCGTGGCCGAGTTGAAGCAAGCGATTGCCGATGGCAGCTATAAAGTCGACAGCAACCGTGTAGCCAGCAAACTGCTCAATTTCGAAGCCCAGCGCTAGCCAATAAGGCCTGCGCCAGTTTTTTGGACGCTTAAAACCCAAGGCCATACATGCACGACACTAATTTGCTGCAACTGATCACTGACGACTTTGCTCCAGCTCAACAATTGCTGGAATTGCTGCGCACCGAATCCCTCGCCCTGCACGGTCGCGACATGCCGCTGCTGGAAGAGATTCTTGCGCAGAAGCAAGCCCTGATCATTTTGCTCGAGCAGCATGGCCGCAAACGCAGCGAAATCCTTGCCAGCCTGAATCTTCCCGCCAGCCGTGCCGGCCTGGAACAACTGGCCAGCCATTCTTCGGTTGGCGAGCAGTTGTTGACCCAGAGCGATGTGCTGACCCAGATGCTTGCCGATTGCCAGGCGGCGAACGAACTCAACGGTCGCTCGATCCAGGTTCAACAGGCCACCACCGCCAATCAATTGAAGATCCTCACCGGTGGCGAGCCTCCAGCCCTCTATGATGCCCGCGGCTCAACCGCCAAGCTGGCCAAGCCTCGCCCGCTTAGCCAGGCCTGACCCCAGAGATGAGCGCGCCCTATCAAGTCGTGGAGCATGCTGGCAAAATGCCGGCTCTTGCGTGTAGTCGTATTTTGTCTGGAGATTGATGAACCGTGTTCAATGCCGTAAACGCAGAAGATGCGCCGCAGCCACCCAAGGTGCTCACCACCCCTTTGGAAATCAACTCCACGCTGCGCTTGCTGCAAGACAGCCATGACCCGCTGATCATCACTTTCCACGAACGCAGCCAGCGCTTTCAAAGCTATCTGGTCGAGGTCGATCGTGACAGCAATATGATGGCCCTGGACGAAATGATCCCCCGCGATGGCGAACGCTTCATGCTCGCCGGCGAACCCTTTCGCGTCGAAGGCTTTCACGAAGGCGTGCGCATCGCCTGGGAAAGCAACGGCATCCCGACCATCGACGAATCCAATGGCGGACGCTGCTACCGCGGCACCCTGCCGGACGAGGTGGTCTATCACCAGCGCCGCAATGCCTTTCGCGCAGCCCTGAAGCTGGCGCAACTGGTCAACATCGAGCTGGGTGGCGAAAAACTCAAGGCGCCGATCGCCGGCAAACTGCTGGATATCTCCGCCACCGGCTGCAA
The DNA here is from genome assembly GCF_028640875.1 of Pseudomonas sp. SBT1-2. Lineage (NCBI taxonomy): Bacteria > Pseudomonadati > Pseudomonadota > Gammaproteobacteria > Pseudomonadales > Pseudomonadaceae > Pseudomonas > Pseudomonas sp. SBT1-2. The sequence continues at coordinate 184,801 of NZ_JAQZAA010000063.1, read as the reverse complement.
GCTGCGCTTCGACGGTGACATCTCCAGCCGCCTGCAACTGGGCCAGGTCTACGAGCGTTTTATCGCCGCCCTGCCCTTCGGCAGCATGACCGCGCCGGTGGAACTGCGTTATCTGCACTACGAAGAGAAGATCGACACGACTTTCGCCGGCGTGCGCTTCCACAACATGAGCGGCCTGGTTCAACGCCAGGTCGAGCGCTTTGTCTATCAGTTGCAACGCGAAGCCCGGCGCTTCGACAAAGACGACCTCTGAGTTTCGCAGGTCGATAAAAAAACGGGCAGCCCCTTGCGGTGACTGCCCGTTTTTTTGTTTCTAGGGCCTGGCCCCACTGAACTGGTCCGGCCCCGGCTCTTCCGGTTTCACCACTGGATCCTCAACCTCATCCATGGCTTCTTCGCTCGCGACCGGGGGCTCGGCTTCCGGCGTGCTGCTCTGCTGCATCTGATCCTGCACCACCTGCTCGTCGACCCGCGGATCGAGCGCGGCCACCAATGGCGAACTGGACATACTGTCCGGCATCGCCACGTGATGCAGCGGCGCATCATCGACCTGATGCAGGTTGGTCACGGCTTTCGGCCGGATGCGCCAGACCAGTACCAGGGCAAAAAAACTGAAGAACGCATAAAGCATCTGACTGCCGAACAACTTCATCAGCACCCCTGCCACCAATGGCCCGACACTGGCCCCGACGCCATAGGTCACCAGCAACATCGCGGTCAACGAGACCCGCCGATCGCCTTCGACATGGTCGTTGGAAAACGCCACCGCCAACGGGTACAGGCAGAACTGCACCAGCGAACAGAGGAACCCCAGGGCGAACAGCACCTCCAGCGGCACCTGGGGCAGGATCGCCAACGGCAAGGCCACGACCGCCAGGAAGCAGGCAAAGCAGCGAATCAGCAGGGCCCGGTCATAACGGTCGGACAGCCACCCCAGCGGCCACTGCACCACCAGCCCGGCAAAAATGCAGCTGCCCATGAACAGGCCGACCTGCTCGGTACTCAAGCCCTGCTGGGAGGCATACAACGGCGCCAGACCATAGAACGAACCGACAATCAGCCCCGACCCGAGCACCGTGCTCAGCGACTGCGGAACGCGCTTGATAAAGAAGCGCGGTTCCATGGGCGCCGGATGCAAAGGCGCCGGGTGAATGCGTCGGGTCATGGCCACCGGCACCAGGCACAGGGCAAAACACAGGGCCACCAGCATCAGCAATTCAAGCCCGAGGGCCGGGTGCATGACCAGAATCAACTGCCCCAAAACCAACCCCAGATACGAGGCGATCATGTAGCCGCTGAACACCAGCCCGCGTTGCTTGGCGTCGGCCTGCTCGTTGAGCCAGCTTTCGATGACCATGTACTGGCACATCATGCCCAGGCCGACGATCATCCGCAGCACCAGCCAGGCCGGCAACCAGTCCACCAGGCCGTGCCCCAGCACCGCCGCGCCGACGATCCCGGCACAGGTGGCGTAGGCCCGGATATGGCCGACCCGGGCAATCAGGCGGTGGCCGATTTTGCCACCCAGCACCAGGCCGAAGTAGTTGGCCGCCATCAAGGCCCCCACCCATAACCCGTCGACATGATCGGCGGCCAGGCGCAACGCCAGGTAGGTACTGAGTAGGCCCGAGCCGATCAACATCATCAGCGAGGCGAAATAAAGCGCTCGAAAGGATTTCCAGATTTGGCGCATCGGCGTTCCGAGCGGCTCCTTGAATTGAGTGCCGGGCCATCCGAACGATGGCCCGACTGCGACGGTTCGGTTAAGCCTGGGCCGCCAAGACGCGCCGCTCCCAGGGAGTTATTTCATCAAAGAAACTGGTCAACTCCATGGTCTTCGAAGCGACATAACCTTCGACGAACTCATTGCCGAACAATTCCTTGGCCAACTGGCTACGTTTCAGACGCTCGAGAGCGGCATGCAAGGTACAAGGCAAAGATAAACTGTCCGGCACGGCAAACTCACCCTGAATCGCCGGCGTCGGCTCCAGCTCGTTTTCGATGCCGTGCAAACCGGCCGCCAGGCTCGCGGCGATCGCCAGATACGGATTGGCATCGGCGCCCGGCAAACGGTTCTCGACCCGCCGCGCCACCGGCGAGCTGGCCGGAATACGCAGACCCGCCGCCCGATTGTCATGGGACCAGCAGGCATTGTTCGGCGAGGCGTAAGGATGACACAGGCGCTGGTAGGAGTTGACGTTCGGTGCGAACAGCGCAGTGAAATCCGCCATGCCCGCCTGCAGCCCGCCAATGAAGTGGCGGAACATCGCGGTCGGCTCTCCGGCCTCGTCGCTGAACACGTTACGCCCGCTGGCCGACTCGACCAGGCTCTGGTGAATATGCATCGAACTGCCCGGCGTATGCGCCAGTGGCTTGGCCATGCACACCACGGTCAGGCCATGCTTGAGCGCCACTTCCTTGAGCAGGTGCTTGAACAGGAAGGTCTGGTCGGCCAGCAACAGCGGATCGCCGTGCAGCAGGTTGATCTCGAACTGGCTGACGCCCATTTCATGCATGAAGGTATCGCGCGGCAGGCCCAAGGCCGCCATGCAGGCGTAGACCTCACTGAAGAACGGCCGCAAGCCGTTGTTGGAGCTGACACTGAACGCCGAATGCCCGTCTTCGCGACGACCGTCCAGGCCAATAGGTGGCTGGAAAGGCTGGGTCGGATCGGTATTGGGCGCAAACACGAAGAATTCCAGCTCGGTCGCCACCACTGGCGCCAGGCCGCGAGCGGCGTACCGCGCGATGACCTCCTTGAGCTGGCCGCGGGTGGAAAGGCGCGAGCTTTCGCCGCTCAACTCGTCCGCGTCGCAAATCGCCAGCGCACGCGGCTGCGAGCTCCAGGGCAGGCGATGAATCTGTTGCGGGTCGGCATTGAGCGCCAGGTCGCCGTCGTCACTGCCGTAGAAACGCGCGGGTGGATACCCACCCATGATGCATTGCAGCAGCACCCCGCGGGCCATCTGCAAACGCCGCCCTTCGAGGAAACCCTCGGCAGTCATCACCTTGCCCCGTGGCACGCCGTTCAGATCCGGAGTGACACATTCAATCTCGTCAATGCCCGTCAATCGCTGTGCGAGTGAACTGCGGCCATCGGTTGTCATGACTCAATCCTTGTTGTTGTACGAGCCGAGAACGGCGACCCGTACAAAATAGGCTCCGGCTGTTCGGAATATCAAGCAGCCTCGAACAAAAAGCCCTCGGGATCGGACACACCACCGAAATGCGGCGAAGCCCCTACAAGCTCGGCAACCGCTTCAAGGCCGGTTTCAAGGCAGATAGAGACTGAACACACCACCACCCAGAGGCCCGCCATTACGGATCTCGGTACGCCCGCAGACACCATTGCGCTGATGCAGCGCGGCAATGCGCCCGGCGAAGTACAGCCCCAGGCCGGTGCTGCCGCTGCTGTGATTGATACCTTGCACGTAGTCGGCCTGGTTATCGATCATCTGCTGCGGATAACCCTCGCCATCGTCATTGATGGTCAGCACCGTCTGCCCGCCTTCATCGTGCACGCTGACCAGCAGCGCATGGCGCGCATAACGAATGGCGTTGTTGATGCAGTTGGCCAGCACCGAGGCGATCAGTTCCCGATCGAAAAAACCCAGGGGGGTCAAAGGATCGACTTCATAGGTCGCGGCAATGCCGCGACTGGCGAACACATCCTGATGGCTGACCAACTGCGCTTCGATGAAGTCATCCAGTTCGTGGTAGCCCGGCTGCACCGGCAACTGGTTGACTCCCAGCTTGTAGAGCCCCAGCAGTTGCACCAGCATGCCGTTGAGGTGGGCGAATTCGAACTCCATCACGCCCTGTTCCGGCGTGCCCTGCTGCGCCTGCGGCAATCTTGCCAGCCACTGGGCATGGGCCTGCATGAGCAGGGTCAGGGAATTCTTCATGTCGTGCACGGTAGAGGCGATCACCGTGGAAAAGTCGAGAGCCTGTTCGTGGGTATTCATTCGCCAAACGCCTTGCTTCGCAGCTTCTGATAACGCGGATAACGCGCGTCGGTATCGGGCATCAGGCCGACCATCTTCAGGCAGGTCCGGCACTCTTCCAGCAGCGCCGTATCCTGGGTGATGTCGGTGCCGTGCAATAACGACTGCGCCATGTTCAGGGCAATACTGATGTTCTTCGGTTGCATGGCCAAGGCCCGGCGGAACAGGTCCCGGGCCTCGCCCAGGGCGCCGGCCTTGTAACTGCGCACACCCTGGCGGTTCATGTCCGCCGCGGCGTTGGCGGAATTGAGGATCGCCGGGTCATCGGTGAGCTTGGCGATGCCTTCCATCACCTTCGGGTCGTCGCCGTAGATTTCCGCACAGTTTTTCAGCATCGACGCGCCGGCATCGGCCTGTCCCAGCATCTGCAGTTGCTTGGCCACCAGCAGCGCCGCTTCCGGGCTCATGAACTGTTCCATCCCGTCCAGGCGCAACATCGCCTGCTCGGTGAGCTTTTCCGCCGTCTCAGCATCGTTGAGCAACAGGCTGGTGGCCTTCATCAAGCGGGCGCGAATCTGCAACCCCGGATCGCTGGGGTTTTCCTTGGCCACCGCACTCAGGGTGCTGTTGATTTCCAGGCGCGTGCGGGTATCCAGCCCCCTTTCACTGCCCTTGCTGATCAGCGCATGCGCCAGGCCAAGGTTGCTTTCCGGGTCCTTGAAACGCGATTGCGCACCTTGCGATACCGCCTGGCGATAGGCCCTGGAGGCGGTCTCGAAGTCTTCGTTGGTCATCGCCAGCTTGCCCAGCAGCGCTTGCCGGCGCACGGCCAGAGGCGACAGGCGCACGGCCTCCTCCAGCACACTCTGGGCACGCTTGGAGTCTCCTTCGGCAAGCAGCACTTCGGCCATGCCATCGTAGAGCGCCGGCATCATCGGAAAGGCTTTCAAGGCCTTTTCGTAGATGGCCTTGGCCTGGGTCACCTGGCCACGCTTGAACAGCAGACGCCCCAGGCCGACATAGGCCCATGGCAACGGGCGATCCGCCAGAATGCTCTCGTACAGCCGCTCCAATGCTTCGTTCTGGTTCATATCACGCAGGGCATCGGCCCGGTAGCGCAGGCACAGCGGCGAATAGCGCGGATCCTGCTTGCACAGGGCGATGCAGGCATTGAGCACTTCGAGCGGCTTGCCGCGATCGAGCGCCTGCAGGATCGGTTTGAGCAACGACTTGCGCTGCTGCAGCCGCTCCAGCCGCTGAGCCAGGCTGGAGCGGTTGAAAGGCTTGGTCAGATAGGCATCCGGCTCGTGCTCGAGGGCGCTGAGCACCATCGATTGGCTGGTCTCGGCGGTGACCATCAGGAATACGCTTTCATGACTGATCAGCTTGTCGGTCATCAGGTCTTCGAGCACCTGCTGGCCGTTCTTCTTGCCGTCGCCCAGGTGGTAATCCTGCAGGATGAAGTCATAGCGCTTTTGCGCACACATGCGCAGCGCCTGCTCGCCTGTATCGGCAGTGTCCACGTCCTTGACGCCCAGCTCACGCAGCATGGACCGGACAGAACTGCGGAAATCCGAGAAATCATCGACGATCAAAAAGCTTTTTTGGTGGTACGCCAGCATCGAAGATTCCAGACCCGTAAAAAAGATGAAGCCCGCGGCAACAGCAGGACACGCTCAAGGTCGTCACCTTTGTTGCACCCGGACAACGATAATGGCCACAGGCCATCAATGCATTCTACATCAACCCGCAAAAGCGCCCGTCTGCTCTCGCCGGGCACTCGGTCCATGGCCCCGCCATTTGACCTGCAACAACATCCATGATGGTTATCGGCCGATTCTGGCGTTCCCTTATAGATAGTTGCCAAAAGCCTTCGATATCCTTGCTCGCGCCGCCCGCCAGCCCCGGTTGCGGCAAATTCCATCGGGAATATCAGCCGGGCGGCATCAACTTCAGGCCAGCCACGCCGATACCTTGCAGACAGACAGCAACAGTCAAAACGAGCGCAACATGCAAACCTGTATCCAAAACCTCATCGACCAGGGCGCCCACATCTTTGGCGAGATCCTGGACGCTGACCGCACGCAGGCGCTGTACCGCGAGATGGTCGCCGCACGGGCCTTCGGGGCCGGGCTGTTCATGGACGAGGCTGAATACCTGGCCCAGGAAAACCACCTCAACGCCAACCCGAACAAGACCTTCAACTTCCTCAATGCCTTCGAGCCGCAGTTGCAGTTCATCGAGCAGGATCCGCGCCTCAGCGCGGTGCTCGATGAAGTGCTCGGCGCCGACTATGAAGTGGTGATCAAGAAAGCGGTGTGCGGCGTACCGGACTCATGGCTACCGGACTGGGTGCGGGAAAAGATCCGCGATGTGAATGTGGCGAATCTGGGGCCGTACATCAAAAGGCCCTTTCGCGACATCACCTACTTCCGCGGGATCGACTTTCATCAGGACATCATCGACTGGCCCCAGGGCCGGGTGGAACTCGACCCTTCGACCTTCCTGACCCTCTATGTGTACCTGCACGAAGTCACCGAAAACGACTCACCGCTGCACCTGATGCCCGGTACTCACCGTTTTGGCGCCACGTTGTTCCCTCATCAGTTGGAACATCAGGAACACGACCAATGGACCTACGCCGACGATCAGGGGCAGCAGATGGCCTGCCAGGATTACCGGCTGACGGGCGGACCGGGTTACGTCGGGCTCTGGCACAACTGCACCTTGCACGGTACGCGGCCGGTGGCCAATGAATCGGAACAGTTCCGCCTGTCGCTGCGCTACCTGCTGGGCAAGTCCCGGAGTAACACCGGCAAGACCGCGATTGATACCATCAACGCCGCAATCCAGGGCGAGCTGCAACCGATAAGGACCCGACGCGACCTGAACGCCAAGGGTATCGCCCAGATCAAGGGCAACATCATCAATAACAATGGCTAGCGTCACCGCCTTTACCGAGCGGGCGAACCGCTCGGGTGACGATCTACCACCGGCTGCACCAGCAAGACGAGGTCAATGTGTCGACAGGGTTTGGACAAAAAGCGCGGGTGCTGATATTCGGTACCGGCGCCGGCGGGGTCAACTTCTACAAGTACAACCGCCGCCGCTACCGGGTGATCGGCTTCGTCGATAACAACCAGCAGAAGCAGGGCCAGCGCCTGTTCGGCAAACTGATCCACGCGCCTCAGCAATTGAGTTCGCTGGCTTTCGACAAGATCATCATCGCCAGCGATTACTACCGCGAGATCCATCCGCAGCTCACTGAGAAGCTGGCCATCAATGAGCAAAAGGTCGAAGTGTTCCATGGCGCGCAGATCAACTCGCAGCTCCCATGGTTCCAGCGTATTGGCAAACACCTCGAGCAACTGGGTTATGAACGGCTATGCAAAAAACCGGGGCTGATCAGCGACCTGCTGTATCGACTGTTTTTTCGACGCCAGGATACCCGGCGCCTGGCCTTGCGCTGGCTGGATGAAAGCGACGAGCACAAGGTCCATGTCTTTCGCCCGAGCCAACCGGGCACCAGCCAGCCGCCACGATTCATCCATCAATCGACACCGGCGATCACCCTGGAATTACCCGAGATAGCTCTCTACCACTTCCGCCAGGGGCAAGTCTGTTCAGTGTCCCGCTCGGTGATACTGCCGGACGGGCAATTGGTGCTGGAGCGAGTGCCCACGGCGAAATCCCTGCAGGCCGACTATAGTGCTGCGCACCTGCTCTACCATGGGCAGCGCCTGGCCCTGGTCAGGAGCGGCAAGCCTGTGGAGCTGGAAAAAGGCCTGCTGATCAGCGGCTGCAACGAGCAGAACTATTACCACTGGACGGTAGAAGTGTTGTCGCAACTGCAATTCGTGGCCGAACTGCCGCCGCACTATGCGGACTATCCACTGCTGATCTCCAAGAGCAGCCAGAACATTCCCTCGATCAAGGCCCTGATCGAGGCAATCGGTGTTGACCGCCCGCTGGTGCTCCTGGAAAACATCACCAGTTACCAGGTGGCCGACCTGCTGCTGATCAGTGCCCCGAACAATATGATCCCGAACTTCAAAGGCGCGGCACAGAACAGTGCCAGCAGCGGCTTCGTCCGCCCGGAGTCGATCCATTTCCTGCGGGAAAAGGCGCTGCATCTGGCCCATGACATTCCCATCAGTGAACTCCCCAAACGAGTATTCCTGGCCCGCAAAGGCTTTCTTCGGCACTACAACCAGGCCGAGATCCTCAAGCTGCTGGAACCCTATGGGTTTACCTGCGTGTACATGGAAGAACAGGACATCAACCATCAGGTGGCGATCATGGCCAATGCCGAAGTCATAGTCGGCCCCACCGGGGCGGCCTGGACCAATCTGATTTTCGCCTCGAAAAACGCTCGCGCCCTGTGCTGGATGGCCGAGGAATACGCAGAGCTGTCGTGCTTTTCCAACCTGGCGGCGGTCGTCGGCGTCGAAATGGACTACATCGCTTACCGGGTAGGCTCGACCGACTCCAGGGAACTGTATTACCGAAATTATCGGGTCGACGCCAAGAGCGTTGAAAACTGGCTGCAACAGCATTTGTCGAAACGGCTCGAAGGGGAGACGCGATGAAGATTCACATTCTGCCGCTGCAGACCCACGGCGATGACCGTGGCTCGCTGATCGCCCTGGAAGAAGGGAAAAACATCCCCTTCCCAGTCAAGCGGGTGTACTACATGTTCAATACCGGTGAAGGGGTTCGCCGCGGCTACCATGCCCATAAGACCCTCAAGCAGGTGGCAATCGCCGTACGCGGCTCGTGCCGTTTTCTGCTGGACGACGGCCGGGAAAAGATCGACATCACCCTGGACAATCCTTGCCAGGGCCTGCTGATCGAATCCTTTATCTGGCGTGAGATGTATGACTTCTCTCCAGACTGTGTACTGATGGTTCTGGCCGATCAACTCTACGAAGAAGGCGACTATGTCCGAGATTATGCCCAGTTCATGGACATGGTCGGGCAATGACTCACATGATGAATATCCCGTTTCTGGATTTGAAAGGCATCAATCACGAATATGCCGATCAGCTCAAAGCCGCCTGCAGCCGCGTGATCGACTCCGGCTGGTACCTGATGGGGCGAGAGCTTGAGCAATTCGAGGCCGCCTTCGCCGAATACTGTGGCAGCCGCCATGCCATCGGCGTCGCCAATGGCCTGGATGCCCTGACCCTGATCCTGCGTGCCTGGAAAGAGCAAGGCAAGCTTCAGGCCGGCGATGAAGTGATAGTGCAGAGCAATACCTTTATCGCCACTATCTCGGCCATTCTGGCAAACGATCTGGCGCCGATCCTGGTGGATGTCGACCCTGCCACCCACAACCTGGAGATCGAGGCCGTCGAACGGGCCATCTCGGACAAAACCCGAGTGATACTGCCGGTGCATCTTTATGGCCAGCTGTCGCCGATGCCACAGATCATGGCGCTGGCCCACAAACATGGCCTGCTGGTGCTTGAAGATGCCGCCCAGGCCCATGGCGCTGAACTGGCCGGGCGCAAGGCCGGCAACTGGGGCGATGCCGCGGCATTCAGCTTCTACCCCGGGAAGAACCTCGGAGCCCTGGGCGACGGCGGTGCCATCACCACCAACGACGCCGAGCTGGCAGCCCTGGTCCGGGCGCTGGGCAACTACGGCTCACGCATCAAGTACCAGCACGATTATCAAGGGGTGAACAGCCGCCTCGATGAAATCCAGGCCGCGATGCTGGGGGTGAAGCTGGCACACCTGGACAGCGATACTGCCCGTCGACGCAGCGTCGCCCGCTACTACAGCGAACACATCCGGCACCCGGGCATCACCCTGCCCTCGGTCACGACAGCAAGCGCCCATGTCTGGCACCTGTATGTCATTACCTGCCCATGGCGCGATCAACTGAAGGCGTATCTGGCCGAACGTAGCATCCAATGCCTGGTTCACTATCCGCTGGCGATTACCGAGCAGCGGGCCTACAGCGATCTGGCCAGGACCTCCAAGGTGTCCCGGCCCCCGCTGCATGACTCGATCCTGTCATTGCCGATCTATCCGACATTGAGCCAGGAACAACAGCAATACATTGTCACTGCCATCAACCAGTTCACAGCCCGCTGATGCGCCTGTTGCGAGGTGTCTAGATAGCGCCTCGCAACTGAGCGAACTGCTCGTTCGTCACATAGTCGGCGAGTGCCCGACCGGAATGATCGACAGCCTCAAGCCTAGCGCCCCTGCGCAGCAATAACGGAAAGGTTCTACGACAACGCCCGGCCAGGTAGGCGTCCTTGGCATACATCAAGGGCGTCGTGCCTTTGTTGTTGCTCCGCTCCGGGTCGGCCCCTTGCTGCAACAGCCAGTCAACCACCTCATAGGCGCCCACATAACTGGCGATGATCAGCGGCGTCCAGCCTTGCGGGTTGGCATCGTTGTAACCGGCAATATTGGCCTGCAGCGCCATTACCGCCTCCAGATCGCCCTGTTCACAAGCCTTGAGCATCTCCGGCAATCGATCAAAATTCAGCCGGACGTCGTAATCGATGGTGCAGAGCTCGACATAATCCTCGGTTGCGTTGATCAGGGTCCCGGCCTTGAATTGTGAACGCCCAGGCAGAATCGTCGCCGAGACCACCGGCTTTCCTTCCCAGCGCAAGAACTGATATTCACGAAAGGCGAACGCCCTGATCTGATTGCGTAGTGCCCAGGCCGTCGACAGCGGATCGATTCTCAACGCCCCATAATCGATGGCGTCCTTTGAGAAGTAGCTGGACCCCACCGCACTCTGTGGCTGTGCTCCGAGGTCCCCATCGACCAACGTGGCAAACCACTGCTCCAACAACTGGCCGGCATGCTGATTAAAGGCGAAATACAGATCGCGACAGGTCCACCAGGACAGGATCGGGAATACCTGTTGCGCGACGATGTCCCCGGTGTCGATACCCCGGTCGATGAAATGCAGGGTCACACCCGCTTCTGCCCTGGACTCCAGCAACGGCCAGACCGAGGTAAACATTCCCTTGTATTCCGGCAGCTTCGAGAAATGAATGTTGAACACGCGACTGATGGAGAAGCGCTCAGGCACGACGATCCGGTCGAACTCCAGGGAAATGAACGCAACGGATGCTAGTTCGTAAGCCGTCTCCAGGCTGATCTCACGTACGCCATATTTCAGCGCCGCCGCCCGCAACGAACGTTGCCAACCGTCGACACCCGTGTCGTTACGGTTGCAGACCACCGCAATTTCGTCAGGCGAAAATTGTTGCAGAGCCTGTTCCAGGCCAAATACCGAAATATTGTTTTTTCCAGCAATGACAATCATGGATGACTCCACAGCATCGAGAACTGTGTGCACAAACGTAGCCGCTGCTGCGAAATAAGGGAGAGAACCACGTTTGGCCTGAAAGCCCGGAAGTAGATGGTGTCCCAGGGCAGGTTCGAACTGCCAACCTTCCCCTTAGGAGGGGGATGCTCTATCCAATTGAGCTACTGGGACAAATTGACCACCGCGGGTACTGCTGCGGCGCAAAGGACGGCGTGCATGTTAACGGCCAGCCCTGATTTTGTCATGTTGTGAGTAGGGCTTTTTAACCGGTGGCTACCTCTAGCCATCAGGCAACTTGCCAGAGCCGTCGTGCAAATTGCATCACTGCAAAAAGCCATCATTGCAGAATGCAATCTCCTGCCTTCTAAAAACCCTATTAATTCATTGTTTTTAAAGGGTTTATTAGAGGTTAGACTCTTGGCATGAGCGCTGCTTCATCTCTATGAAAGAACAGTGGAGATCAAGCCCATGAACAGCGCCCTTCTTCTATCGAATGCCATTGCCATCGCCGTACTGGTGGTCTTCCACTTTCAGCCTGATGGCAGCGCTGATCAGAGTACCCAGTACAGGGCCCACTACGTGCAACACCAGGCCCCGCAATGGGCTGTGATGAGCAGCACATCGGAGAATCCTGGCATGGCGCAGGTCGCCGATGCCCCAGAAGCCGTTGTTCTACCTGCCAAGCCAAGACCCGAAAGCTGGGTATTTTGAATATGACCCTATCAGGAGCCTATTAATGTCCCGACTTGCCAAAGGCCTTCTCATCCTGGCAGTGCTCAGTGCCACACTGGGTTGCTTCACCGCTGAAAATACCCTGGGTGATGTGCCCTTGATTGCTTGTGGCGTTTTTTCCGGCTTATTCCTGCTGGCGCTGGCATTGGGACGCAAAATCAAGTTCGACCCTGTACTGCGCTGATCCCCTGATCTCTCAAGAGCTTCATAAAACGCTCAAGCGTCACGGACAGCTCGCTCGAGTTGTCCAGAAAAAACACGGACTCTCCCAGCACAGGTCCGTCGTCTGCGGAAAAAAGAGCGCTTCTCTTGAGCCTCGCCTCGATCTGCTCCGCACTTTCGCGACCGCGATTCATCAGTCTTTGCCGCAGCACGTCAATATCCACCGTCAACAGAATCGCCAAAAGCTGCGGATAACGCTGGCGAGCCTGATCCAGGTAAGCCCTGGAGCCATTGATCAGGACATGGCGCCCGCTGGCCAGCCATTCGTCGATCTGCACGGGAATTCCGTAGGCCAGGCCATTGGCCCGCCAGCACAAGGCAAAGGCCCCCTGCCGCTCCAGGCGCTCGAACTCGTCAGCACTTACTCCGTGGGCCTCTTCTCCCACGGATTCCGCGGAACGGGTGATCACCCGCCGCACCACATCGCAGCCGAGCTGCGCCAGAGGCCGGCGCGCAGCCTCGATCAGGCTGTCCTTTCCTGACCCGGAAGGCCCCATCAAATAAATCAGTCTGCCTGGCATTCAAAGACTCCATGGCACTCGTAGCCTAGTAAATCGGCAATTTGCCACTATCCTGTACAAGGTAGGAAACAATGATCGGATCCGCATGCAGGCCCGTCTGGCGACGCACAAGCGCGCCAGCTATCGGACACCAGGACGCGGGCAGATAGGCGGACAGGCAATCTTTTCAAACCAGTCCGCATTTCTGATAATTGGTGCTGGCATAACGCCTTTATCCAGTTCAATATTTGTCACAGAATTGACGCCAAGGATCTGGCTATTTTGAGGCATGATGCGGGCCTCTTAACAATTCAGGTTGAACATTTGGCAGCAACGCTTGTCCTAACTGACATCCCGCGGCCAATTCCGAGAACCGCTCCCCTGAACTAACCGGTTAAATATATGCGCCCATTGAAACAGGCAATTTATTCCAGCCGTACGGCTGACAAGTTCGTCGTACGTCTACCCGACGGGATGCGTGAACGCATTGCCGAGGTGGCACGCAATCATCACCGCAGCATGAACTCCGAAATCATCGCGCGCCTGGAACAGAGTCTTATTCAGGAAGGTGCCTTAGGTGAAGAGTTGAGCATGCGCCTGGACAGCCCAGAGCTCTCCTTGCATGAACGCGAACTGCTTCAACGTTTCCGTCAACTTTCCCATCGCCAGCAGAACGCCCTCGTTTCGCTGATCGCCCATGACGCCGAAATGGCCGCAGACGCCTCCTGATTCGACCTCGAAAGCTAGAGCCAGCCTTGTGCTGGCTTTTTTTTACCCGAAATTTACCGTTCGATCGCTACAAAAGCACAGGAGCCTGGATCGCAAAGGGATGGAGAAAACGATACAGCCCCATTAGAGGGGCTGTATGTGGGATCAAAGCAGGAAGATGGTGGCCAACCCGAGGAAGATAAAGAAGCCGCCACTGTCGGTCATGGCCGTGATCATGACACTGGCCCCCATTGCCGGGTCGCGCCCCAGACGCGCCAGCGTCATCGGAATCAGAACCCCCATCAACGCCGCCAGCAACAGGTTGAGTGTCATGGCCGCCGTCATCACCACACCCAACGACCAGCTGCCATAGAGCAGGTAAGCCACCACGCCGATCACTCCGCCCCAGACCAGGCCGTTGATCAAGGCCACCGCCAGCTCCTTGCGCATCAGTCGCGAAGTATTGCCGGTGCTGACCTGGTCCAGCGCCATGGCGCGAACAATCATGGTGATGGTCTGGTTACCCGAGTTGCCGCCAATACCCGCCACGATCGGCATCAGGGCCGCCAGGGCCACCAGCTTTTCGATGGAGCCTTCAAACAAGCCGATCACTCGCGAAGCGACGAATGCAGTGATCAGGTTGATTGCCAGCCAGGCCCAGCGGTTGCGCAGGGAACGCCAGACCGAGGCAAAAATATCTTCCTCTTCGCGCAGACCGGCCATGTTGAGGACTTCGGTCTCACTCTCCTCACGAATCAGGTCGACCATTTCGTCGATGGTCAGACGGCCGATCAATTTGCCGTTCTTGTCGACCACCGGCGCCGAGATCAAGTCGTAACGCTCGAATGCTTGCGCAGCGTCGTAAGCATCTTCATCCGGATGGAAACTTACCGGGTCGCTGGCCATGACCTCAGAAACCTGTTTCTCCGGGTCATTCACCAGCAACCGCTTGATGGGCAGCACGCCCTTGAGCACACCGTCATAGTCAACGACGAACAGCTTGTCGGTATGGCCAGGCAATTCTTTGAGACGACGCAGATAACGCAGGACCACTTCAAGGCTAACATCCTCACGGATAGTCACCATCTCGAAGTCCATCAACGCACCGACCTGCTCCTCGTCATATGACAAGGCGGAGCGAACGCGCTCACGCTGCTGGCCGTCCAACGCCTCCATCAGCTCATGGACAACGTCTCGCGGCAGCTCGGGAGCCAGGTCAGCAAGTTCGTCGGCGTCCATCTCCTTGGCAGCAGCCAGGAGCTCATGATCGTCCATGTCGGCGATCAGGGTTTCACGTACGGAATCGGATACTTCGAGCAGGATGTCGCCGTCGCGCTCGGCCTTGACCAACTGCCAGACGGTCAGACGCTCGTCGAGCGGCAAGGCTTCAAGGATGTAGGCAACGTCGGCGGAGTGCAGATCATCGAGTTTGCGTTGCAGCTCGACGAGGTTCTGCCGGTGGACCAGGTTCTCGACCCGATCCTGATGATGACCTTCCTGACGATGAGTCAGGTCTTCGACCACCCGCTGGCGCTGCAGCAGCTCAACGACTTGAGCGAGGCGATCCTGCAGGCTGTCTTGTGTTTTCTTTACTTCTACTTCGGTCATAGGCGAACTCCACTCCCAGCAGAGGAGCACGCCGGAAGGATCAATCAGTCAATTCATGATTGTAAAAACGGGATACTGAGTAACTACTGGGTAAGTCCATGGAGGTATTCCACAAGCCCCGGCGGGGCTGACGGGCGCAATCATACACCGCTTGACGGCTTTAAACGTTAAAAAATCATGGCAAGAACAAGCGCTTGCGACGCAAAGCTGAAGAAGCGCTGAATCTATAAAGCTGCGACGCACCATCCGAAAAAGAAAACACACCCCAGACGAAAAAACTGCGCCCGGAACTCTCCCCCGCTATCAATTCACAATTGCCGGGAGCTTTCGAAGGGCCACATCAAAAAAGACAGGCACACGCTGAATACGACGCCAGAATGATCGCGGCGTTCAAAGAGAGGAATCAATAAAGAAGGGAGAAAAGCCAAACGACAGAAAGCAAAAAGCCCGCAATGAATGCGGGCTTCTTGGTATATGGTGCACTCGACAGGATTCGAACCTGTGACCGCTCGGTTCGTAGCCGAGTACTCTATCCAGCTGAGCTACGAGTGCATTTTGTGTTTTTAGACCAGACCACGACTGGTTGGAGCCAAGTTATTCACATCACTGCAAACAACTCTTAAATGGTGCACTCGACAGGATTCGAACCTGTGACCGCTCGGTTCGTAGCCGAGTACTCTATCCAGCTGAGCTACGAGTGCATTTGTTGCCGCGCATTATAGGCCGTTAAATCTTTTTGTAAAGCACTTTTTCTAGTAATTTCAACAACTTACAGAAGAAGCCAGATTACAACGAACTAAGTAAATAATGGCGGAGAACGGGGGATTCGAACCCCCGACACCCTTGTGAGGTGTACTCCCTTAGCAGGGGAGCGCCTTCGGCCACTCGGCCAGCTCTCCGCAACACGGGGCGTATATTAACCAGCTTTCTCCCCGTTTGCAAACAAAAAAAACGATAAAAATTAATGGCTTGGTTCTTCGTCCTTCTCTTTCTTTATCCGCAGGTAAATTTCTTCACGGTGCACCGCTACCTCTTTAGGGGCGTTGACACCGATACGCACTTGATTTCCTTTGACGCCAAGCACGGTCACGGTGATTTCGCCATCACCAATAATCAGGCTTTCTGCGCACCGACGAGTCAGAATCAGCATACCTTTCTCCTCACGCATTTCATTTCAGGGACAACAGTCTGCAAAAAAAAGGGTATCGACCTACAACCAGGACGGCCGTAGCCCTACACGCCTAAGTATTGACTAGCGCGAGCAAAAGAACAGTTTTCTGTCACGCCGATCAAAAAAACGAAGGGCGCGGTAAACCGCGCCCTTCGGGCAACGCATCACTCGCCCTGTCGGGCCGGAGCGTCCAGTTCGAAAGCCGTGTGCAGAGCGCGCACAGCCAGTTCCAGGTACTTCTCCTCAATCACCACGGAAACCTTGATTTCCGAGGTCGAGATCATCTGGATGTTGATGCTTTCCTTGGCCAGCGCTTCGAACATGCGGCTGGCAACGCCCGCGTGGGAGCGCATGCCGACGCCAACGATCGAGACCTTGGCGATCTTGGTGTCGCCTACCACTTCCCGGGCGCCGATTTCACGGGCAGTGTTTTCCAGTACTTGCTGGGCCGCCAGGTAATCGTTGCGGTGCACGGTGAAGGTGAAGTCGGTGGTGTTATCGTGCGAAACGTTCTGCACGATCATGTCGACTTCAATGTTCGCGGCGCTGATCGGGCCGAGAATCTTGAAGGCCACGCCGGGAGTGTCTGGCACGCCACGGATGGTCAGCTTGGCTTCATCGCGGTTAAAAGCGATGCCGGAAATGATCGGCTGTTCCATGGATTCCTCTTCATCAATAGTAATGAGGGTACCCGGACCCTCCTTGAAGCTGTGCAGTACGCGCAGCGGAACGTTGTACTTGCCGGCGAACTCGACCGCGCGGATCTGCAACACCTTGGAGCCCAGGCTGGCCATTTCCAGCATTTCTTCGAAGGTGATCTTGTCCAGGCGCTGGGCCACGGACACCACACGCGGGTCGGTGGTGTAGACGCCGTCGACATCGGTGTAGATCTGGCATTCGTCAGCCTTCAGGGCCGCCGCCAGTGCCACGCCGGTGGTGTCGGAACCGCCACGACCGAGGGTGGTGATGTTGCCGTGCTCGTCGACCCCCTGGAAACCTGCGACCACAACCACGCGGCCGGCCTTCAGGTCACCGCGAATTTTCTGATCGTCGATCTGCAATATGCGCGCTTTATTGTGCGCGCTATCGGTCAGAATCCGCACCTGGTTGCCGGTATACGACACTGCCGGAACGCCGCGCTTGATCAGCGCCATGGCCAGCAGTGCGATCGTCACCTGCTCGCCGGTGGAAACGATCACGTCCAGCTCGCGAGGAACCGGCTGACCGTCGCCGCTGATTTGCTTGGCAAGGTCGATCAGACGGTTGGTTTCGCCGCTCATGGCCGACAGTACAACCACTAGGTCGTCACCGGCTTCGCGGAATTTTTTCACCTTGTCGGCGACCTGCTCGATTCTTTCGACGGAACCGACCGAGGTGCCTCCAAATTTCTGTACGATCAAAGCCATTTCTAAGCCGCCTCAGCCCGTAAAGGGGCGCCCATTAATCAATCAAACTGCGCAGCTCCAAAGCCCGCCACTAGACGACGGGCTCGGCTTGGAACCTTAAATCCCCTGCTCGACAAACGGAACGGTCAGGGCCAGCGCGGCATCCAGCGCAGCGGCATCGACACCACCGCCCTGCGCCATGTCCGGACGACCACCGCCCTTCCCGCCCACTGCCGCAGCAGCTTGCTTCATCAAATCACCGGCTTTGAGTTGGCCAGTCAGGTCCTTGGTTACGCCCGCAACCAGTACGACCTTTTCCTCATGGACACTGCCGAGCAGGATCACTGCGCGACCGAGTTTGTTTTTCAACTGATCGACCAGCGCCAACAGCGCCTTGCCGTCCTGACCGTCCAGGCGCGCCGCCAGCACTTTCGCGCCTTTGACATCCAGCGCCTGCGCCGACAGGTCGTCGCCAGCGGCACTGGCCGCCTTGGCCTGCAGCTGCTCGAGTTGTTTCTCCAGCAGGCGATTGCGCTCCAGCACGGCCGACAGCTTGTCGATCAGGTTGTCACGGCTGCCCTTGACCAGGGTCGCCGCTTCCTTGAGTTGCTCTTCCGCAGCGTTCAGGTACGCCAGTGCCGCAGCACCGGTGACTGCTTCGATACGACGTACGCCCGAGGCCACGCCGCCTTCGCTGATGATTTTCAGCAGGCCGATATCGCCGGTACGGTTGGCGTGGATACCGCCACACAGTTCAACGGAGAAGTCGCCGCCCATGCTCAGTACACGCACGCTGTCGCCGTACTTCTCGCCGAACAGCGCCATGGCGCCCTTCTGCTTGGCGGTGTCGATATCGGTTTCTTCGGTTTCCACCGCGGTGTTCTTGCGAATCTCGGCGTTGACGATGTCTTCCAGGGCCTTGATCTGCTCAGGCTTGATCGCTTCGAAATGGCTGAAGTCGAAACGCAGGCGCTGACTGTCGACCAGCGAGCCCTTCTGCTGCACATGCTCGCCCAATACCTGGCGCAGAGCGGCGTGCAGCAGGTGGGTAGCCGAGTGATTCAGCGAAGTGGCGTGACGCACTTCGGCATCGACCTGGGTTTGCACCGGAGCACCAACGGTCAGGCTGCCGCTGGCCAATACGCCGTGATGCAGGAAAGCACCGCCGGTCTTGGTGGTATCGCGCACGTCGAAACGCGCGCTGCCCGCTTGCAGGTAACCGCAGTCGCCGATCTGGCCGCCCGATTCAGCGTAGAAAGGCGTCTGGTCGAGAACAACGACGCCCTCTTCACCTTCGCTCAGCACGTCGACCGATTGTCCTTCCTTATAAAGAGCCACCACCTTGGCCGCACCGCTGGTGGCGTGATAACCGGTGAACTCGGTAGCCACATCGACCTTGACCAGGCTGTTGTAGTCCATGCCAAAGGAGCTTGCGGAACGAGCACGCACACGCTGGGCTTCCATCTCGCGCTCGAAACCTTCCTCGTCGAGAGTCAGCTCGCGCTCACGGGCGATGTCGCCGGTCAGATCCATCGGGAAACCGTAGGTATCGTAGAGTTTGAACACCACGTCGCCCGGCACCACAGAGCCTTTGAGTTCGGCCAGGTCCTGCTCGAGGATTTTCAGGCCCTGCTCCAGGGTCTTGGCGAACTGCTCTTCTTCGGCTTTCAGCACGCGCTCGATATGCGCCTGCTGGGATTTCAGTTCCGGGAAGGCTTCGCCCATTTCGGCGACCAACGCGGCCACGATTTGATAGAAGAAGCTGCCCTTGGCGCCCAGCTTGTTGCCGTGACGGCAAGCGCGGCGAATGATGCGACGCAGGACATAACCGCGACCTTCGTTGGAAGGCAGCACGCCGTCGGCGATCAGGAAGCCGCAGGAACGGATGTGATCGGCCACGACTTTCAGCGACGCCTGGGCGTCGTTGGTGCAACCGATGGCCTTGGCCGCCGCGTTCAGCAGGCTCTGGAACAGATCGATTTCATAGTTCGAGTGAACGTGCTGCAGGACCGCACTGATCCGCTCCAGGCCCATGCCGGTGTCCACCGACGGCGCTGGCAACGGATGCAACACGCCATCGGCGGTGCGGTTGAACTGCATGAAGACGTTGTTCCAGATCTCGATGTAACGGTCACCGTCCTCTTCCGGCGAGCCCGGTGGGCCGCCCCAGATATCGGCGCCGTGATCGTAGAAAATCTCGGTGCAAGGACCGCACGGGCCGGTATCGCCCATGGTCCAGAAGTTGTCGGAAGCGTATGGCGCGCCCTTGTTGTCGCCGATACGGACCATGCGCTCGGCCGGAACCCCGACTTCCTTGGTCCAGATGTCATAGGCCTCGTCATCGGTGGCGTAGACAGTGACCCAGAGCTTTTCTTTCGGCAGGTTCAGCCACTTGTCGGACGTCAGGAAAGTCCAGGCGAAGGTGATGGCGTCACGCTTGAAGTAATCGCCGAAGCTGAAGTTGCCCAGCATTTCGAAGAACGTGTGGTGGCGGGCGGTGTAACCGACGTTTTCCAGGTCGTTGTGCTTGCCGCCGGCGCGTACGCATTTCTGGCTGCTTACGGCGCGGGTATAGGCGCGCTTTTCCTGGCCCAGGAAGCAGTCCTTGAACTGGTTCATCCCCGCGTTGGTGAACAGCAGGGTTGGGTCGTTGCCCGGAATCAAAGAGCTGGAGGCTACACGGGTGTGGCCTTGCTCTTCGAAGAAGCGAAGGAAGGCTTCACGGATTTCTGCGCTTTTCATTAGGTTCTTCCACGGAGACTGCGGCCAAAGGCCTGTGCGAAACGTCATCAGACGAAACGACGGCAAAGGGCCGCATTATATCGGCCCTGAGCTTGGGGTACAGCGTGTTTATACGATAGAGACGGTCAATTGGACGGCTAACACTGTCAGTTGCGGGAAAAATCGATAAAAGTCCCGACGACTTGCTCGATTTGTGCACGACTGACGTCCATATGGGTGACCATCCGCAGCCGTGACGCGGCGCTCAGCCTGATCCCGCGCTCGCCGGCGAAGGCCTTGAGGGCCTCTGCCCTGTCACCCATCGCCACATAGACCATGTTGGTCTGCACCGGCTCGACCTCATAGCCCGCCTCACGCAGCCCCTCGGCCAGCAACCGGGCATTGGCATGGTCGTCGGCCAGGCGCGCTACATGCTGATCGAGCGCATACAGGCCCGCCGCGGCCAGGATCCCGGCCTGGCGCATGCCGCCCCCGACCATCTTGCGCAGGCGTCGGGCCTTGCCGATCAGCTCCGCCGAACCGCACAGCACCGAGCCCACCGGGGCGCCCAGGCCCTTGGACAGGCACACCGAGACCGAGTCGAAGTGTTGGGTAATCTCCCGCGCATCGACGCCCAGCTTAACCGCCGCGTTGTACAAGCGCGCGCCGTCCAGGTGCAGGGCCAGGCCATGCTCACGGGTAAAGGCCCGGGCCTGCGCCAGATAGCTCAACGGCAGCACCTTGCCCTGCATGGTGTTTTCCAGCGCCAGCAGGCGGGTACGGGCAAAGTGGAAATCGTCCGGCTTGATCGCCGCGGCGACCTGGGCCAGGTCCAGCGAGCCGTCGGCCTGGACTTCCAACGGCTGGGGCTGGATCGAGCCCAGCACCGCCGCCCCACCGCCCTCGTACTTATAGGTATGCGCCTGCTGGCCGACGATGTATTCGTCGCCACGCCCACAATGGGCCATCAAGCCCAGCAGGTTGCTCATGGTACCGGTCGGCACGAACAACGCCTCGGCGAACCCGAGGCGCTGCGCCAGTTCGGCCTCCAGGCGGTTGACCGTCGGATCTTCGCCGTAGACATCATCGCCCGTGGCCGCCGTGGCCATTGCCTCCAGCATGCCCGCCGTGGGTTGGGTAACGGTGTCACTGCGAAGATCGATAACGCTCATGAATCAGGCCTCGGCAAGGGGACGCGGACGTCGCTGCGGATAAGGAAATTCTTTCGAACTGAATTACTACGGGCACAACCGCGATTTATCAAGGCCCGCCCAGGAAAAGCCCATCGTTGGAGATGAAAAACCGATGTTTATCATCCAAAAGCTGCAATGCACTGCCGAAAAATATGTGTTACAAACTCACCGCCGCCGCAAAGCCCGGTGGCAACGTTCTCAGGGCGGGGTGTAATTCCCCACCGGCGGTAATTGCGCGCAATGCGCATAGCCCGCGAGCGCTTGGCGACAGGTACCGCTTCGGCGGCGAATGACGGCAAGGTCAGCAGACCCGGTGTGATCCCGGGGCCGACGGTCATAGTCCGGATGAAGAGAGAACGGGATTGGTGCCAAAGGGCCGTCCACAGACCTGCGCGCGACTGCTTGTGCGCCTGGCCGGTACGTACCCTTAAATCCCTTTCGATTCATAACGCCCTGTTTTTCACACAAACAGGAGTCAGAACAGATGCAACCCACCGCAATCGATAGCAAAAGCAAACAGCATCACGGTGAACGCGTGGCGTTTATCCAGGCCTGCTGGCACAAGGAAATCGTCGACCAGAGCCGCAAAGGTTTCGTCAGCGAAATGCTCGCCCAGGGTTATCAGGAAAGCGATATCGACTTCTTCGAAGTCGGCGGCGCCTTTGAAATTCCACTGCACGCCAAGCTGCTGGCCAAGTCCGGCCGGTATGCCGGCATCGTCGCCGCGGGCCTGGTGGTGGACGGCGGTATCTACCGCCATGAGTTCGTCGCCCAGTCGGTGATCAGCGGCCTGATGCAGGTCCAGCTGGAAACCGAAGTGCCGGTATTCTCGGTGGTCTTGACCCCGCACCACTTCCACGCCGGCGAAGAACATCAGAAATTCTTCTTCGAGCATTTCGTGCACAAGGGCCAGGAAGCGGCGAAGACCTGCGCCGACACCCTGCACAAGACTCGCGCCCTGCGTCGTCCTGAGCAGCGGGTAGCGGTGTAAGCGTCAGACGCTGAAAGCAAAAATCGCGAGCCAGTTCGTTCCTACAGGGATCGAGCTGGCTCGCGATGTTTTTTGTGGCCGCTGCCGCAGGCTGCGATAAGGCCCGCAGGGCCTTCTAATTAACCTCAAAGGCGGCGCCCGCTACGCGGTCGATCGCAGCCTTCGGCAGCAGCTACAGCTCAGGCCAGGCCGTCAGCCGTGGTCGGCACGATCAGGATTCCGGCACGCAGACCGTTCTTCACCTTGGGGTTGGGGAAAATGATCCGCGCGCCCTCCTCCTCGACTATCCAGCGGGTCTGGGCGATATCGTCGGCCAACAGGTAACCCACTTCCAGTTCGGAGAAGTTCTCGATATCCGCCGGCAGGTGCAGGTGGAAGGTATCGCTGTGCTTGATGATTTCCCGAGCGACGCTGAACAGCTGCAAGCCATCCAGCTTCTCCTCCGCCATGGGCGGTTCGCGGCCTTCGATGATCTGCTTCAGGCGGGTTTCCAGACGCTCGACATTCACCCCCTGGTTCTGCCCGAACGGCCGGGCCTTGCCCAGTTCCAGGGTGAAAGACTCGGCGTCCAGCTTGTCGTAGGTATAGGAGCTGAACACGATGGACGGCTTGTTCTGCAGCAGCACCGCCTCCATGCCCGCGGCCCGCAGGCGCGCCAGTTCCCGGCGCGAGTGCTGGCGACCTTCCTTCCACGGGTACAGGGCGAACTGCTCGATCTTCGAACCGCGGATCGCCGTGTGCAGGTCGTAGTGCAGGCGGGTACGGTCCGGCAGGCTGAAGAAACTCGCCGCCAGGCGCTCCAGCTCACAGGCGCGCAAAGCCTCGTTACCACTGCTTTGTTCGTGACGGCCGTTGAACAGCCGGTTGATGTCCTGCTCGATGAAGCGTTCGCCGTGGCGCATGGCTTCGGGGTTGCCGAACAGGAACAGAATGCGTGCGCACGGCTTGAGGTCGCCGCGAGCGATGTCATGCAACAGACGGTCGAGCAACTCGATCGGTGCCGTCTCGTTGCCGTGGATGCCGGCGGACAGCAGCAGGTCCATGCCATTGTCCCGCGCCTGGGGTGGCCGGACTTCCAGCGCACCTTCGCTCAGCCAGCGCATCCGCACGCCGTCGACAGTCAGTTGAGTCTTCTCCGCCGGTTCACGACCGGCGAGGGTCAGTTCAAGCAGTTTGCCGAGGGCGAGCATAGAACGTTATTCCTTAATGGTCGTGCTGGCAGTCAGGGCCATGCACGTGATCGTCGTCACCAGCGTCGGCCGGCTCCATTTCCAGTTGCAGACTTACCAGATTAGTCGCCAATGGACGCAGCAGCAGGTTGGCATACTCTTCGTCGCCTTCCTCGACGTCCACGCCGATCAGCAGCTGGCCGCGGCCGTCCTGCTGGATCCACAGTTCCTTGCCTTGCCACATCACGGCAACGCGGGTGCAGGAAGTTTCCAGTTGAGTGCCGTCGGTGTCTTCAAGGATCAGCTGCAGGGTATCGCTCATTTATTACGCTCTCATCTGGAGGTAAAGCGGCGCGCCTGGATCAGCGGAAACAGGCGCGGGCTTTTTAATTGATCTGGAATGGATAAACCGCGCCCAGTTTAAGGATTTGCGTCAGTTCATCCAGTGCCGTCCGGCACTCAAGCAGCAATTGCGGGTCCGCCAGATCGTTTTCGCTCAGGCGGTCGCGGTAGTGCTTGTCGACCCACTGGGTCAGCGTGCCGTACAACGGCGCGGTCATGATAACCCCTGGGTTGACCGCCGCCAGCTCGGTTTGATTGAGCGCGACCCGAAGCCGCAGGCACGCCGGGCCACCGCCGTTCTGCATGCTCTGCTTGAGGTCGAAGACTTTCACCTCACGGACCAGGCCGCCGGAGCTGGTCAGGCCTTGCAGGTACTGCCAGACGCGCTCGTTGCCGCGGCACTCTTCCGGCACGATCAGCAGCATCGAGCCATCGGCGCGGGACAGCAGCTGGCTGTTGAACAGGTAGGAGCGCACCGCGTCTTCCACCGTGACCTGCGAGCGCGGCACGCAGATCGACTGGAAGTTGCCGCCGCGCTTGCCCAGCTTGGCCTGCAGCTCGGCAAGCATCTTGTCGGTCCCGAGGAACGCGTCCTCGTGGTAGAACAGCACTTCGCCGTTACCCACCGCGATCACATCGTTATGGAATACGCCCTGGTCGATCACCGACGGGTTCTGCTGGGCATACACCACCCCGTCGTCGCTCAGGCCGTGCAGCCGGGCGACGGCCTGCGAGGCTTCCAGGGTCTGGCGCGCCGGGTACTTCTGCGGTGCCGGGTAGCGGGTATCGAAGGCACTGCGACCGAAGACGAAGAACTCGACACCGGCCTGGCCATAGTCGCGGCAGAAACGGGTGTGGTTGGCCGCGCCTTCATCGCCGAACTGCGCCACCGCCGGCAACGCCGCGTGATGGGCGAAGTGCTGCGGGTCGGCGAACATCGCCCCCAATACACGACTGGTGGTCGGATGCTCGATGCTGCGGTGATATTTGCAGTTCAGGTTGGCGGTGGTGAAATGCACCCGGCCGTCAGCGGTGTCGGCGCTCGGGCTGACCGTGGCGGCGTTGGCCACCCACATGCTCGACGCCGAGCAACTGGCGACCAGCAGCGGCATCGCATCCTTGGCGGCGCGTTCGATGACCTGCGCATCGCTGCCGGAAAACCCCAGGCGACGCAGGGCGGCCACGTCCGGGCGTTCCTGTGGTGCCAGCACGCCTTGCTGGAAACCCATTTCCATCAGCGCTTTCATTTTCGCCAGGCCCTGCAGCGCAGCTTCCTTGGGGTTGGAAGACTGCTGGCTGTTGCTCTGGGACGCGACGTTGCCGTAGGACAGGCCGCCGTAGTTATGGGTAGGCCCCACTAGACCGTCGAAATTGACTTCATAGGATTTCATCAGCGAGGCTCCACGAGAATCTGTTGTTATAGGCATCGGTATCAGTACATGTCTTGAGGCCGTCGGCGCCCGCTTCGCAGGCGATCGCAGCCTGCGGCAGCGGCTACAGGGTTACCACAACCACCGACGCCCCGCCGCTCTCTGTAGCCGCTTTGCAGGCTGCGAAGGTCGCAGGACCTTCCAGCAATCTGCAGCGCAACCCATCACACCAGGCGTACACCCGGCGTCAGCGCGCTCGGCAAGGTCAGGCTTGCGGTTTCCAGCGACGCCACCGGATACGCGCAGTAATCCGCGGCGTAATAGGCACTGGCGCGATGGTTGCCCGAGGCGCCCACGCCGCCGAACGGCGCGCTGCTCGCGGCACCGGTCAGTTGCTTGTTCCAGTTGACGATGCCGGCCCGGCTTTCCAGCCAGAACTGCTGGTAACGCGCCTCGGAATCCGACAGCAGGCCTGCTGCCAGACCGTATTGGGTGTCGTTGGCCTCGGCGATCGCCGCTTCGAAATCGGCGTAGCGAATCACTTGCAGCAAGGGGCCGAACAACTCTTCGTCCGGGCGTTCAGCCACGGCGGTCACGTCGAGAATGCCCGGGGTCAGCAGTGCGGCCTGATCCTGCGGCTGGGTCATTTCCAGCAACGCCACAGCGCCATTGGCCAACAGGTTTTCCTGGGCCTGCATCAACGCGCGGGCAGCGCCGAGGGAAATCACCGAGCCCATGAACGGCGCCGGCTGCTGGTCGAAGGCACCGACCTCGATGGTCGAGCTGACCGCTACCAGGCGCTCCAGCAACTGGTCGCCCCAGGCGCCTTGCGGCACCAGCAGACGGCGCGCGCAGGTGCAACGCTGGCCGGCGGAAATGAAGGCCGACTGGATGATGGTGTAGACCGCCGCGTCCAGGTCCGCGACCTGATCCACCACCAGCGGGTTGTTACCACCCATCTCCAGCGCGAGGATCTTGTCCGGACGGCCGGCGAACTGTTGGTGCAGGTGATTGCCGGTGCGGCTGGAGCCGGTGAAGAACAGACCATCGATACCCGGGTTGGCGGCCAGGGCGATGCCGGTTTCCCGCGCGCCTTGCAGCAGGTTCAACACACCCGCCGGCAGGCCGGCTTCGATCCAGCATTTGACCGTCAGCTCGGCGACTTTCGGGGTCAGCTCGCTGGGCTTGAACAGCACGCTGTTACCCGCCAGCAGGGCAGGAACGATATGACCGTTAGGCAGATGGCCGGGGAAGTTGTAGGGGCCGAACACCGCCACCACACCGTGGGGCTTGTGCCGCAGTACCGCGGTGGCGTCGCCCAGTGGGCCACTCTTCTCGCCGGTACGCTCACGGTAGCTCTGCACCGAGATCGCGATTTTGTTGACCATGCTGGTCACTTCGGTGGCGGCTTCCCACAGCGGCTTGCCGGTTTCCTCACCGATGCAGCGGGCCAGTTCGTCGGCATGGCTTTTCAGGCTGGCGGCAAAGGCTTCCAGCACGGCGATCCGCTCGTCCAGCGAACGCCTGGCCCAGGCCGGGAATGCCTGGCGCGCGGCCTGCACCGCACTTTCAACCTGGGCGACAGTGGCACCGTTGCCCGACCACAGCACTTGCTGGGTCACCGGATTCAACGATTCAAAGGCTTCGCCCTGGCCTGGCAGCCACTGGCCTGCAATGTACAGCGTGTTCATTATTTCGACTCCCGGGAAGCAGACAGCGCAACGGCACGAACCTGATCGCCCGCGTTGAGTTGCAGGCGTTTGGCGGTCAGCGCATCAACCACCAGGGTGCCCGACGCAAAGCGCGCAGGTGCGGCGGTGATCCGGCAGTCCTCGCGCTTGCGGTTGTGAATCAGGAAAGGCGTGGCGTCGTCGCCCGGCGTGCCGATGGCCAGCACCAGCGCCTGGCTGTCGCGCACCGCGCGGATCTTGGCGGTTTCGCACTCCACTGCCGGGCCGGCGTCGAAGATGTCGACGTAACCCTGGTAGCTGAAGCCCTCGCTCTTGAGCATCGCCAGCGCCGGCTCGGTATCGGTGTGCACCTTGCCGATCACGTTGCGCGCGCCCTCGGAGAGGAAGCAGGTGTACAGCGGGAACTTCGGCATCAGCTCGGCGATGAACGCCTTGTTGCCCACGCCGGTCAGGTAGTCGGCCTGGCTGAATTCCATCTTGAAAAAGTGCCGGCCCAGGCTTTCCCAGAATGGCGAGCGCCCGGCTTCATCGGACATGCCGCGCATCTCGGCGATGATCTTGTTGCCGAACAGCTGCGGGAATTCGGCGATGAACAGCATGCGCGCCTTGGCCAGCATGCGGCCGTTGAGGCCGGTGCGGTAATCGGCGTGCAGGAACAGCGAACACAACTCGGAATTGCCGGTCAGGTCGTTGGCCAGGAACAGCGTCGGAATCTCGCGGTAGATGTTCAGCTCCTGGGAGGCGCTGACGGTCAGGCCGACCCGGAAGTTGTACCAGGGCTCGCGCAGGCCGACCGCGCCGGCAATCGCGGAAATCCCCACCACGCGGCCGTTGTCGTCCTCGAGCACGAACAGGTAATCCGCATCGCCCCGCTCGGCTTCGCCACGGAAGGTCTTTTCCGCCCAGCCCACGCGGTGTTTCAGACGCTCTTCGTTGGCCGGCAAGGTGGTAAGGCCGGTGCCGGTGCTGCGGGCCAGGTCGATCAGAGCGGGTAAGTCGCTGCTGCGTACGGGACGAACGATCATGCTATCTCCTCAGACGGGCGCCGCTGACGGCCCCCGCGAAACTCGCTTAAGGCGTTAAACCGCCACCAGGCGCACGCTGGCACCTTCGCCGACGCCCAGGGCTTCGGCCGCTTGCAGATCCAGGGTCACCGGTTTGCCCGGCGCGTAATCCAGCTCCAGCATCACCGCGCGGTAATCCTGCAACTGCGCATTGGCGACCAGGTACTGGCGTCCGCCGCCCTTGGCGACCTCACCGATCTTCACCGGCACCACGCGGCTCTGGGCGATCGAACGAATCCCCGAGACCCGGGCGTGCAGGGTCGGGCCACCGTCGAAGATGTCGATGTAATGATCGGTCTCGAAGCCTTCGCGCATCAGGATGTCGAAGGTGATCTGCGCCCGCGGATGCACCTGGCCCATGGCTTCCTGCGCGGCATCCGGCAGCAGCGGCACATAGATCGGGTAATGCGGCATCAGCTCGGCGAGGAAGGTACGGCTTTTCAGCCCGCACAGACGCTCGGCGGCGGCGTAGTTGAGGTCGAAGAAGTTACGGCCGATGGCGTCCCAGAACGGCGAGTCGCCGTTCTCGTCGCTGTAGCCGACGATCTCGGTCACCACCGAATCGGCGAACCGCTCCGGGTGGCTGGCGACGAACAGCAGGCGACCGCGGGAATTGAGTTCCGACCATGGCGACCCCACCAGTTCCGGGACCACATAGAAGCTGGTCAGCAGGCTGTTGCCGGTCAGGTCATGGCACTGGGAAAGCACGTGGATCTTGTTGTGGATCTTCAGCTCGCGGGAGGCATGCACGAAGGTCTCGTTACGGAAGCTGTAGAACGGCTCGGAGTAACCGGCCGAAGCAACGATGGCC
Source organism: Pseudomonas sp. SBT1-2 (assembly GCF_028640875.1). NCBI lineage: Bacteria > Pseudomonadati > Pseudomonadota > Gammaproteobacteria > Pseudomonadales > Pseudomonadaceae > Pseudomonas > Pseudomonas sp. SBT1-2. The sequence goes on along the minus strand of NZ_JAQZAA010000063.1, from coordinate 155,876 downwards.
GAGCAACCGACCAGCTTGCCGGTTTCGGTGTCCTCGAGGACGAAGAAGTAGCTCTCCTCGCCATTGAAGCTCACCTCGGCGGCGAACGAAGCCTCGCTTGCCGCGATCTTGTCGCTCAGGCGTTCCACGTCATCCGGCAAGGAAGTGACACCAATCGGGCTGTCCGCAGCCAGACGCTGTACCTCGCCCAGATCAGCCATTTGCGCGGGGCGCATCACCAGCATGGTGTCACTCCTTACTCGAAACAGGCCGGCCAGGAGGCCGACTCAGGGAAAAAAATGCCGGGACAGCCCGGCACCGAAAATGGGGCTCGACGCTGGCCCTGAAGACAAGCGCCGAGGAGTACCGCGGCCCGAATCAGGCCTGGGTCAGCTTGGCTACCGCGCGCTCGAAGCGCTGCAGGCCTTCTTCGATGTCCGCCTCTTCGACCACCAGGCTCGGGGCGAAACGCACCACGTCCGGACCGGCCTGGAGGATCATCAGGTTTTCTTTTTCAGCGGCGTTGAACACGTCCTTGGCCTTGCCTTTCCAGGCATCGCTGAGCACGCAACCGAGCAGCAGGCCCAGGCCACGCACTTCGGTGAACAGGCCGTACTTCTCGCCGATCTGCTGCAGACGGGTCTTGAAGCGATCGTGCTTGGCCTTCACACCGTTCAACACTTCGGGCGTATTGATCACGTCGATCACCGCGCCGGCCACCGCGCATGCCAGCGGGTTGCCACCGTAGGTGGTGCCGTGGGTACCGACCACCAGGTGCTTGGCCAGCGCTTCGGTGGTCAGCATCGCGGCGATCGGGAAACCGCCGCCCAGGCTCTTGGCGCTGGTCAGGATGTCCGGGGTCACGCCGTAGTGCATATAGGCGAACAGCTCGCCGCTGCGGCCCATGCCGGTCTGCACTTCGTCGAACACCAGCAGCGCGTTGTGCGCGTCGCACAGCTCGCGGGCGCCTTGCAGGTAAGCCTTCTCGGCTGGCAACACACCGCCTTCGCCCTGGATCGGCTCCAGTACCACCGCGCAGGTCTTGTCCGAAATCGCCGCTTTCAATGCCGCCAGATCGTTGTAGGGAACGTGGGTGATACCGGTGATTTTAGGACCGAAGCCGTCGGAGTACTTCGACTGGCCACCCACGTTCACGGTGAACAGGGTGCGACCGTGGAAGCTGTTGAGGGCCGCGATGATTTCGTATTTTTCCGCGCCAAAACGGTCGAAAGCGACACGACGGGCCAGCTTGAAGGCGGCCTCGTTGGCTTCGGCGCCGGAGTTGCAGAAGAACGCGCGCTCGGCAAAGGTGGCGTCGACCAGCTTGTGGGCCAGGCGCAGGGCCGGCTCGTTGGTGAAGACGTTGGATACATGCCACAACTTGTTGGCTTGCTCGGTCAGAGCAGCGACCAGCGCCGGATGGGCGTGGCCCAGTACGTTGACCGCGATCCCGCCGGCAAAGTCGATCAGCTCTCGGCCCGACTGATCCCAGACTCGGGAACCCGCGCCACGCACAGGAATGAAAGCTGCAGGTGCATAGTTGGGAACCATGACCTGATCGAAATCGGCGCGTTGCACCGGAGCTTGCTCAACGGACATCGGAGTCTCCTGAAGAGGAACGCCTGCCTGAAACTGGCGAGCGATGGGGGGATTGTAAGGACAGTTTTCTGCCCGGCCTTGTCGCCAAGCGACAACTTCTTATAGCGCCAACCCCGGTTTTACGCGGGTTTACGGCAATGCGACAAATAGCGTCGCAAAGGCGCAGTTTAAACTGCTGGAGGCTTTAACGGCAGGATTGTCCAACGATTTGCGCCTGGCGTGACGACGCCATCGCGAGCAAGCTTCGCTCCAACACGGAACGCATTCTTGTGTAGGAGCGAAGCTTGCTCGCGATAAAAATCTGACAGGCAAAACGAAGAGGCGGATCAACCGCGCTCGGAAGGCACCGAAGACAGCTCGAACGGACTACTGCTGCGACGCTGGTTGCGGTCTTCCCGCGGTGTGGCGCCGAAGAAGTTGCGGTAGGCGCTGGAGAAGTGTGGCCCCGAGGAGAAACCGCAGGACAGGCCGATCTGGATGATCGACTTGCTGGTCTGCATCAGCATCTGCCGCGCCTTGTTCAGGCGCAGCTCCAGGTAATACTGGCTCGGCACGCGATTGAGGTATTGCTTGAAGATCCGCTCCAGCTGCCGACGCGAGACGCACACATGCTGGGCGATCTCGTCGGTGGTCAGCGGCTCCTCGATATTGGCTTCCATCAGCAGTACCGCCTGGGTCAGCTTCGGGTGGCTGGAACCCAGGCGGTTCTGCAACGGAATGCGCTGGCGCTCGCCACCTTCGCGGATACGCTCGACCACCAGCTCTTCCGAGACCGCGCCGGCCAATTCCGCGCCGTGGTCACGGGCCAGCACCGCCAGCAACAGATCCAGCACCGACATTCCGCCACAGGCTGTCAGGCGATCGCGATCCCAATCGAACAGATGACTGGTGGCGATGACCTTGGGGAAGCGCTCGGCAAAATCGTCCTGCCAGCGCCAGTGCACCGCAGCCCGATAACCGTCGAGCAACCCCAGCTGCGCCAAGGGATACACACCGGCAGACAAACCACCAATCACACAGCCGGCGCGCACCAGTTGCTTGAGCGCACTGCTCAGGGCCGGCGCCAGAGTGGCAGGTGGCTCATCGGCCAGCAGGAACAGTTTCTGGCAGCCTTCGAGCTTGCCCGACCAAGGTTCGCCCGGCAGTTGCCAGGCGCCGTCGGCCGGCGCCTCAGCCTGCAGGAAGGCCAGTTCGTAGACCACTTCCGGATGCACGCGCTGAGCGACACGCAAGGCCTCCTCGGCCAGCGCCAGCGTCAAGGCTTTAGTGCTGGGCCAAATCAGGAAACCAATTCGATGGGCAGTCATGGCGGGCAATCCGAAACGAAAACAGTGTTAGAGGCCAAAGGCGGCTGCAACCAAATTAGACCATCTGGCGCGCGGTGCGCAGCATGACCTAATTTGGTGCGTTACGGGAGTGATTTACTTCAGGCTGCCCGAGAGGAATTGTTGCAAACGTTCCGATTGCGGATTGACCAGCACTTCGCGCGGGTTGCCGCTTTCTTCCACCAGGCCCTTGTGCAGGAATATCAGCTGGTTCGAGACTTCACGGGCAAAGCCCATTTCGTGGGTCACCACCACCATGGTCCGGCCTTCCTGGGCCAGGGCCTGCATCACTTTCAGCACGTCGCCCACCAGCTCGGGGTCGAGCGCCGAAGTCGGTTCGTCGAACAGCATGACCTCTGGCTCCATCGCCAGCGCACGGGCGATCGCCACGCGCTGCTGCTCGCCACCGGACATATGGCCCGGGTAGGCATCCTTGCGATGCGCCACGCCGACCTTGGCCAGGTAGTGCTCGGCCTTTGCACGGGCTTCGGCCTTGGGTACGCCGAGCACATGCACCGGCGCTTCCATGATGTTTTCGATGGCGGTCATGTGCGACCACAGGTTGAAGTGCTGGAACACCATCGACAGGCGCGAACGCATGCGTTGCAGCTGTTTTGGATCCGCCGCCTTCAGCGCGCCATCCTTGTTCGCCACCAGCTTCAACTCTTCGTTGTTCAGCAGGATCTTGCCGGCGTGCGGCTGCTCCAGCAGGTTGATGCAACGCAGGAAGGTGGATTTGCCGGAGCCACTGGAGCCGATGATGCTGATCACATCGCCAGCCGCCGCTTTCAGGGACACGCCCTTGAGCACTTCGTGACTGCCATAGCGTTTATGCAGGTCTTGGACTTCAAGTTTGTACATGCTGTCGGTTCTCACAAAAGCAGTCAGTCGTTGAGCAAGCGCCCGTGCCGCAGCGCTTCGCGCCCCGCCACCTTGGCCAGCCAGAAACCGGGTTGGGCGTAACGCAGCCGCTCAACGGCGAACAACACGCCGCTGGTGCCAGCACACAGGGTGCTGACCCGATCGGATAAGGGATCAATCACTTCAAAAATCGGCTCGCCCTTCTCCACCCAGCTACCGGCCGGACGCAGAAAACTCACCACGCCGGGATGCGGCGCAAACAACAATTCGGTGCCTTCGAAAGGCATGGCTTCGCACGCTTCATGCTGCGCCGCCGGCCACTCGCCCGCAATCAGTCCCTGCTCGGCGAGGAACGCCAGGATGCCTTCGGCATGCGCCTCGGCTTGCGGGCGACCGGTGTCGGCCTGACCGCCCAGCTCAAGGGTGGTCGCCAGGCAGGCCAGCGGAATCTGTGCCTGCGGGAACTGGCGCGCCAGGCGCAGCCAGGGCAGCGAACAGGCTTCGTCGAACGAGCTGCCGCCGGAGTCTTCCGCCAGCAGGCCGACCCGCACATTCAGATGGGCCGCCAGGGAGCGCCACTGCGGCCAATGCTGCGGCAAGGCGTACATATGCAGCGCCGCTTCCGTATCGCAGTGCAGGTCCAGCACTACGTCCGCGGTGCAGGCGTGGCTCAGGAGGGTGCGCTGCATGCCTTGCAGCTGGCTCGATGGCGCCGGCAGTTCGGCCAGCACATCGCTCATGGCCTGGCGAATCATCTGGATATTGGCGTGCGGGTCATCCCCCAGGCATCCATCCAGACGGGCCGCGACCGGCGCACTCAGCTCGACGAAATCGCGGTTGAAGTTCTTGCCGCTGCCAGCCTCGAACCGCCCCTGATGATTGCCCTGCAACAGTTGCCCCAGCCCCATCGGGTTGGCCACCGGCACCAGTTCGATCACGCCATTCAGCGCGCCCTGGGCTTCCAGTTCGGCCAGGCGCTTTTTCAGCTCCCAGGCGGTGCGCATCCCAGGCAGTTCGTCCGCATGCAGGCTGGCCTGGATATAGGCCTTGCGCTCGCCGCGACCGAAACGGAACACCGAGACCTGCCGCTCGCTGCCCAGGTGGCTCCACGGCAATGCGTGGTCAATGCGTTCCATATCAGTGCTTCCGCGGCGCCAGGTAGCGCAGCCAGCGGCCTTCGGCCAGCTTGAACAGGCGCACCAGGATAAAGGTCAGGCACAGGTAGAACACGCCGGCGGTGATGTAGGCCTCGAACGGCAGGTAGTACTGCGCGTTGACCGTACGAGCCGCACCGGTGATGTCGATCAGGGTCACGATGGAGGCCAGACTGGTGGTCTGCAACATCATGATCACTTCGTTGCTGTACTGCGGCAGCGCCCGGCGCAAGGCCGACGGCAGCAGGATGCGGGCATACATCTTGTAGCGCGACATACCCATGGCCTTGGCCGCCTCGATCTCACCGTTCGGCGTGGCCTTGAGGCTGCCGGCGATGATTTCCGCGGTGTAGGCGCTGGTGTTGATGGCGAACGCCAGGCAGGCACAGAAGGTCGCGCTGGACAGCCACGGCCAGAGGAAGCTTTTGCGCACCACATCGAACTGCGCCAGGCCGTAGTAGATCAGGAACAGCTGCACCAGCATCGGCGTGCCGCGGATCACATAGGTGTAGAGCCAGGCGCTGAGGTTGACGATCGGCTGCTTGGACACCCGCATCAGCCCCAGGGGCAACGCCACCAGCAGACCGAAGAACAGCGACAGGGCCAAGAGTTTCAGGGTGGTCAGCAAGCCACTGAAATACAGCGGCAAGGCCTCATAGATGACGTTGTAGTCGAAGATCATAGATCAGCCGCCCTTACGCCTACCGAGTAGCGCTTCTCAAGGTGACGCAATGCCAGCAACGAGACACTGGTGATCACCAGGTACATCGCCGCCACCGCGAGGAAGAAGGTGAAAGGCTCGCGGGTGGCGTCAGCCGCCTGCTTGGCCTTGAACATCATGTCTTGCAGGCCCACCACCGAAATCAGCGCGGTGGCCTTGGTCAGTACCAGCCAGTTGTTGGTGAAGCCTGGAATCGCCAGACGGATCATCTGCGGCACCAGCACCCGGAAGAACACCTGGAAGCTGTTCATGCCGTAGGCCATGCCTGCTTCCGCCTGCCCCTTGGGGATCGCCATGAAGGCACCGCGGAAGGTTTCCGACAGGTAGGCACCGAAGATGAAGCCCAGGGTGCCGATACCGGCGGCCAGCGGGTTCAGGTCGATGTAGTCGTCGTAACCCAGCATGGGCGCGACCCGGTTGAGCAGGTCCTGGCCGCCGTAGAAGATCAGCAGGATCAGCACCAGGTCGGGAATCCCGCGGATCACCGTGGAATACAGATCGCCCAGCCACGCCAGCCAGCGCACCGGCGAGAGGCGCAGCGCGACCCCGATCAGACCCAGAACGATGGCCAGGGCCATGGACGACAAGGCAAGCTGAAGCGTCAGCCAAGCGCCATCGAGGATGACAGCCCCGTAGCCTTTCAACATGATTCAGGTCCTCGAAAATTGGGATGAAAAAATGGCGCAAACTTCAGAGATTCTGCTGCTTGCGCCATCTCGGACTTGCTGACTCGACGATTTACTGGCCGTAAATGTCGAAATCGAAGTACTTGTCCTGGATTTGCTTGTACTTGCCGTTCTCGCGAATGGCAGCGATCGCACCGGTGATCTTGTCTTTCAGCGCATCGCCCTTGCGTACAGCGATACCCACGCCGTCGCCGAAGTATTTGGTGTCGGTGAACGCCGGGCCGACGAACGCGAAGCCTTTGCCGGCGTCGGTTTTCAGGAAGCCGTCATTCAACAGGGTAGCGTCCGCCACGGTGCCATCGAGGCGACCGGCCGCGACGTCCAGGTAGATCTCGTTCTGCGAGCCGTATGGCTTGATCTCGGCACCCAGCGGAGCCAGCACTTCACGGGCGAAACGCTCGTGGATCGAACCGCGCTGCACGCCAATGTTCTTGCCCTTGAGCTCGGCCAGGCCGTCGCTGACCTGGGTACCGGCCTTCATGACCAGGCGCGCAGGGGTGTTGTAGTACTTGCCGGTGAAGTCCACGGACTTCTTGCGGTCGTCGGTGATCGACATTGACGACAGGATCGCATCGATCTTGCGCACCTTGAGTGCAGGGATCAGGCCGTCGAACTCCTGCTCGACCCACACGCACTTGACCTTCATTTCTTCGCACAAGGCGTTGCCGATGTCGTAGTCGAAACCAACGATGCTGCCGTCCGGAGCCTTGGAGGCGAATGGAGGGTAAGCCGCTTCGATACCAATTTTCAGAGGCTTTTCATCGGCGAATGTCGGCAGGGAAAGTACGGAGGACAGTGCCAGGGCGCCAAGAAGCACGAGTTTCTTCATCTTAGGACTCCATCGGTAAAGGGCGAAAACGGCAGAGTGAGCGACAGCCCAATATGCGAATGGGTGGAACCTGATAGCGGTGCTGCGTCCTTGAGGACCTGGCCATGAACCCCATGCGGGTTTCCGGCAGGCTACGACGAGCGAGTGATCGGCATTCTAACGACAGGCCCGAAGCCGATATTTCCTCAATGCGACAACAAATTACAGAAGCACTGAGAAACCAGGTCGAGCACATTGACAGCTCTTCAAGTTTATGCAAGAGCAAAAGACGATAAACCTATCTACGTTGCAAATTGCGGGCCTATTATTCGCAAAGCCTTCTATTCCGGCAAGCGCAGCGTTATGACTTATTTTTTGCCGGCCCCGAAAGGCCCTGAAACGGGGCCTGGCGTTTCTCATTGCCCCGAATCCGGGCAGCGGGTTACACATTCCCCGCTGCCGGTAACATTCAGATACGCCTGATGGACATACCGATATTTATTCGATCGAAAAGCGGCTACAAGAGGCGGCAGTAGCGCTCACAAAAAAGCCCCGCCCGGCACAAGGCCGGGCGGGGCTTTCACTGAGACCGATTCGCCTTAGGCGACGTTCATGGTCTTGTGGGTATCGACCAGATGCTGCACCACGCCCGGGTCGGCCAGCGTGGAGATATCCCCCAGGCTGTCATATTCCGCGGTGGCGATCTTGCGCAGGATACGGCGCATGATCTTCCCGGAACGGGTCTTCGGCAGCCCCGGCGCCCACTGGATGACATCCGGCGAGGCGATCGGACCGATCTCCTTGCGCACCCAGTTCTTCAGTTCCAGGCGCAGGGCTTCGCTCGGCTCTTCGCCACCATTGAGGGTGACATAGACATAGATGCCCTGCCCCTTGATGTCATGGGGCACACCGACCACCGCCGCTTCGGCGACTTTCGGGTGCGCGACCATGGCGCTTTCGATTTCGGCAGTCCCCATGCGGTGGCCGGAGACGTTGAGCACGTCATCCACCCGCCCGGTGATCCACCAGTAGCCGTCTTCATCGCGACGGGCACCGTCACCGGTGAAGTACATGCCACGGAAGGTCTTGAAGTAGGTATCGACGAAACGATCGTGGTCGCCATACAGGGTGCGCGCCTGGCCTGGCCACGAATCGAGGATCACCAGGTTGCCTTCGGCGGCGCCCTCGATGATATTGCCCAGGTTGTCCACCAGCGCCGGCACCACACCAAAGAACGGACGAGCCGCCGAACCCGGCTTGAGGGCATGGGCGCCCGGCAGCGGGCTCATCAGGGTCGCGCCGGTCTCGGTCTGCCACCAGGTATCGACGATCGGGCAACGGGATTGACCGACGTTCTTGTAGTACCAGTCCCAGGCTTCCGGGTTGATCGGCTCACCCACCGAACCCAGCAGGCGCAGGCTGCTGCCATCGGCGCCTTCGCAGGCGGCGCTACCCGAGGCCATCATGGCGCGGATCGCGGTCGGCGCGGTGTAGAGGATATTGACCTTGTGCTTGTCGACGATCTTCGCCACGCGGGTCACGTCCGGGTAGTTCGGCACGCCCTCGAACAGCACGGTGGTCGCGCCATTGGCCAGCGGGCCATAGACGATATAGGTGTGGCCGGTGACCCAACCGACGTCGGCGGTGCACCAGTAGATTTCCCCCGGACGGTAATCGAACACGCGCTCGTGGGTCAGGGCCGCATACAGCAGGTAGCCGCCAGTGGTGTGCTGCACGCCTTTGGGCTTACCGGTGGAGCCGGAGGTATAAAGGATGAACAGTGCTTCCTCGGCGCCCATTTCTTTTGGCGCGCAGACAGTACCGGCCACCTTCATCAAGTCTTCGTACCAGATGTCGCGATGCTGGTTCCACTTGATCTGGCCATTGGTGCGCTTGCACACGATGACCTTCTGGATGCTGCTGGTTTCCGGGTTGGTCAACGCGTCGTCGACATTGGCCTTGAGCGGAATCTTCTTGCCCGCGCGAATGCCTTCGTCGGCGGTGATCACCACCTTGGACTTGCAGTCGATGATGCGGCCAGCCAGCGCTTCCGGCGAGAAGCCGCCGAACACCACCGAGTGAATCGCACCGATCCGGGTACAGGCCAGCATGGCGACCACGGCCTCGGGGATCATCGGCATATAGATAGTCACCACGTCGCCGCGGTGCACGTCCTGGCCACGCAGGGCGTTGGCGAACTTGCAGACCTGCTCGTGCAGTTCGCGGTAGGTGATGTTGCGGCTTTCGGAAGGATCGTCGCCCTCCCAGATGATCGCGATCTGATCGCCGCGCTCGGCCAAGTGGCGATCCAGGCAGTTGTAGGAAACGTTGAGGGTGCCGTCGGCAAACCACTTGATATCGACATGGTGATCGTCGAAGGAGGTCTGCTTCACCGTGGTGAAAGGCTTGATCCAGTCGAGGCGCTTGGCTTGTTCGCGCCAGAAGCCGTCCGGGTTGACGACCGACTGCTGGTACATGGCCTTGTAGGTCGCCTCGTCAGTCAGCGTGTTGGCCGCAACCTCGGGACGAACGGGATACAGAGAAGCCGCACTCATCTTTCTTACCTCGGTGACATAGTTGTTGTTGTATGACCCCGTTGTAGCCGGGGCGGGCCTATAGAACCATTCGACGATGGTAGTAACAACCCCCGGCCAATCCCCCTGAAAAGTGCTTTAGCCCTTCTATTACGGTACTTGCGGCAGCTTCTGCGGCAAGTAGCGGACCGCTGCCAGGCCACTGGGGGTCGTTTTTGCCGGGATTGTTACAAAAACCGTCAATAGTGTTTATCAAAAGCACGCCTGTATAGCGCCTACTCAGGCGCCTAAAATCAACCTCGCCAACAAGGCAATGTGATTAACCAAGTTACAGCCCCCACGAAGGCAGTTAATCCAGACTTCCACTCAAGTTCCACACGCAGCCCCACAAAGGCTGCGTGCCCCCACACGACCTTAGAAAGGTGAAATCAAAATGAAAGCTTTATTAGTTCTGGCCCTCAGCAGTCTTTGCGCTACAGCAATGGCCGACGAGATCCCGACTGATGTCGCCAGCCAGCAACCGCCCGTAGAGGAATACTCTTACTCGTCCGACCTGGACATCGCCAAAGTTATCTCCATGAGCGAAGTTCCAGATGTATGCGAAGTTGTACCCGCGCGTATGGAATATGAAGACTCGAAAGGCCTGCGGCATATTCTGCAATACCGCGTCATGGGTAACGGCTGCTCTAACGGCTGATATTCAAGTTGCTCTTCAAGTTCCAATAAGTGCCGGCCGCAAGAGCTCTTTCTTGCGGCAAAGATGGCCAGATGCACAACTGAAACCAGACGTGTTGCAAGCCATCGCCCAACGCAGTGCGACCACGGCCTTCGCACTCCCTTTTCTCATCTGTCGAGCCAGCTTGCGGGGAGCGTTTTTGTATCGCTCCGAGGGGCTTGATGGAGGTCCGCAAATGCTTTCTCGAGCGTCAGAAGCGACCTCGGATGGTAAGCCGGGACAGTAGTGTTTCAAAGGTCAAAAATTGACCATCCAACACAAGATGTAGTGGCAAAAGAGTTTTTTTGCTTATTTTTTGAGCAGAAAACTCACTCGACAATTTTCAGCAGAAATTGAACACAATCCTGTCTACCAAAGCCCCCACCCTTCCCTGTAAGTCACGTCCTACGGGGCTTGCAGAGCATCGCGCAAAATCTTCAACGCCTGCGATCAACTCGAGGCGGCAAAAACACGCCAAACGGGGTGAAAAAAAATCTTCGCCGGCCAAAGCCTTGTAAACCCTCGCTCCGCCGCGATAACGCCCCTCGCCGGCCGAATCGTGAGCCACTTCGTCGCACCACAGCGGCAAAAAAGTCCTTATAATGCGGCCTTAAAACGGGCCTGCAATATTCCCTTACAGGGATAAACAGCCAATCCGAAGCCAGCGCAGAAATCGACCCGGTCCTCTGTGCCCATAACCGCCTCGGAACTCCCGTACATATTTTTGTTTATTGCCTGCGTTAGCTGCTGCAACAAACGATTCCTTAAGATCCAACGCGGCCAGTTCGGCCGTGTGAAAAGCCAACCATCAGTTTTCACACGGGCATCTGGCCCTCACGCAGGAGACGACACGTCATGCTGAGCTGGGACGAATTCGACAAAGAAGAAGGCGAAGTCGCCGTTAAAGGCGCCAACGCCGGCCACGCTGCCGAAGCTGCCATGGACAAACTCGACAGCGCCGGTGGTGCCGCCGCTCTCGAAGCCCGCGCCGTAACCGCCAACGATTCTGCTGCCGTTGCCCGTGCCAAGGCCTCTCTGGACCAACTCGACATCGCCGAAGGCCTGGCCGAGTTGGAAGGTGCTTCCGCCCGTGTCGCCGTCGATGAAAAGCGCATGATCAACTGCCGCGCCGACCTCAACCAGCTCGTGCCATTCAAATATGACTGGGCCTGGCAGAAGTACCTGGACGGTTGCGCAAACCACTGGATGCCGCAAGAAGTCAACATGACCGCCGACATCGCCCTCTGGAAAAACCCGGAAGGCCTGACCGACGACGAGCGCCGCATTGTGATGCGCAACCTGGGCTTCTTCTCCACCGCCGACTCCCTGGTTGCCAACAACCTGGTGCTGGCCGTGTACCGCCTGATCACCAACCCGGAATGCCGCCAGTACATCCTGCGCCAGGCGTTCGAAGAGGCGATCCACACCCACGCCTACCAGTACTGCATCGAATCGCTGGCCATGGATGAAGGCGAGATCTTCAACATGTACCACGAGATTCCATCGGTCGCGAAGAAAGCGGCTTGGGGCCTGAAGTACACCCGTTCGATCTCCGATCCGAAGTTCGAAACCGGCACCGTCGACACCGACAAAGAGCTGCTGCGCAACCTGATCGCCTACTACTGCGTTCTGGAAGGCATCTTCTTCTACTGCGGCTTCACCCAGATCCTGTCCATGGGCCGCCGCAACAAAATGACCGGCGTCGCCGAGCAGTTCCAGTACATCCTGCGCGACGAATCCATGCACCTGAACTTCGGTATCGACGTGATCAACCAGATCAAGATCGAAAACCCGCACCTGTGGGATGCCGAGATGAAGGAAGAAGCCACCCAGATGATCCTCCAGGGCACCCAACTGGAAATCGAATACGCTCGCGACACCATGCCGCGCGGCGTACTGGGCATGAACGCAGCGATGATGGAGGACTACCTCAAGTTCATCGCCAACCGTCGCCTGTCGCAGATCGGCCTGAAAGAAGAATACCCAGGCACCACCAACCCGTTCCCATGGATGAGCGAAATCATGGACTTGAAGAAAGAGAAGAACTTCTTCGAGACTCGGGTGATCGAGTATCAGACTGGCGGCGCGCTGAGCTGGGATTGATTCCGAGCTCCTGCCCTGTGCCGATCTCGATCTGAATCGGCACAACGAAAGATAAAAAAGCCCTGACTTGCTCAGGGCTTTTTTATTGAGGGTCCGACTCCCCCGCTTCCAGGCCAATCATCCGGCCCGGATCGATATCTGCTCAATCGGCAGAAGCCAGGACTCCACGAATCTCCTGTTTCACCGCCTCGAAATCCGCCGCCGCGCGGGGATCGTCCAGCAGCCGGGCCGCCAATACCGCGGCGCTTATCTTTCCGCCCTCCAGGTCACTGGGGAAATGCACGCCGGCGATAACCCGGCTGTCGGCATTGATCTGTGCGCGGCTGAACAGCTCGCTGCGTTTCTCCGGCAGCGCCATGCTCAGCAAGGTGGCATTGAGATACCCATTCATCGAATGACCGCTGGGGTAGGAATCGCCCTCGGGTGGCGGCAGTACCGGCTTCACCAGTGCCGAGGCTTCGTATGGGCGCGGCCGACCATAGCTGTGCTTGGCCGGCATCAGGAACTGCACCAGGTCTTCCTGGGCCCGCCGGAAGAAGGCACGGGTCAGGGGCAGGCGCTCGATGCTGAAACCGGCGCCGAGGGATTCCCTGGCGAAGTGGAACACGCTGTCCTCCCATTCATCATCCTGCTGGACCTGGCTCACCTGCGCCCTGCTGCGCGCCGCCTGGGCCGCCAGCACCGCTTTCAAATCACTGTGCTGCAGCGACGAATCGACGGCAGGTGGCGGTGGCAGGTAGTCGGCCAGCAGGAACTGATTCGCCGGCAGATAAGGCAAGGCCGCCTGCTCCGCCAGGACGATCCCCGCGCCGGACAGGGCCAGAAAAAACAGCAATGAACGCGTCAGAACAGGCATATCAAGGTCCTCGTTATTGTGAGGAGAAAAGCCGTTTGGCTTGTTCCCACCGGACCTTCACTCATGAGGCCGGCGCCTTCTTATCGACCATTTCCCTGGGGCTTACTTGTCCCTCCTTGCCAAGGGTATGACAGTCGCTGCCAGGACCAGGCCTGAAAGCTAAGCTTTTGTTTTTACAAGCTTTAGCGCGTAAGACTCATCTCTGGATAGTGAGAGTTTTGTTAATTAAAACTGTAGGAAATTTCGCAGACCCACCCCCGCCAAAAACAATGAAATGCTCCCGCGATGACACGGAAGATTCAGGGAGGCTGTCTGCTTGACTGGCTCTGACGCGGGATCTTTTCTCGAGCACGCTCGCCCCTAAAAAGGGAGCGGCTGGAACCGGATCACGGCTTGTTCTGCTCAAGCGGGCGCCAATCGAAATGCTGCCGTTCGCCGACACCATTGAAGTCGACGCGATAGGTGTGTTGCTTGCCGCCGATATCGCAGACGCCGATCAGGTCGTGGTTATGCTGCTCGCGAGGCGGTGGCATCTGGATACGCACGGTGCCGTGGCAGTTTTCGTAGTTGCAGGGTGCGGTATTGCGATACAGCAGGTAGTCGCCGCTTTCATCACGCTCGACCCAACGCCCATCGATGAACCGTGCCTGGTCGGGTGGAATGCTGGCAGTGGCCATCTTGCGTTTGCCGTTGCACAGCATCACCCCGCCCATGGCGAGGGCCATGATGAGGTAGGCCAGGATCCGCGACTCCACATTGAAGTAGGAAAGGATGCCCAACGCGTCGGCCAGGATCGACATGACCGAAAGCGCCAGCGCCGGCAGCGACAGGAAAAATGCCACCGCGCCTTTGATGACGCTGCCCCGGCTCACCCGTTCGACGCTCCTGGGGTCGATGACGAACTGAATGCTGGTGCGCTCGGGCGCCTGATTCTGGGCAATGTTGATGTGGTTGGCATCGCCAATGGAGCCGATATTGATGCGGTTACCGTCAGACATGAACCTGAGCCCTTTCCGGTTATGGGTGGATCGCGCTACCTACAAGATTATGCCGAGATAGGCACCCATGCTTGAAAAGATCAGTGCACTCCCCTTCACCACCCGCTATTAATAGCCTTCTTCACTCAAGGACCCGAGCCCCATGAAATTCGACACCGCCTACTGCATCAGCCTCGACGACAAGCTGTCGATCTATGACGTGCGCGATCTGAATTTCGACGAGACCATGGCCTTCGACTCGGCCAAGGAACAGTTCCAGTGCCCCAATGACGCCTGTCGCGCAGCCTTTGCCGCGGACAACCAGTTGGGCACCTTCAATGCCAAGAACGTCAATTACATCCGCACCCCGCACTTCAAGAACCTGCCCGGCACCCGGCATATCGAGGGCTGTCCGTATGGCACCAGCAGGACCCTGGCAGCCGGCTTGGAAGGCGCGCAGGACGAGGATGATCGGGAAGAGCACTTCCCGTCGGAATTGCTCCTGACCCGCCGCGAATATGCGCGCAAGCCCGCCACCCCGCCAGCGGATGTCGACACGCCAAGCACTGCAGCGCCCGCCCCCTCCTCCATCCCGCGCACGCCTCATCCAGCCCAGGCCAGCACGCCGGACAAGACCAGCGTCTTCGCCCATCCGGTGGAGTGTTTTGTGTCGAATATCGACGACAAGGAGTTGCTCAAGCGCATGCCGCTGAAGATCGGCGAGCACACGGCGCCCTATGCCTCATTCTTCAAGAAGATCGAATACCTGCTGGACAACAAGGGGTTGATCTACTGGGGCAAGATCAAGGAGATCAAGGACTACACCCAGAGCTTTCGCATCGACTTCGAACAGAAGGTCTGGTTCAAGCAGGCCGACGAGGGGAAAAAGAAGCCCTACTCGGTCAACGTCTACCTGAGCAAAAAACTGATCGAGAACTACCGCAAGCGCAAAGCCTTCCTCGAAGAGATCAAGCACGCCATCGACAGCGAACAAGAGCTGTATTGTTTCTTTTATGGGGTGACCCCGGAGCTGAAACAGGTGCCGAGCAAGAAACACCCCGAACAGACGTTCGGGGTATTCAGCGCCAATATCGAGAACCTCGACCACTTCATCATTCGTGAAGCACCGGGGTTGGCGACGGGTTAGCCCTTAGCTGGCCAGCATGCCGAGCATCACCAGCACCAGCAGGCCGATATACACCCGAGCATGCAACCGATCGGGAATGCGCCCGATCCACGGCGTGGCCAGGCGGATGCCCAGCAATGAGCCGAGGGTCAGCACGGCAAAGGCCAGCAGGTCGACATAGCCGATAAACCAGGGCCCCAGATCGAAACGGCTGAAGCCGGCCAGGGCCATATAGGTGAGAGTCCCGGCCAGGGCCACCGGAACGCTCAGCGGGTTGGCCATGGACGTGGCCTGGGTCATGCTCAGGCCACAGCGACGCAGCAGGGGCACGGTCATCACGCTGCCGCCGACACCCAGGAAGGTAGCAATGGCCCCGATGCCCAGGCCGCCGGTGTATTCGAGTCGCCCCAGGCGGCGCGGCGCGCGGGTGTCGGCCTGTTCAAGAAAGCCACGACGCAGCAGGCAATCGGCAATGGTCAGCGCCAGGTAGGCGATAAAGGCGTAACGCATCACCTCACCACTGACCGCCATCGCCAGGACCGCTCCCGCTATCGCGCCCAGCCCGATATAACCACCCAGCGGCCACAGGTAATGCCGAATCAGGTTGCCGGCGCGGCGGTGTTTGCCGGTGGCCATCAACGCATTGACGATCATCACGCAGGTCGAGGTGGCGACCGCTATATGCATGGCCGACTGGGCAATGGCATCGTCAGCATCGTGGCTGCCCAGCAGCAGGCGATACAGCAGCGGCACCACCACAAAACCACCGCCGAAACCGAACAGCACCGCGCTGATCCCGGTCATGCAGCCGAACAGCCCCAGCCATAGATAAAACATCGAAGATCCTCCGTTGATAGAAGACCTCGACGATAGCGCGCCAGGGCTTGGCCGGCTTTAGCAAGTCAGCCAATACTGTTCGCATTTACGCCAACCCGCGGACGCCTGACGCCATGCGTGATACTTCGATCGACCGGCTGGATCACACCCCACGCGCCGTGGTGGCGATCGGTACCGATTACCCCCACGGCCACCTGTTGCCGAGCCATAGCCATCGTCGTGCGCAGCTGTTGTATGGCGCCACCGGGGTGATGCAGGTCAGCACCACGAACGGCCGCTGGGTGGTGCCGCCACAGCGCGCGGTATGGATTCCACCCCAGGTGGCTCATGAGGTGCTGATGCTCGGGGTCAGTACCCGCAGCCTGTACATCGAACCGGAGGCGATGCCGGCCTTGGGCGGCGAGTGTCAGGTGATCAGCGTGTCGCCGCTGATGCGCCAGTTGCTGATGGAGGCGGTGGATCTGCCGCTGGTGTATGACGAGAACGGACGCGACGGTGTGCTGATCAGCCTGCTGCTGCATGAACTGAGCCGCACCACCCGCCTGCCCCTGCATATTCCCCTGCCCGAAACGCCGCGCCTGCTCACCCTGTGCCAGGCCTTCCTGCAACAGCCCAATGCCCACCAGTCCCCCGAGCAATGGGCGCAGCAGCTGCATATCAGCCTGCGCACCTTCAACCGCCTGTTCCGCGAGCAGACCGGCATGAGTTTCGTCCAGTGGCGCCAGCGCGCCTGCGTGGTCAGGGCCTTGACCCGACTGGCCGCGGGCGAGGCGGTGACGCGAATCGCCCTCGATTTCGGCTATGACAGCCCCGCCGCCTTTTCCACTATGTTCCGCCGGGTAGCGGGGCAACCACCCAGTGCCTACCTGGAAACCGGGGCATAGCGCCGGGACAAGCCTTGTCACGAAGACGTTGGGGCGATCGGCAAAATGAGTTTGATCCGGGCGCAAAACAACTGTACAAATAAACAGTGCTTTATCAACTCATCTTCACCCGCTTCCGGAGAAAACCCATGGCCTCACTCGCGATGAAAGTCACCCTGGAACGTATCGCCCTTTTCCAGTTCACCCCAGAACACTGCATTCAAGCCCGCGCCATGCTGGGTTGGAACCAGGAACATCTGTCACGGGAGTCCGGCGTCTCGGTCGCCGCCATTCGCCGCTTCGAGGCCGGCGGCGATTTGCTCGACGTGACCCGGCTGGCACTGGCTTTTCGCCTGGAAGCAGAAGGCCTGGTGTTCTTCCCCGGCTTCGCCCCGGGACGTGGCATGAACATCAAGGGCGCCACACCCAACCCGATGGAACGGCCCGACTACGCCATGATCGAGTGATCCAGGGCGCTCAGTACCTCTTCCTGTAATGCCTGCACCGAACGGTGAGTGGCATCGAGGCGGATGACCGGGCAGCTCAGCCCGGTGATCCAGCTCTCATGTCGGCGCAGGCTGCGCGTACCTTGGCCCCCCGTGTCGTAGCCGGCGGCCCAGGCAAGAAAGGTCTGAGTAGCGAGATGGCGTGCACCGCCCTCATCGATCTGCTCGCCATAACGCTGAAACTCGCGCACGCGCAAACGCTGCAGGCGGATCTCGGGGTCCAGGCGGAGGAAAATGGCATGGGTAAAGGCCGGAATCAGCGGGTCGCCCCAGCCGCACAGGGAGCCGGACAGCACCCAGCTGTCCAACCCGGCCACCTGCTGCTGTAACAGCTGGATGCGCTCGTCCCGGGGACGACGCAGGCTGAAAGGCTGTTCGCTGGGGCGCCAGAAGAAGTTATCGGAGTCGAAGTGCGCGATAGCCAAACGCTGGGCCAGCGCCTGGCCCAAGGTCGTGGTGCCGGAACCGGACGCGCCAAACAGATGAAGCCGATAAGCCATCACCAGGTCCGTCGAGGGTATTGGGGGAGTTCTCTAGATACTCCCCAGGCCCGGACACGGCAACCTGGCGATGGCCGGGCCCAGGGAGTAGCCGATGAAGGGTCTACAGGTCGCTCGCCATTACCTGCTCGGCCACAGGGTCGACCTCCATCCACCAGGCGTGCCCCCGCTGCGGGTGCGCCAGGTTGAAGGCCTCGCCCATCTGCGGCGTGGCAATGGCGATGCTGCGTTCCCAGGCCAGCGAGAGGATGCGGTCGAACGGTTCGTACCAGGCATGCATCGACAGGTCGAACGTGCCGTTGTGGATGGGTAACAACCAGCGGCCCTTGAGGTCGATGTGCGCCTGCAAGGTCTGCTCAGGTTGCATGTGCACGCCCGGCCATTCGACGTTGTAGGCGCCGGTTTCCATCAGGGTCAGGTCGAAAGGGCCGTAACGTTCGCCGATCCGCTTGAAGCCGTCGAAGTAACCGCTGTCACCGCTGAAGAAGATCCGGGTGTCGCCATCGATCATCACCCAGGACGCCCACAGCGTGTTGTTGCCGTCGAACAGGCCACGGCCGGAGAAATGTTGCGAAGGCGTGGCGATAAAACGAATGCCATCGACTTCCGTGCCTTCCCACCAATCCAGCTGGCGTACCTTGTCGGCCGGTACGCCCCACTTCACCAGGGTGTCGCCCACGCCCAGGGGCGTGAGGAAATAGCGGGTCTTGTCCGCCAGCTTGAGCACAGTCTGATGGTCCAGGTGATCGTAGTGGTCATGGGACAGGATCACCGCTTCGATTGGCGGCAATTCGGCCAGGCTGATAGGCGGCTGGTGGAAACGCTTGGGGCCGGCCCATTGCACCGGCGATGCGCGTTCGGCGAACACCGGATCGGTGATCCAGAACTTGTCGTGCAGCTTCAATAACACCGTCGAATGCCCCAGGCGGTAGACACTCTGGTTCGGCGCCGCCAGCAGCTGTTCGTGGGTCAATGGCTGCACCGGGATGGCCCCGACCGGACGGGTATTACGCGGTTTGTGGAACAACATGCGCCAGAAAATACCCAGCGTCTTGCCCAGCCCGGCACGCCGGACCGGCGCATGATTACGGAACGCACCTTGTTCCTGCAGGGACGTTTCGGGGCGTGAGGCGCTGTCTGCACGGGAAGAGAGAGTGGCCATGAATCAGTGACTCCAAGGAACCCGACAAGGCTCCGGTGATTCTCTGCGGAACGACAAAGGCCAATGCACGCAAGCGTCAGCCGACCATCATTTTTTCTGTCACGAACTACACTGCACAGTGTAGTTTTTCTAGATTGCAACAAACCCGGGACTAAGTAAACTGCCCCGGATAACTGCCAACGACCGCCATCGAACCCAACTTATGACAGCTCCAAAGCGCCTGACCGACCTCAAACGCGAAGCCATCATCCAGGCGGCGATTACCGAATTCCACGCCAGCGGGTTCGATATCACCAGCATGGACAAGATCGCGGCAACGGCCGGAGTGTCCAAGCGCACGGTGTACAACCACTTCCCCAGCAAGGAGGAGTTGTTCACCGAGATCATGCATAAGTTATGGGCGAGCATCAGGGCGCAAGCGGACATTCTTTACCACCCCGGATTAACCCTGCGTGAACAGTTGCGGGAATTGCTGATGGCCAAGCTGCAACTGCTGGCCGATGACAACTTCCTCAACCTGGCGCGGGTTGCGATTGCCGCTACCCTGCATTCCCCCGAGCGCGCCCAGTACATGGTGGCGCGCATGGGCGAGCGTGAAGAAAGCCTGATGGTGTGGATTCGCTCGGCCCGGGCGGATGGCCGGCTCAAGCCCCTGGACCCGGACTTCGCCGCCCAGCAGCTCCACGGCATGCTCAAGGCGTTTGCCTTCTGGCCGCAGATCACCATGAACCAGCCCCCCCTCAAGAAAGACGAACAGCGGCGCGTCGTCGAGTCCACGCTGGACATGTTCCTGGCCTGCTATCAAGCCTGACGCCCTTCCCGCCGGTTGCTCCAACCCGCGGCTCTGCCGGCTGCCTCGACTTGCACCAAGCGCTCTGCAATGGGCGTTTGCGTACGCTCGTTCCACTAAATGGCCTGCAAGGACACTGATTATTCTTCTTGGAATAAATGACAATGTTCGCCGCCTTGCCCAATGAAGGGTGACGGCCAATAAAAACACCACAAGGTGTTTCAAACCCGGGCTGACGCGGAAATTTATGGATAACCAACAAGGCAAAGGGCTGTCATTTGCCAAACGTATTTACCTGCCAAGGATCGTCGGGCTGGGGATTGGCAGCCTCAGCGTATTCGCCGGCTTGTACCCGGTGCCGCAACCGACCTGGGTTTGGCTGTTCCTGTTGTTCAACGGTTTTATCTGGCCACACCTGGCGTACTTGATCTCAAGCCGCGCGACCTTTCCCTACCAGGCCGAACGCCGCAACGTGTTGTGCGACTCGCTCTTCGGTGGTTTCTGGGCGGCGGCGATGCAGTTCAATCCGCTGCCCACGGTGACCATTCTGGCCATGATGGCGATGAACAACGTCGCAGCCGGTGGCCTGCGCCTGTTCATCCATGGCTCCGTGGCCCAACTGAGCGGTGTCGTGCTTTCGTGGTGGTTGCTCGGTCCTGCCTTCACCGGACATGCCACCCAGTTGCAGATATACGCCTGCCTGCCGATGCTGACTCTCTATCCGATGGCAGTAGGCATGGTCTGCTACCGACTGGCGATCAAGCTCTCCGAGCACAAACGCACCCTCAGCGCGCTGAGCCGCACCGACAGCCTGACCGGCCTGCTCAACCACGGCGCCTGGAAAGACCTGCTGCACCTCAAGTTCACCAAGTGCCAGCAACAACGCTGCCACGGCACCATTGCCTTGATCGACATCGATCATTTCAAACACATCAATGACAGCTACGGCCATATCCTCGGCGACGCCGTGCTGCATCAGTTGAGCCGGGACCTCAAGCTCAACCTGCGCCAGGACGACCTGGCCGGACGCTATGGCGGCGATGAGTTCTGCGTGATCCTGCCGCAGACCTCGATCCAGCAGGCCCGCGAAGTGTTGGAGCGGCTGCGGGAAGTCTTCGGCAACTATCGCCATCCGGGCGTGCCACAACTCAGGGTCAGCCTGAGTATCGGCCTGGCCGCCTGGCACCCGGGGTTGCGCGATGCCGCAATGTGGCTCATGGAGGCCGACAAAGCCCTGTATGCCGCGAAAAACACCGGGCGCAACAAAGTCGCCGCCGCCAGTCCGGTAACCGACCCCCTTCTTGCCGTGCCGACCGGCCCCTGAAAAGTTATACAAAAATGTAAAAAACCAAAATTTTGTACAATTTTCACGAACACCACTCCGAGCCAAGCCGGCATAATGCCGCCATGCAGTTATCCCAAAAAAGCCGAGCCAGCCATTCTCGGCCGTGCAACATAACTTCCCTAAATTAACTCGCAGGCCCAGCGTCTCTCCTCAGACGTTGGGCAAGGGTACGCTCCGGACAGGGTCGTGCCCTTCCAAGGGTTATCTGCCAGTCATGGAATGCTGGCATTGAGCAGACAAGGCCGAGGCCCCGGGGCTATCGGCATGCAGGCGCAGACAACAGGGACTGACTCCAGGTTTTTCCCACTGAGCACCAGCCATCATGCTATTCAACCGCCATAACAAAACCATCGACGCCTTGCACCACACCATCGCCCAGCAAGCCAGCCTGCTCGAGGCCATCGACCGCTCGATGGCGGTGATCGAGTTCGACCTGGAAGGCACGGTCCTGCGGGCCAACGACAACTTCCTCAAGACCATGGGCTATCGCGCAGAGCAGGTCATCGGCCAGCCCCATCGCCAGTTCTGCAACGCCGAATTCACCCGCGGCAATCAATACCGCGAACTCTGGACCCGCCTGAAAAACGGCCAGTTCGAATCGGGGACCTTCGAGCGCGTCAATGCCAAAGGCCAGCCGGTCTGGCTGGAAGCCAGCTACAACCCGATCAGGGATACCGACGGCAAGGTCTTCAAGGTGGTCAAGTACGCCCTCGACGTCACCGAGAAAATCCAGCAGGAAAGCGAGTCCAGGGGCAAGCTGCACGCCATCGACCGCGCCATGGCGGTGATCGAGTTCAACCTCGACGGCAGCGTCATCACGGCCAACCAGAACTTCCTCGATCGCCTCGGCTACAGCCTTGCCGAACTCAAGGGCAAGCATCACCGGATCTTCTGCAAACCCGAGCTGGCCAACAGCAACGCCTACCAGGACTTCTGGCGGCGCCTCAACCAGGGCGAGTTCTTCAGCGGGCAGTTCGAGCGCGTCGACAAACGTGGCCAATCGGTATGGCTGGAGGCCAACTACAACCCGGTGTACGACGCCGCCGGGCGCCTGTGCAAGGTGGTGAAGTTCGCCTCCGACGTGACGGCGATGGTGGAGAAACACGCCCAGGACGCCCAGAGCGCGACCCAGGCCTACCACATCTCGGTGGAAACCCGGCAAGTCGCCGAACAGGGCACCGCGGTGATCCAGCAGGCGGCCAGCGAAATGCGTCAGATCGCCGCCAACATCGAAGACTCCTCGACCCTGATCGCCAAGCTCGGCGAGCGTTCCGAGCAGATCACCGCCATCGTCAACACCATCCGCGCGATCGCCGAGCAGACCAACCTGCTGGCGCTCAATGCCGCAATCGAAGCCGCGCGCGCCGGCGACCAGGGCCGCGGCTTTGCCGTGGTCGCCGACGAAGTCCGGCAACTGGCCGCCCGCACCAGCGGCTCGACCGCGGAAATCTCGGGGATGATCGACATGATCCAGCACGAAACCCAGCAGGCCATCAAAAGCATGGACGGCACCCGGGACCGGGCGGCCAAGGGCGTGGGCCTGGCGGATCAGGCCGGCACGGTGATCCTGCAGATTCGTGACGGAGCCAGCGAGGCGGTGCAGGCCGTGAGCATGTTCGCCAACGAGCGCGCCACGCTCTGAACCGGCGCTTATCAATCAACGGTGTCGACGCCAGGGAAGGCGTCGGGCAACGGGCTATAGTGACCGCCAGTCCCATCGCCCCGAGCCCGCCATGAACCCGACCCCATCCGAAACAGCCTCAGCCGCCCCTGTCGACCATCTGCGCTTTCACCGCCCGCATGCTCATCTGGCCCCGACCTTCGGCACCGACAGCTTTGCCCTGAAGGCCGAAGCCTTCGCCCGCTTTTTCGGCACCCCGACCTTCCTCGGCGCGCAAACCCTGATCGTGCTGATCTGGGTCGGGCTCAACCTGAGCGGCGTGACGCACTTCGACGTCTACCCGTTCATCCTCCTCAACCTGGCCTTCAGCCTGCAATCGGCCTATGCCGCACCGCTGATCCTGCTGGCCCAAACCCGCCAGGCCGCGCGCGACAAAGCCCAGACCGATGCCGATGCCCAGCACCGCGAAGCCATCGCTATCGCCAACAGCGAACGCCAGGCGCAAGCCGCGCAACACACCGCGCAACTGCTCGAACTGCTGGAGCAGAACACCCGCCTGACCGAGATGACCAAACAGCTGACCGAACGCATCGAAAGCCTGACCTCGGAAATGCACCAGCACGTCCTGCACAAGGCCCCGCCCCAGGCATGACTCACTGCGGCGCGCGCAGGCGCTGACTCAATTCGTCGAACAGCGTCACCACCGCACGCAGCGCCCGGCAGTCGGCCCGGGTCAGCAGCCAGAGCGCGGTGTTGCAGCCCGGCAGTGGATCGCTCAAGGGTTGCAGGACGCAGGTGTCATCGAGCAGGAAATCCGGCAGCACCGCCACGCCCAGTCCGGCCTTCACCAGTTCGCTGACCGCCAGCATGCTGTTGCAGCGATAGCCCGGCACCACGCCGGGCAACGCCTGCCGACGCCAGGCCACCGTGGCGTGGTCCGGGAGGAAATCGTCCGGGGCGATCCAGGTCAGCCCGGCCAGATCCTCCGTCGCCCCGACCGACTGCCGATAGCTCGGACTGGCACAGACCCGATAAGACACCGCCCGCAGCTGCCGGCCTACCAAGTGCTCGGGAGGTGTGCGCGTCAGGCGCAGGGCCAGGTCGGCGTCGCGCCGACTGAGGTTGGCAAAATCATTCGAGGTGCTGAGCTCCAGGGCCAGTGCCGGGTAACGCGGCATGAATTGCGCCAGCGCCGGCAACAGCAAGCCCTGCAACACCGAATCGGTACAGGTCAGGCGCACCGTGCCGCTGACCACCGCGCCGCCCTGCTCCACCCCGACCTGTGCCGCGTCCAGCGCCTGTTCGGCGCATTCGGCCTGCTCGGCCAGGGTGCGGGCCAGGCCGGTAGGCAGGTAGCCGGCGCGGCTCTTATCGAACAGCTGCTGGCCCAGCGCGGCTTCGAGACGACGCACCGCACGGAACACCGTGGACACATCGACCTTCAGCAACGCCGCCGCGCGGGCCAGGGAGCCGCCGCGCACCAGGGCGAGGATCAGCGACAGGTCGGGGTAGTCGAGCCGATAGTGCGTAGCTGCATTGATCACTTGGATAAACGCCAATATTGAATGCGTGAACGCCAATCTATAGTGACGGCCAGCCACCCACAAGCGTTGGCCATACCGGGAGAAGTCCATGCCGCATATCGCACGTCCGCCCACCCTGCACATCGCCCTGGTAGGCGACTACGACCCTCAGGTCATCGCGCACCAGGCCATTCCCCGGGCCCTGGAAATGGCCGCCGAGGAAACCGGCCTCAAGGTGCACTATCGCTGGATGGCCACCGACAGCCTGACCTGCGACGAGCCGTTGCAAGCGTTCGACGGCATCTGGTGTGTGCCCGCCAGCCCCTACCGCTCGATGGACGGTGCCTTGCGGGCGATCCGTTTTGCCCGCGAACAGCAGCGGCCCTTCCTCGGCACCTGCGGCGGTTTTCAGCATGCGGTGCTGGAGTACGCGCGTAACGTGCTGGGTTGGGCCGATGCCGAGCACGGCGAAACCCATCCCGAGGCCGAGCGCGCCGTGCTCACGCCATTGACCTGCGCCTTGGTGGAAGCCACCGACAGCATTCATCTGTGTGAAGGCAGTCGCATCGCCGAAGCCTATGGCGAGCGCCAGATCAGCGAGGGTTATCGCTGTCGCTACGGGGTCAACCCGCAGTTCGCGGCGCAATTGCTCGAGCACAACCTGCGCCCCAGCGGCTACGACTCGGCCGGCGACCTGCGGGCGGTGGAACTGCGCGACCATCGGTTTTTCATCGCCACCCTGTTCCAGCCGGAACGGGCGGCGCTCAAAGGCGTCGTGCCGCCCCTGGCCAGCGCCCTGCTCGCCGCTTGCCTGGAGCGCCACCCATGATCGCCCGCACACCCGAGGCGCCCTATTACGCGGTGATTTTCAGCGCCCAACGCCGCGAGCCGGACCCGGCCTACGAACAGGCCGCCGAACGCATGGTCGAGCTGGCGCAACAGCAGCCGGGATTTCTCGGCATGGAGTTCGCGCGTAACGAGGATGGCTTCGGCATCACCGTCTCCTATTGGCAGGACCAGGCTTCTATCCTTGCCTGGAAGCAGCACGCCGAACATTGCATCGCCCGTGAACGCGGGCGCAGCGACTGGTACGCGGCCTGTCATACCCGGGTGTGCAAGGTCGAACGCGCCTATCTGTTCGAACGCTGAGACCTCTCCCCCGCCAAGCGTGACGCCTGGACTATTGCGCCGCCGGCAGCCGATTGCGCACCGCCGAAATCTCCGGCAGGTCGGTGCGGCGCATGTACACGCGCAAGGGTTCGCTGATGTTGATGCGCTCGTCGATGTTCTGCTCCAGCAGCAACTGGATCAGCTCGCGCTTGAGCACCATGACCTGGCCCTCGGCGGTGGCCCAGACGAATTCGCTGGCGGGGGTGATGGCGTCGTCGGCGACGTCCATGCCGAAGGAGTCTTCGCTGAAGCGCACGATGTGCTGGCCGCTCTTGCGGTTGAACCCGACAAAACCCTTGAGCTGGTCGGCGGCCTGGCAGATGAGTTCGGATGTGATGCGCATGGTAAACCTCACTGAGTGTCCCGCAGGACAGGTGATCGATGGTTTACACGCAGGGCAAGAGTGGACTTGTTCCAGGGCTTCCCTCTGACGGGGAAACTTCAGGGCGCAAGCGTACTGCAAAGCACTACACAAAAGCGTCGGGAAATTTGCCGCAGGTGCAGATTTATGTCGGTTTCGCGATAGCACAACGGCCATTCAATTGTTAAAAGGTAGTCCTTTGAAAACCGCCCTCCACGAAAGGACCTCGACCATGCCTGCCACCTTCACCAAAAGCGCCCTGATGCTGAGCCTGATGCTTGGCCTGGGCCAGGCACAGGCCGCCAGCCCAAGCCCCACCGCACTGGCTGTCAGCCAAGGCATTCCACACCCGGCAGTGATCGCTCACCGGGGCGCGTCCTTCGATGCACCGGAGTCCACCGCCGCGGCCTACAAGCTGGCCCGCGACCTGGGTGCCGACTACCTGGAAATGGACCTGCAACGCAGCAAGGACGGCGTGCTGTTCGCCCTGCATGACAACAACCTGCAACGCACCACCGACGTCGCCAGCAAGTTTCCCGAGCGCAAGGACAGCCCGGCCAACGCCTTCACCATGGCCGAACTGAAAACCCTCGACGCCGGCAGCTGGTTCAACCAGGCCTATCCCGACCGCGCCCGTGCGAGCTACGTCGGCCTGAAGATCCTGACCCTCGACGAAATCATCGACATCGCCCAGAGCAACCCGCAGCACAAGCCCGGCCTGTACATCGAGACCAAGGAGCCCCAGCAGTTCCCCGGCATCGAGCACGACCTCAAGGAAAAACTCCAGGACCGCGGCTGGCTCAGCCCGGCTGGCTCCAAGCTGGCGAAAAGCGACCTGGCGGTAGGCCAGGGCAAAGGCAAGGTGGTGCTGCAGACCTTCGAGAAGAGCAGCCTGGAACTGCTGCAGAAAGAAATGCCCAAGGTGCCGAAGATCCTCCTGCTGTGGATCGGTGAAGGCGGCATGCAGCCCAAGTCCGACGTGACCTTCGCCAACAGCGGCGAGAAGGACAAGGCAGCCTACTACGCCAAGCAGGAACCCAAGGACAAGGCCGAGTTCGAGCAGTGGGTCAGCTACGCCAAGGCCCAGGGCGCCATCGGCACCGGCCCGTCGGCAGCACTGACCAATGGCGGCGACCAGAGTTACTTCGACCTGGTGCAACCCTGGATGAACCAGTTCACCCACGACCAGGGCCTGCTGGTGCACGTCTACACCATCGATGAGCCGGTGGACTTCAAGAAGGTCCTGGACTCCGGTGTCGACGGCATCTTCACCAACCGCGCCTCGGAGCTGCTCAAGTACGTCAAGCGTCCGGCCAGCGGCAGCGTGAGCCAGCTGCTCGAGGCCAACGGCTACTGAGCCGGTCGCCGTGCGCACGCCCGAGTGGACAGGCCAGCTGTGGCTCGGGCGTGACTACGGACTGATCCAGGGCGAGCTGGGGCGCACCGCGCCCCACGCCCACTACGCCCATCAACTGATCCTCGCCCCCGCTGCGCCGGTCACCGTCAGCCTCGACGGCCAGCCCTGCACCGCCCGCCACGTGTTCATCCCGGCCATGCAACGGCATGCCATCCTCGACGCGCCCGGGACCCTGTTCACCCTCTACGCCGAACCGCTGACGATTGACGCCCAGGCCCTGCAACACAGCCTGCTGGGTGTCGAGCTGACGCTGCCGGCGCTAGCCGAGGCGCTACAGCGTTGCCCGCGCCGAGTCTTGCAGGACCGGCGGATCGAAAAGGCCCTGGCCGCCCTCGACCGACAATTAGCCGGCAAGGTCTCGGCCAGCGCTCTGGCGGCCCATGCGCACCTGTCCCTGAGCCAGCTCGAACGGCTGTTCAGCGGCCAGCTCGGCTTGCCGGTGCGGCGCCTGGTGCTGTGGCGGCGCCTGCGCCTGGCGATGGGCCTGGTGCTGGCGGGCCAGGCCATCACCGAGGCGGCCCATGGCGCCGGCTTTGCCGATTCCGCGCACTTTTCCCGCACCCTGAAAACCCTGTTCGGCGTCACCGCACGCCAGGCCCTGCAACACATCGAGCTGCGCCTGCTGGACTGACTCAACGCCGCAGCGGCAAGGGCACCGGCGGTTCCTCATGGACGGCTTGCCTGCTGAAGGGGGCGAGCAATTGTTGCCAATACGCCTGCGGATAATCCGGCTGGCTACCGATGCCCAGGTCGCCTTGGCGCATCGGGTAGGTCGAGGAGTAAAACGCCGTGCCCAGCAGCCAGTCCCAGACATTCAAGAACAGGCCGAAATTCACATTGCCGGCGGTGCCGTACTTCATGTGGTGAAAGCGGTGCATCGGCGCCCAGGCGAACACCCAGCCCAGGGGACCGGGGCGCATGTCGACATTGGAGTGCTGCAACAGCAGCTGGATGGCGATGGCAAATGCGAGCAACTGCGCCACCGGCAAGGGGACTCCCAAAAACAGCAGTGGCAACAGCCCGGCGCTGGCTTCCAGCAGTTGATGCAGCGGGTGTTTCATCAAGCCATTGAAGCCATACAAGCGCTGCACGCTGTGATGCACCGCGTGCAGGCGCCACAGCCAGGACAGCCGGTGGCTGAAATAATGCGCCAGGGTCAGGCCGCAGTCGGCGATGACAATCGCCAGCGCCAGCTGCGCCCACAGCGACCAGCCGCGCGGCCACAGCCCATCGAACGCCAGCAGGCTCACCAACCCCGGCAACAGCAGCAACCCCAGGGCGTTCAGGCTTTCATTGACCAGCGCGTGCAACACGTCGCGCAGGCGATCCTGCTGTGGGCGATTCCAGTCCACCTCATAGGGCACCCACCACTCCGCCAGGAAGGACACCCCGAGCGCCCCGGCAAACACCAGCAGCAACCAGCCCGGAGCGAGCCCCGGCGTGCCGATCACCCACACGCCAGCGCCGATGAAGCCGGCAAAGAACGCCGGACCGTACAAGCCTTTGATCATTGTTTTCATCACTGCCTCTCCTGTTCGAGAGCACAGCTTGAAATACCCGAGGGGCACTGGAATTGAACAAACGGCGCAAAGCTTGCGCTGAATTAAGGGTGAATTAAGTTGTGCCGGCTAATCTGAACCCACTCAAAACGAATCACCCCAAGGAAAGACACTATGAAAACGTTGACTGCCCTGTTCGCCGCGACCGCCCTGACCCTGACCGCTGGCCTGGCCCAGGCCGACGTGCGCCCGGACCTGATCCCGGGCCTGCTCAAGGCCGGCACCATCATGGACCTGGAAAAACTCAACCAGGCGGCACTGGCCGAACACCCTGGCACCACCGCCGCCAGCATCACCGACACCGAACTGGAACAGACCGCGGCCGGTGCCTACGTCTACCAGGTGGAACTGCGTGACGCCAAGGGCGTCGAGTGGGACGTCGATCTGGATGCCAAGACCGGCAAGGTCCTGAGCAACAAGCAAGACAAGTAATGCTTCAATACAAAAAAGCCGCGTGCCCGAAAGGCCACGCGGCTTTTTTATTCACCGACGCATCAGGCACTCAGGCGTGCCGTCACCTCGTTCAACTGCCCCGACAGCTCGTGCAGGTTCTGGCTGGCGCGTTCGGTGCGTTGCACGTTATCCAGGTTGGTGCTGGCGATCGAGGTGATCTCGGTCAGGTTGCGCGAGATGTCCTCGGCCACCGAAGTCTGCTCCTCCGCCGCCGTGGCGATCTGCCGGTTCATGTCGCGGATCGCCTCGACCGCCTCGGTAATCCGCTCCAGCATGGCGCCGGCCTGGGTCACCTGCTCGACGCTGGCATCGCTGCGCGCCTGGCCACTCTCGATCGCATGGGCGGCGTCCAGCGCGCCGGTCTGCACGCTCTGGATAATCTGGTTGATCTCGATGATCGATGCCGCGGTGCGCTGCGCCAGGCTGCGTACCTCGTCGGCGACCACGGCGAAACCACGTCCGGCCTCGCCGGCCCGCGCCGCCTCGATGGCGGCGTTGAGTGCCAGCAGGTTGGTCTGTTCGGCAATGCCGCGGATCACTTCCAGGACCTTGCCGATACGCCCGCTGTCGGCTTCCAGGCGGCGGATCACCTCGGCGGTGTTGGCGATTTCACCGCGCATCAGTGTGATGGTGTGGATGGTGCCCTGCATCACCTGCTCGCCCTGCTGGGCCGACAGGTCGGCGTCATCGGCGGCCCGCGCCGCATCCGCCGCATGGCGTGCCACTTCCTGGGCGGTGGCGGACATTTCGTTCATCGCCGTGGCAACCTGGTCGGTGCGGTTGAACTGATCGTTGGTGCCCTGGGACATCAGGGTGGCAATGGCATTCAGCTCGCCGCTGGCGCTGTCCAGGTCGGACCCGCTGCGCTGCAGGCGGCTGAAGGTTTCGGCGAGGAAATCACGCAAGGTGTTGGCGGCCACTGCCAGCTTGCCCAACTCGTCCTGGCGGCTGCTGGCCACGCGCTCGGCAATCCGCCCACGGCTGAGTTGCGCCACGTAGTCGATCAACTGGCGGATCGGTTCCACCAGGCTGCGGTTGACCAGCCACAGGCTCAGCAGGCCGATCAGCAAGCCCGAGACCAGCATCACCAGCAGGCCGATCCACACCGTGCGCTGGGCGCCGGCGCTGATGTCCCGCGACTGTTCGCTGCCCTGCTTGCGCAGCTCGCTCACCAGTTCGCTCATCTGCTCGCTGGCGGCGCGGTCCACGCCCTTGACCGCGGCGTCGCCGGCGGCCGGATCGGCACCGGCGGCGACAAAGGCATCGCGACCTTTCTGGTACGCCGTGCCCAACACCCGGTGCTCTTCACGCAAGCGCTCGATCCGGCCCTTGAGCGCCGCATCGATGCCCGGCTCCGCCGCCAACTGGCCAAGAATGCCCTGCACATCGCGCTGGCGATCCTCGAACTGCTGCCAGTATTTGCTCAGCTCGGCGCTCTGCTTGCCACGCAGCAACACGTTTTTCCATTCCTGCACCTGGACCTTGAATTGCAGGTTGGCTTCATCGAGCAACTGCGAGGTGCGCAGCGGCCCCTCGATCAGCTCGCGATAACCTTGCACGCCATTGGACAGGAAGTGAAAACACGCCAGCGCGATCAACAGCATCGCCAGCAGGCTGCCGCTCAACAAAGCCAGGACTTGCGCTCTCAGGGATTTTTGCAAGGACATCGAATGAGATCTCTCAACAGGGATAGAGCACGCCCGAGGCGGGCATGGGTAGCGTGCGAACATCCCTGTCAGGCGAACCGGGGCCAGCCGGTCGCGCGGTCGTCGTATGCGTGATCGGCCTGAAAGAGGCATTCTTGAGGGCCTCCGACAGCCGGTTATAGGTGCTGAATGTTGCACTTCAAACCGTCACAAAATGGTCATGCGGCCTTGCGATGATCGGGCTCAAGTGAACCTGTAAACCGCCTACAGGTGCCTTCCCTCCTGCGAGCCTCCATGAACCACAGCATCGACCATGCCCATCGCGATTCGGATCTGTTCGGCCTGCTCTACGGCTTCGCGTTTCGACCCGGCGAGCGGGGTCGCGAACTGGATTCGGCCAAGGCCCTGCAAGCCTTGCAACAGCCGGACGATGGCGAGGAATTTGTCTGGCTGCACCTGAACCTGGCGCATGCCGCCTGCGAACGCTGGATGCAGACCCACCTGGCGCTGCCGGAAGAATTCTTCGAGGCCTTGCACGAAGGTTCGCGCTCGACCCGCATCGAGCATGTGGATTCGGCCCTGCTGGCGGTGGTCAACGATGTGGTGTTCAACTTCGGCAGCATGGTCTCCTCGGATATCTCCACCCTGTGGGTCTGCGTGCGCAGCCGGTTGATCGTCAGCGCGCGCCTGCAACCCCTGCATTCGGTGGACAAGCTGCGCTCCTCGGTCAAGGCCGGCGAACGTTTCCGCTCGCCCCTGGAACTGCTGGTGCACCTGCTGCGCGACCAGGGTGAAGTGCTGACCCAGATCGTGCGCAAGACCAGCCTCAACGTCGACCAGATCGAAGACCAGTTGCTGGCCGCGCGGATCTCCACCAACCGCGCGGAACTGGGGGCCATGCGCCGGGTGCTGGTGCGCCTGCAACGCCTGCTGGCGCTGGAGCCGGGCTCGCTGCTGCGGCTGCTCAACCGGCCGCCGCCATGGTTGCAGAAGGAGGACGTCAAGGAGCTGCGCAAATCCACCGAGGAGTTCGCCCTGATCATCAACGACCTCACCGCCCTCGGCGAGCGGATCAAGCTGTTGCAGGAAGAGATCGCCGCCAATATCAACGAACAGACCAACCGCACCCTGTTCACCCTGACCGTGG
This sequence comes from Pseudomonas sp. SBT1-2, assembly GCF_028640875.1. Lineage (NCBI taxonomy): Bacteria > Pseudomonadati > Pseudomonadota > Gammaproteobacteria > Pseudomonadales > Pseudomonadaceae > Pseudomonas > Pseudomonas sp. SBT1-2. The sequence goes on along the minus strand of NZ_JAQZAA010000063.1, from coordinate 123,532 downwards.
TCACGGTGCTGGCGCTGCCGATCAACATCATTGCCGGCTTCTTCGGCATGAACGTCGGCGGCATCCCCTTCTCCGGGGATCCGGAAGGTTTCTGGATCCTCGTCGCGCTGGTCGCCACCTTCACCGTCATCGCCGGCCGCTGGGCGTTTCGCAAGCGCCAGGATATGTAGGCCCCATTCCCTGTAGCCACTGCCGCAGGCTGCGCAAGGTCCGCAGGACCTCTGGCGATTTCGAGGCCGCCACGGCCGGCCCAGACCGATCGCAGCCTGCGGCAGCGGCTACCGACGCCATCGCGGGCAAGTCGGATCGCCGCCCGCTCGCTCCTACAGAAAAGGGCGCGGCTTCTTGACCAGTGGTTAAAGGATTCACCCAAACACTGACCTGAGGCAGTCTCTCTGTAATATTTGGCAACGATCATGGGCGACACTCCTTTCTCCCACAGGATTGTCCGGCAATGGCCACCCCTTCACTGACCGCCGCCTCCCCTTCCCCCGTCCTCGAAGCCAGACCGCAGCTGGATAAAAAAGCCAGTCCCTTCACCCTCGTGGTGTTCTTCGCGATCCTCGCCATGGGCCTGTTGTTCACCGCCTACAGCCTGATGCACGACATGCACGAGCTGGGCACCACGGTCACCACCTGGACCCCGTTCCTGCTGCTTGGCGTGGCGCTGCTGATCGCCCTGGGTTTCGAATTCGTCAACGGTTTCCACGACACCGCCAACGCCGTGGCCACGGTGATCTACACCCACTCGCTGCCGCCGCATTTCGCGGTGGTCTGGTCGGGTTTCTTCAACTTCCTCGGTGTGCTGCTGTCCAGCGGCGCGGTGGCCTTCGGCATCATCGCCCTGCTGCCGGTGGAGCTGATCCTGCAGGTCGGCTCGTCGGCCGGCTTCGCGATGATCTTCGCCCTGCTGATCGCCGCCATCCTGTGGAACCTCGGCACCTGGTGGCTGGGCCTGCCGGCCTCGTCGTCCCACACCCTGATCGGCTCGATCATCGGCGTCGGCGTGGCCAACGCCCTGATGCACGGCCGCGACGGCACCAGCGGCGTGGACTGGAGCCAGGCCACCAAGGTTGGCTATGCCCTGTTGTTCTCGCCGCTGATCGGCTTCGCCTTCGCCGCCCTGCTGCTCCTGGCCCTGCGCCTGTTCGTGAAGAACCGCGCGCTGTACAAGGCGCCCAAGGGCAACACCCCGCCGCCGTGGTGGATTCGCGGCATGCTGATCGTCACCTGCACCGGCGTGTCCTTCGCCCACGGCTCCAACGACGGCCAGAAAGGCATGGGCCTGATCATGCTGATCCTGGTCGGCACCCTGCCCATGGCCTACGCGCTGAACCGCACCATGCCGGCCGACCAGGCCCTGCAATTCGCCGCCGTGGCGCAAGTCACCCAGCAAGCCCTGGTGAAAAGCGCCCCGCAACCGGCCCCCACCGACCCGCGCGCGGTGCTTTCCGACTATGTGCGCAGCAAGGAAGCCACGCCGCAGCTGGTCCCGGCCCTGGCCGCCCTGACCGGCCATATCGGTGACGAAGTGAAGGGCTACGGCTCCCTGGCCAAGGTGCCGGCCGAAGCCATGGGCAACGTGCGCAACGACATGTACCTGAGCAGCGAAACCATTCGCCTGATGGACAAGAACCAGGTCGGCGATTTCGACGCCGACACCCAGGGCAAGCTGCAACTGTTCAAGCAGCAGATCGACAACGCCACGCGCTTCATTCCGCTGTGGGTGAAGATCGCCGTGGCCATCGCCCTCGGCCTGGGCACCATGGTCGGCTGGAAACGCATCGTGGTCACCGTCGGCGAGAAGATCGGCAAGACCCACCTGACCTACGCCCAGGGCGCTTCGGCGGAAACCGTGGCAATGCTGACCATCGGCGCCGCCGACATGTTCGGCCTGCCGGTGTCCACCACCCACGTGCTGTCTTCAGGTGTGGCCGGGACCATGGTCGCCAACGGCGGCGGCCTGCAGATGCAGACCATCCGCAACCTGCTGATGGCCTGGGTGCTGACCCTGCCGGCGGCGATCCTGCTGTCCGGCAGCCTGTACTGGCTGTTCACCCAATTGTTCTGAACACTACCTCTCCTGGTAGGAGCGGCCGGTCGACGCTCGATTGCCCGCGATAGCGTCAGTGGTCACTACACCGTTCAAGGATTCGAAGCGGGTGGTGTCTGTCGCAGCCTTATCGCGGGCAAGCCTCGCTCCTACAGATCGGATCTCAGCTGATGGCAGGCAATCTGCCGCGGCTGCGGCTGGACAGGCCCGCCTGCAAGACAAACGCCAGCACCCCGGTCAGCGGCGCAGAAAAACTCGCCAGCCCGCCGCCGGCCCACATCAGCAACAGGCCCAGGGCGGTCCCGCCGAACCAGGCGCCCAGCCCCGCGCCGTTGAACGCCGCGACGCGCTCGATGGCCGCCACCTCGGTGCGCCCGGACAGGATCTGCGCCAGCGCCACGCCAACCCAGGCGACAACGAAGATGCCCTGGTAGGCCAGTGCCTTGAGCAGATAGGCGAACACGTCCGCCAGCATCAGGACATAGACGATCACTCCCACCGCCAGAGCCCACACCAGGTATGAACCGCGCACGCCGAAGCGGCCGAAGAACGCCTGCATGTTCAGGGTCGCCAGGTAGTAATTGGCGGTGTTGATCCGGGTTTGCGTGGCCCAGACGAACAGCAGCCCCCACAGCCCCATGAGTTGCAGGATCGCCATCACCACCGAGACTTCGTTGAGCGCGCCTTCGTGGGGAATGCTGCTGACCAGGTAGATGCCCGCCGCGCCGTTGAGCAGGAAAGTCACCGCGTAGAACGGCATGCCGAAGTTCCAGCGCCCGTGGTAGCCGGCGTCTTCAGGCTTGCCGAAGCGCGCGTAGTCGAAGGTGAACAGCATCAGGATCCACACCCCCATGTACGCCACGAAACAGTCCCACCAGGCAAAGGCGCCGGGGCTGGCCGGGCCGAAATCCAGCCACTGCGGTTGGTAGCCATAACGCGCGATCGACAGCCCCACCGCCACCAGCAGCCCGCCCAGGTACACCGGCAGCAGCACCCCGTTGAGCTTGTCCAGCCAGTGCTGCACGCTGCCCAGAATGAGCGGCACGCTGTACAGCACCACCAGCAGGGCCGCCAGCGGATACACCAACTGCGGGTACAGATGATTGAGCGCCACGGCGATCACCGAGCCTTCGAACACTGCGTAGTAGATCGCCGTGGAGAAGAAGATCAGCGTCGCCAGGCAGGCCCCGCTGCTGCCGAACAGCAGCCGGGAAAACAGCGCCACCGACAACCCGCTGCGCATGGCGAAACGGCTGAGTACGCTGTTGACCAGGCCATAACAGAGCACCGACAGCAGCATGCCGATCAGCGCATTGCGGGTGCCGTGGGCCAACGCCAGGGACGCACCGACCACGATGTAGAACATGGCGCTGCACACGGCCCACCAGGCCATGGTCAGCGACAGCTTGCCCATGCGCACATCCGCGGCGACAGGGAGATTGGCCGGGTCCTGCCCGGTTTGATTCGCTTGCGATAAAGCAGCCATATGCGTGAACTCCAGGACCAGTCAAAGGTTGAAGCGCGGGCAGCCGCCACCGCACCGAAGCGCGGTGGCGACCAACCTTTTGGCATTTACCCGCGCCAGGCGGCGGGCAGAATCAGGAAGGGAACAGCTTGCTCAGACAGGCGAGCTTTTTCTTGTAGGAGCGCCGGGCCTCCAGCGCTTCTTCCAGGGGCACCGCGACGAAACGGGCCTTCTGGTTGGGTTGCATCTGCCCGATCAGGTCGAGGTCGGCGCTGATCACCGTGCCGATCATGGCGTAGCCGCCACCGGACACAGCATCGCGGTGCAGCACTATGGGTTCGAGCCCGGCGGGCACCTGGATCGAACCTATGGGGTAACAGCTGTCGACGATGTTCGACGGATCGGAACCGGCGCCGAACGGCTGCTCCCGTGGCTGGAAGCCCAAGGCGCTGCCGCCCTTGAAGCGATAGCCGATGCGGTCGGCTTCCGAACCTACGGTCCAGGGCTCGGCAAAGAAGCTGGCCTTGGCCGCGTCGGTCAGGCGCTCGTAGTACAGACCGGGCACCACCCGCAGGCTGATCTCGCCGCCCAGCGCCTGGCGCAGGGCCATGGGCAGGCTGGCTCCCGGCCGGCTCTTCGCGCTGTCGATACCCACCGGCAACTCGTCCCCCGCCACCAGCCGCCGCCCCTGGAAACCACCGAGGCCGCCCAGGGCATAGGTCGAGCGACTGCCCAACACCAGCGGCACATCGATGCCACCGGCGACCGCCAGGTAGGCCCGGGCGCCAGCCTTGGGAAAATCGAAGCGCAGCACTTGCCCGGCCTTGACCGCAAAGGCGGTGTCCAGGTGCATGTCCACGCCATCGACCCTGGGTGTCATGTGGGCGCCACAGACCGCCACCAACGCATCGCGGGTGAATACCAGTTCCGGGCCGAGCAATGTGCACTCCAGCCCCGCCGCGCCAGCCGGGTTGCCCACCAGCTGGTTGGCCGCGCTCAGGGCGTACTGGTCCAGGGCCCCGGACGGCGGAATGCCCAGGTGGTAGTAACCTTCGCGGCCCAGGTCCTGCACCGAGGTAGCCAGGCCGGGTTTGATGACCTTGATCATGCCAGCACCTCCTGCAACGACTTGGGATAACCGACCGGGTCGGCGAGGAACGCATCCAGGGAGAACTCCACCGGACGGATGCGCAGGTCGAACCGCCCGGCCTCGACCTCGGCCACCGCCCGGTCATAGGCCTCGCGGTCCATGGGCTTGAACTGCACGATGTCGCCCGGACGGAAGAACACCATGTGTTCCTTGAAGTACGCCAGGTTCTGCTGCGGGTCGTAGATCGGCGCCGGGGTGACGCCGAACATCTGGTAGCCGCCGGCGCCGCGCACCGAGTAGATGCAGCCGAAACAGCCACCGTGGCCGAGGGTCAGCTTTGGCGTGTCGGTGCGCGGCCGCAGGTACTTGGGCACCTGCAACTGGCGCTCGCGCTCGACCATCTGGAACATGAACGGCAGGCCGGCGACGAAACCCACCATCGACACGAACCAGGGCGCGCCACTGTGGGCGGCGATAAACGCCTCGACGTCCGCCAGGCCATTGATCCGCGCCGCGTACTCCAGGTCGGTAGCGCTCGGGTCCTGGTGCCGGTCGCGAAAACGCATCAGGGTTTCATGGGTCCAGGGATCGTTGTACAGCACCGGGATCTCGATGATCCGGGTGTGCAGGGTGCGTTCGGCCACCGCCTCGGCCTCGGCCCCTTGCACGGCTTCGAGCAGTGCGTGGGGGGCAATGCGGTCGGGGTCGAAACGGATCTGGAACGAGGCGTTGGCCAGGCACACATCGAGTACGCCATCGAGCTCCAGCCGCTCCACGGCGCGGGTCACCGCCATGCCCTTGAAGAAGGCTTCCAGGGACATGCTGTCGCTGACCTCGGCGAACAGGTGCTCGTCAGCGCCGAAGCTGTAGCGGATCGCGGTGTTCATGCGGCACCTCCCATACGGCGTGCGGCCAGCCAGGTTTCCAGGGTGCCGGTATGGAAGTCGGCGTGGTGCAGCCAGGGCTCGGCGAGCAGTTCCCGGTGCAGGCCCAGGGTGCTGGCCATGCCAGTCAATGTGCAGTGTTCCAGGGCGATCCGCGCCCGGGCCAGGGCCTCGCCACGGTCGCGACCATGGACGATCAGCTTGGCCAGCAGCGAGTCATAGTACGGCGGCACGCGGTATCCCGGGTACAGATGGCTGTCGACCCGCACCCCCGCCTCCTGCGGCCAGATCAACTCTTGCACCACGCCGGGGCTGGGGAAGAAGTCCCGGGCCGGGTCTTCGGCGTTGATGCGCATCTGCAAGGCCGCGCCATTGAGGCGGATATCGCTTTGCCGTAACCCCAGCGGCTCGCCGCCGGCAATGCGCAACTGGGCCTGGACCAGGTCGATGCCGGTCACCAGCTCGCTGACCGGATGCTCGACCTGGATCCGCGTGTTCATCTCGATGAAAAAGAACTCGCCGCTGCTCTCGTCATACAGGTATTCCAGGGTGCCCGCGCCCCTGTAGCCAAGGGCTTCGCTGAGGCGCACGGCGCTGGCGCACAGGGTTTCCCGCTGCAGGTTGTTGAGGGCCGGCGATGGCGCTTCCTCGAAGATTTTCTGCCGCCGCCGTTGCAGCGAACACTCACGCTCGAACAGGTGCACCGCGTGCTTGCCATCGCCCAGCACCTGCACTTCGATATGCCGGGCCTTGCCGATAAAACGCTCCAGGTACAGCGCGCCATTGCCGAAGGCGGTCTGCGCCTCGCGCTGGGCACGGGGGAATTCTTGCGCCAGTTGGCTGGCGTTTTCCGCCAGGCGAATACCCCGTCCGCCGCCACCGGCCGAGGCCTTGATCAGCAGCGGAAAACCCACGGCCTCGGCGGCTTGCAGGGCCATGTCGAGTTCGAACAGTTCCCCGGGCGAACCCGGCACCACCGGCACCCCGGCGGCCTGGGCAGTGCGCCGGGCTTCGGCCTTGTCGCCCATGCGGCGAATGGTGTCCGGGCTCGGCCCGACGAAGATCGCCCCCGCCGCTTCCACGGCTTCGGCAAACTCGGCGTTCTCCGAGAGAAACCCGTAGCCGGGGTGCACCGCATTGGCGCCGCTGGCCTGCAAGGCGCCCAGCAACGCCTGCACGTTCAGGTAGCTCTGGTCGGCGCGAGCGGGGCCCAGCACCTGCACCTCATCGGCCAGGCGCGCGGCCATGGAGTCGACGTCCGCTTCGCTGCACGCGGCCACGGTGGGGATACCCAGGGCCTTGGCCGCGCGAATGATGCGCACGGCGATTTCGCCACGGTTGGCCACCAGCAGTTTGCTGATGGCTTGAGTACTGATGGTTCGAGTCATGGGCCTGCCCTCACTGGTCATCAAGCGTGGCAACGACCTGACCCGGTTCCACCGGATCGCCGTCCTGTACCGCGAAGGCCGTGAGGCGACCAGCCGTCCCGGCGGTCAGTTCGGAAAACTGCTTCATGACTTCGATCAGGCCAATCACGGTGTCGGCGTCGACGCGCTCGCCAACCTCGACGAAGGGCGCCGACTCGGGCGTGGCCTTGCGATAGAAGGTGCCCGGCAAGGGGGTGATAACGGAATGTTCGGCCATGTCTGTTCCTCTTGGAATAGTTGTAGAAAGGCAGGCAAAAAATCTTCGGCGAACCCCGGCGTCTTCGCGCCTGGTGTTATGGATGAGGATCGCGGATGGACTCAACGCGGCGCACGCACCTCGATCCCGGCCTGGTCCAGGGCGGCGCGGGTGGCCTCCACCAGGCACAGGGCGCCAGGGGTGTCGCTGTGCAGGCAGATGGAGTCGAACTCGATCTCCAGGTCCTCGCCCTCCACGGTGCGCACCAGGCCTTGCTGGCAAGCGCGCACCACACGGGCGGCGACTGTGGCCGGATCGAGGGCGCGCACGTTGCGGGTGAAGACGATGGAGCCGCTGAGGTCGTATTCGCGGTCGGCGTAGAACTCGCGGATCACTGGCTGGCCCAGCTCCCTGGCGACCCGCCAGATCACCGAACCGGGCATGCAATACAGCAGCAGCCCGGGTTCCAGGACTTGCAGGTGTTCAACCAACAAGCGGGCGGCTTCTTCATCCCGCGCCAGGTGCATGTAGAGCGCGCCATGGGGCTTGATGTGTTGCAGCGCCACGCCCTGGACCCGCGCCAGTTCGCGCAGGGCGCCGAGCTGATAGAGCATGTCGTCCACCAGTTCCTGGGCCGGGGCATTGATGTGCCGGCGGCCGAACCCCACCAGGTCGCGGAACCCCGGATGGGCACCGATGGCCACACCCAGACGCTTGGCCTGCTCGACGGTACGCCGCATGGTGCCGGGGTCGCCGGCATGAAAGCCGGTGGCGATATTGGCCGAGCTGATGAAGCCCATCAGCTCGTTGTCGACGCCATCGCCGATGGTCCAGGGGCCAAAGCTCTCGCCCATGTCCGAATTGAAATCCACTGCCTGCATCGCTGTTGCTCCAACTGCTCGTGACTTCGTGCAGTGGAAATTACGGCCGCCCTTGACCCCTTGGGAAGATCTATTATCAGATACGGCATCTTCTGAAAAACAGATACCGACACTCATGTAGGAGCGAGGCTTGCCCGCGATGGCGTCAGTGATCCCACCACCGGTTCAGGAGTCTGGTCCGGTGGCGTTTGTCATGATCTCATCGCGGGCAAGCCTCGCTCCTACAGAAGCCTTGAGGAATTCGTGATGTCCCTCACCCTGCGCCAGGTCCGCTACTTCGTCGCCACCGCCGAGATTGGGCAGATTTCCCAGGCGGCGATCCACCTGAACATCTCCCAGTCGGCGGTGACCACGGCAATCAAGGAACTGGAAGCCATGCTCGGCGTGCAGCTGTTCCTGCGTTCGGCCCAGGGCATGAACCTGACCGACGCCGGACGGCATTTTCTCAACCGCGCCTATGTGATCCTGCGCAGTGTCGACGATGCGCTGAACAGCCCGCTGCCAGACTACCGCGCCAGCGGCGTGCTGCACCTGGCGGCCAGCTACACGGTGATCGGCTACTTCCTGCCGCACCACCTGCAACGCCTGGAACACTGGCATCCGGACGTGACCATCGAGGTCCACGAACAGGAACGCCAGGCCATCGAACAGGGCCTGCTGGAAGGCCGCTTCGACATGGCCGTGGTGCTGACCGCCAACCTCACCCACCCGGACATCGTCTCCGAAACCCTGTTCAACTCCGAACGCCGCCTGTGGCTGCCCAGCCATCACCCACTGTGCGAGCGCGCCACCGTCAGCCTCGCCGACGTGGCGCAGGAACCCTACATCCTGCTGACCGTCGACGAAGCCGAACAGAGCGCCATGCGCTATTGGGAAAACGCCCGGCAGAAACCCCGGGTGCGGGTGCGCACCAGTTCGGTGGAGGCGGTGCGCAGCATGGTGGCCAACGGCAGCGGCGTGGCGATCCTCTCGGACCTGGTGCACCGCCCCTGGTCGCTGGAAGGCAAACGCATCGAAACCCTGAGCGTGAGCGACCCGGTGACACCCATGAGCGTCGGCCTGGCCTGGCATCGCGAACGGGCGTTCACCCCGGCGATGCAGGCGTTTCGCGACTACTTCCACGACGCCTTCCTTGCGCCGCAGCAGCTGTCGGCACGGCGTTAAGCCGCGCCAAAACGCCAGGAGCGAGCGGGATCGCGATGAGGTACGCGGTACATTCGATCGACCGCGCTACGTGCATCGCGAGCCCGCTCGCTCCTACAGGGGATGGGTGTCAGGAACAGCGCGTGGCCGGGTTCTGCGCCCAGCGTTTGGCGGTGCCGGCAATGCGCTTGGCCAGTTCGTCGATGGCCCGCTGATGGGCCTGGACCAGACTCGACAGCTCGACGCTGGCCGGCTGGCTGATGCGGCTGCTGCAGGTCAGGCTGCGGCGCTCGACGCCGTCACCGCGCAGGCGCAGGTTCCACACCACGTCGATCAGCGCATAACGCCCCGGCACCGATTCGAAGCGGCGCACATCGGTCTGCAACGACAGGATCGGCTGCCCCGCCGACTTGGGCAGGCCTTCCAGGTTGCGCGTGCCCAGTTGCTGCTCCATCTGGCTGGCCAGGGCATCGTGGAACTCATCCACCAGCGGCGCGCTCCAGCGCGCGGTTTCCAGGATCGCCAGGGTGCCGCCGTCCTGGCGTACCACGACTTGCGGCTGGTCGACCTGCATCGGGATGCGCACCCCGGCCATCTCGAATTGCAGGGCCGGCGCCGCGACGCCAGCGGGCGCCGGCTCGGGCGCCGGCGGCATCAGGGTGTAGTAATGGGTCGGCGCCGAGCTGCAGGCCGCCAGGCCCAGGGACGCGATCAGCAACGCGAGAGTTTTTTTCATGGCTGGACTTCCGATTCAGGCTCACGAGAAGACGAGGTCGAGGATTTGTAGGCGTCCGGCTGATTGTCCTTGAGCCGCCCGCGGATCAGTGCTTCGGGATGCCGGCTGAGGAAATCGGTGAGCACCCGTACCGAACGGGCGGTGCGCTGCACTTCGTCCATCGCCTGGCCCAGTTGCAGTCGCTGCGGCGAGTCCTCGGCGAAGCTGTCGTTGGCCGTGGTCAGGGTTTTCTTGGTCTGTTCCAGGGTGTTGCGCATTTCTGGCAGCACCTTGCCGTTGACGTTCTCCAGGGTCTTCTGCATCTCGGTCAGGCTGCCATTGAGGTTGTTGGCGATGGCATCGATCGGCAATTTGCTGATCTTCTCCACCACTCGCTGCAACTGCTCCTGCAGCTTGTCGAGCCCGCCCGGTACGGTAGGGATCTCCAACGGCCGCGCGGTCGCATCGAAAGCCACCGGCTTGGCGTTGGGGATGAAGTCCATGGAAATGAGCAGTTGCCCGGTCAGCAGGTTGCCGCTGCGCGCCTGGGCCCGCAGGCCATGCTGGACGAAGGTACTGATCAGGTAGCCGGCGCGGCTTTCGTCGGCACCGCTGAGCTTCTCCAGTTGCTGATGGACCTTGCCCAGCCGCGCCGGGTAGATCACCACGCCGACCAGGGTCGAGAAACTCTTTTTCTGCTCGTCGTAATCCAGGTCCATCGACACCACCCGACCGATGTTCACCCCGAGGAACTCCACCGGCGCATTGAGCGCCAGCCCGCGCAGGGTCTGGTCGAAACGCATGCGCATGTAATACGGGTCGCCATCGGGCGGCGCCAGTGCGGTGTCCGGGTCGGCGAACAGCTGGTAGCTGGCGTTTTCCTCGGCCGGCTTGGCGTTGGGGCTGTACTTGGGTTCGACGAAGGCAATGCCGCCGGCGAGGATCGACGAGATGGATTCGGTGTTGACCTTCAGGCCGTTGGCGCCCAGGGTCACGTCCACGCCGCTGGCGTTCCAGAAGCGTGAGTCGGTGGTGACGAACTGGTCGTTGGGCGCGTTGACGAAGATCCGCACGTCCACGCCCTTGCCGTTTTCCGACAGTTTGTAGGAAATCACCTGGCCCACTTCGATGCGCCGGTAATAGACCGGCGAACCGACGTCCAGCGAGCCCAGGTCATCGGTGCGCAGGGTAAAGCGCTTGCCCTTTTGCCCGTAGGTCACCGGTGGTGGCGTTTCCAGGCCGACGAAGCTTTTCTTGCGCTTCTCTTCCCGGCCGGCGTCGGCGCCGATAAAGGCCCCCGACAGCAGGGTGTCGACCCCGGATACACCGCCGGCGCCAATACGCGGACGCACCACCCAGAACATCGAATCAGCGGCGGTGAAGGACTCCGCCGACTGGTCCAGCTCGACCTTGGCGATCACCTTGCTGCGGTTCTTGCTCAGGGCGATGGAGGTGACCTTGCCGATCACCACGTTCTTGTATTTGACCTGGGTCTTGTTGGCTTCCAGGCCTTCGGCGGTCTGGAAGCTGATGGAGATCTCGGGCCCGGCCGACAGCGACTTGTGCACCAGCATCGACAGGCCGACCAGGGCCGCGACTATGGGCACGATCCACACCAGCGAAACATTGAACCGGCGCGTCCTGACCGCGGGGGTGCCCGGCCTCGCTGGCGCGCTTGAAGCGTTGGAACCTGGATGATCAGACATCTTCAACCTCTACATCCCAGATGAGCCGGGGATCGAAACTCATGGCCGCGAACATCGTCAGGACCACGACCAAACCAAAGAACAGGATGCCCATGCGTGGCTCGATCGAGCTCAGGGCGTGGAATTGCACCAGCGCCGCCACCAGGGCGACCACCAGCACATCGAGCATCGACCAGTAGCCGATCACCTCGATAAAACGGTACAGCTTGGCGCGCTCGCGCATCGCCCAATGGCTGCGGCGCTGACAGGTGATCAGCAGCATCCCCAGGACGAAGAACTTGATGCACGGCACCACCACGCTGGCGATAAAGATCAGCAGGGCAATGTCCCAGGAGCCGTGCTGCCAGAACTCCAGCACGCCACTGAGAATAGTGTTTTCGCTGCCGCTGCCGAAGATCTGGGTATACATCACCGGCAGCACATTGGCCGGGATGTAGAAAATCAGGCTGGCCACCAGGAAGGCCCAGGTGCGGCTCAGGCTGTTGGGTTTGCGCGCATGCACCACGGCCTCGCAGCGCGGGCAGTAGTGAACGTCCTGCGGGCAGGTCTGGCCGCAGGTGTGGCACAGCATCAGGCCCAGGTCGCGGGCGTAGGGAGGCTGGCTCATCAGTAGCGGCCCTCCAGGTCGTTCCACAGGCGGCGGATGCCCTTGCCGGAAATCAGGATGATCAGCACCGTCAGCATCGCCAGCGACCACAACCCCAGGCCCGGGTGCACGTCGAGCATGCCGGCCAGCTTGACGATGGCCACCAGGATGCCCAGCAGGCACACCTCCAGCATGCTCCACGGCCGCAGGTGCTCCAGGGCACGCATGCAGGCCTTGAAGCCCGGCGCCGCGCGCCCGATGTTGGCGAACCCCAGCACCCAGCAGAGCAAGGCGATCTGCAGGCCGGGCGCAAGGATGATGGCCAGGCCGGTGACGGCGGCGATCAGGCTGATGCGGCCCTGGGCCAGGGCTTCGACCGACTGCCAGAGGGTGGCTTCGTTGCTCAGGCCTTCGAGGCTGATGCCGATCACCGGGAAGGCGTTGGCAAACACGAACAGCAGCGCCGCGGTGATCGACAGGGCCAGCAACTGCTGCACGTTCAGATGTTGGGCGCGCTCCAGCACCGCCCCGCAGCGCGAGCACTGGGAGGTCTGGCCTTTTGCAAGCGGCACGGATTCGTACAGCGAATCGCAATGCTCGCAGATGATCCAGTTGGGAGAGAGTGTCATGGTCTTCGAGTCAGGTGGGACAGCGGAGGGCGCTGATCCATGGCGCGTATTCTCTGCAAAAGTAGAGGATGGTGTCTAGTTTTACCTGAGGACTGCAAACGCTCTGGTGCGCCATAATGTATGCTCCTTGCCGCCTCTCAGACCATGAACGATTCAAAAATGCTCCCGGCCAAAAACCCGCGCTCGCCGAAACAGACTCGTGGCCATGAACGGGTCACGGCGATTCTCGACGCCTGCGCCCACCTGCTGGTCAGCCAGGGAGTGGCCAGCCTGACCATGCATGGCATCGCGCGCGAAGCCGGCACCTCCATCGGTTCGCTGTACCACTTCTTCAGCGACAAGCAGAGCGTGCTCGACGCCCTGGGCCAGCGCCATATCGACGCCATCGACCAGATCACCGCCAACCTCCTGGCCATCGACACGGCCACCTGGGTCGAGTTGAACAGCCAGGAGGTGATCGACCGGATGATCATGCCGATCATGGAATACCTCGAGACCCACCCCGACCTGCTGCAGATGATCAGCCCCACCTTCGCCCCCGGACAGCTCCAGGCCCCGGACGTTCATGCGCGGATCCAGGAAACCTACGACCGCATGCTCGCCCTGCGCCTGCCCACCGCCAGCGCCACGGAACGCGACGCCTACGTGACGGCCATGCGCGGATTGCCCATCGGCCTGTTCCAGGTTGCTCTGGAGAATAGTCAGCTCAAGAGCATTCTGCTGCTGCAGGAAGTGCCCAGGGCGATGAAGGCCTACCTCGAGGCCATCGAACGGCACCACGCCGCCCGCTGACCCCTGCTGTTTTCAACTGGCGCGATCGAGCGGGCGACGCAGCATCAACCGCTCCCGCACCAGGTCGTAACCCCAGTGATAGACATAGGTGTACGGCAGGAAGAACAGCAGCACGCCGAGGTCGAGAATCAGCGCCTGCATCAGGCTGACCTGCAGCCACCAGGCAATCAGCAGCACGCTCACCGCCACCAGGCCGCCCTCGAACAGCAGCGCATGGGCGACCCGGGTCCAGCCGCTGGGTGCCAGGGCCAGGCGCTTGAGCAGGCGGTCGAACAGGCCATTGAAGACCACGTTCCAGGCCAGGGCGATCAGGCCGATGGCGATGGTCGCCACGCCCATGTCGACAAACGGCTTGTCCATGATCCAGGCCAGCAGCGGCGTACACAGCGCGAACGCCAGCAACTCGAAGCCCACGGCCTGGAAAACGCGTTCGGTCAAGGATTTGGTGCTGCTCATGATCCGGCTCCCGCCAGTGAATGTGGTTGCCATGATCACCTCCCCTCCCGATACTTCATAATCAGTAACCATCGATCAAGGCGATAGTTCATGGCCTCACACGAAGTACTGCTGGCCTTTGTCCAGGCGGCCACCCAAGGCTCGTTTTCCGCCGCCGCGCGCAAGCTCGGCAAGAGCCAGTCGACCATCAGCGCGGCGGTGGCGAGCCTGGAGATCGACCTCGACCTGCAACTGTTCGACCGCAGCAGCCGCAAGCCCACCCTCACCCCGCAAGGCCGCGTCATGCTGCAACGGGCCGAAGACATCCTGGCCGCCACCAGCCGCCTGGAAATGGCCGCCAGCCAGCTGGCCCAGGGCGTGGAAGCCAAGCTCACAGTGGCCCTGTCCGACACCTATCAGTCGGATCGTTTCGAAACCTCGCTGAGCGCCTTCGAACAGCGCTACCCGGACCTGGAACTGGAATGCCTGATCGCCGAATGCGACGACCTGATCGAGCTGGTCCAGCGCGGCCGGGCGCAGATCGCCTTCGCCGAAATGCAGCCCGACTACCCGGCGGACCTGGACCATGCGACGGTGGACGAGCGCACGGAAATCGCCCTGTTCGTGTCGCGCAATCACCCCTTGGCGGCGCTGAAACATATCGACCAGGCCCGGCTGCAACAGCACCGCGAACTGCGCCTGGCGACCATCGTCAACCCCTACGACAGCCGGGCCAAGGGCCGGGTATGGTCGGCGCCGAGCTACCTGATGCTGCTGGAAATGGCTCAGGGCGGTTTTGGCTGGGCGCCCCTGCCGCGCTGGCTGGTGGAACGTTTCGGTGCCGACAGCCTGGTGGAGCTCGATGCCCGCGGCTGGCCGCGCAACGTGGCGGTCGATGCCCTGTGGTCGCGCCTGCACCCACCTGGCCCGGCGGGCAGCTGGTTGCTGGGGCGGATGCTGGAATAGTCGCGACGATCGGCCGGAACGGCTGCGGCGTATTCGAAATCGCCGAAGGCCTTCGGCCTTATCGCAGCCTGCGGCAGCGGCTACAGGGTTCGCCAGGATTCAACTCAGAGGGTTTTCAGTGCTTCGAGCCTGTTCTCGATAAAGCGCCGCTCCGGCTCCTGGCGGGTCAGTTCCAGGGCCCGCAGATAGGCTTGCCGCGCCGGCTCCACCCGCCCCAACTGCCGGCAGAACTCGGCCCGCGCCGAATGGGCCAGGTGGTAATCCTGCAATTCGCCCCGGGCCAGGATCGCCTCGACCCGCTCCAGGCCGGCCAGCGGCCCGTCCCGCTGGGCGATGGCGGCCGCGCGGTTCAGCTCGATCACCGGAGAAGGCATGGCACGCAACAACACGTCATACAGGCCAATGATCTGCTGCCAGTCGGTTTCCCCGGCCGTCGCCGCCTCGGCATGCACCGCGGCGATTGCCGCTTGCAGGCAGTACGGACCGAAACGCCGGGTGCCCAGGGCGTGCTCCACCAGGGCACAGCCCTCGGCGATCAGTTCGCGGTCCCACAGCGAGCGGTCCTGTTCGTCCAGCAGCACCAGCTCCCCGGTGGCCGAGGTTCGCGCCCGGCGCCGCGACTCATGCAGCAGCATCAAGGCCAGCAAACCCATCACTTCCGGTTCCGGCAGCAGCTCCAGCAACAGGCGCCCGAGGCGGATCGCCTCATGGGTCAGGTCCTCGCGGGTCAGCTCGGCGCCCATCGAGGCCGAATAGCCTTCGTTGAACACCAGGTAAATCACCCGCAACACGCTGTCCAGGCGCTCGGGCAGCTCGCCCAGGGACGGCACCTGATAAGGGATGTGCGCATCGCGGATCTTGGCCTTGGCGCGCACGATGCGCTGGGCGATGGTGGCCGGCGTCGAGAGAAAGGCGCGGGCGATTTCCTCGGTGGTCAGGTCGCAGATTTCCCGCAACGTCAGCGGCACCTGGGCGTCCGCCGCCAGCGCCGGGTGGCAGCAGGTGAAGATCAGGCGCAGGCGGTCGTCTTCCAGGTCCTCCTCGCTCCAGTCAGCCTGCTCCAGCTCTTCGAGCTGGCTGACCAGCGCCGCCTGGGACGCGGCGAACCGCGCCCGCCGGCGCAAACCGTCGATGGCCTTGAAACGCCCGGCCGACACCAGCCAGGCCCGCGGATTGTCCGGCACGCCGTCGCGCTGCCAGCGCTCGACCGCGACGAAGAACGCCTCGTGCAAGGCTTCTTCGGCGAGGTCGAAATCCCCCAGCAGGCGGATCAGGGTCGCCAGGATCCGCCGCGACTCGTTGCGGTAGACCCGCTCCACCAGCGCCTTGACGCTGTCTTGCGCGGCCGCCGGCATCAGTCCGGCATGCCTCGGGTCACCAGGCTTTCCAGGCGATCCAGGCTCTGCCCCCAGCCCTCGTGGAAACCCATGGCTTCATGGGCCTGCCGGTCCTCTTCGCTCCAGTGCATGGCGCGGGCGGTGTAGAGGGTCTTGCCATCCAGGTCGTCGAAGGTCACCTCGGCGCTCATGAAGGCCTTGCCCGAAGGAATCCAGCCCGGCAGGAAGGCGTCGGTGAACACCAGCCGCCGCGGCGCATCTATCTCCAGGAACACGCCCATGGTCGGGTATTCGTTGCCATCCGGGGCGCGCATCAGGGTGCGAAACTGGCCGCCGACCCACAGGTCCATTTCACACTCGGGGGTGGTCATGCCGTGGGGGCCCCACCATTGCACCAGCAACTGCGGTTCGGTCCAGGCGCGGAACAGCTTGCCGGGCGGCGCATCGATCAGGCGACTGATGGACAACTCATATTGGGCGGGCGCAGGGCCCAGGCTGCGGTCGGTCATTGCGAAACTCCTGCTTATGATTGTTTTCAGGGCTCGTTTTCCAAGGTGGCGATCAGGGATTCAACTCGCGCACCGGGCGCACCTCGACGCTGCCGACCCGGGCCGCCGGGATGTTGCCGGCGACCTGGATGGCTTCGTTGAGGTCCTTGGCATCGATCAGGTAGAACCCGGCCAACTGTTCCTTGGTTTCGGCGAACGGGCCGTCGGTGATCGACAGCCGGCCGCCGCGCATGCGCACCGTGGTCGCGGTCTGCACCGACTCCAGGGCCTCGGCGGCGAGCATCCGGCCGCTGCCCTGCACCGACTCGGCGTAGGCCATGCACTCGGCGTCCTTCGGGCTCTCCGGCAGGCTGTGCAACAGCTGTTCGTCGCTGTAGACCAGGCATAGGTATTTCATGGGGCTCTCCTCGATCGAGCTGATCAACTATGGCTGCAGTTTCAGGCTTTGGCGAAAAACCCGACGATCAGGGTTGCAGGTCGAACAATGCGGTGCCGCTCATCATGTCGAAGGGTGCCGACCAGTGTTCGTGGACCACTTTCCACTGCCCACCAATACGCTGGTAACCCGCGGTCACGCGCATCCAGCAGGCCTTGGTCTCGCCCTTGTCGTCGGTGCCGCCACAGTGGGCCAGCCAGTGGGCGAAGGCGATGTCGCTGGCGCCGACTATGTGCAGTTGCTCGAAGTCGAAGATGCCAGGGCCGGGGCAGACTTCCATGCAGGCCTTCCAGTGCGCGCGGTAGGCTTCCTTGCCCTTGAATTGCAACGCGGTCACGGCGTCGAACGAGGTGATGTCGTCGGCGTAGTAGCTGACGATGCGGTCGATGTCCTTGACCATCACGGCCTGGCGCCAGGCGTCGATCAGGCTGCGGATTTCGCTTTCGGTGGTTTGGGCGTTCATGGCAGTTCTCCTTGCGATTGAGTGACACGGGCTCAAGGTGGCCGCCGCAGGGCGACCGTTAAATCGTGAAGACACCCTTAGTCGTCTGGCCGCCCGGCAAATCGACAAGGCCAGGAAAAAAAACCGGGACCCCGGGCAAAATCGCTAGAATCGCCACTCCCGCAGCCCACCCTCAGTGCCCGGATATGGATAGCCCAACGACCACCCGACTCGTGCCCTACGAACAGCTCGACGCCACGCAATTGCAGCAGCTCGACGCGCTCGAGGTGCACCCGCAGCAGAAGAGTTATTCCGGCGATATCTACACCGCGCTGCATACCCTGCTCAAGGCGCCGGAGCCCGGGATCAAGGGCTTCGCCCTATTGGCCGACGAAGTTCCGGTGGCGTTCCTGCTGCTCAAGCGCCCGCCGTTCCTGCCCCATTGGGCCGACCCCGACACCGCCACCCTGCATGCCTTGCAGGTCGATCACCGGGTCCAGGGCCAGGGCTATGGCCGCGCCTGCCTGCAAGCCCTGCCCGCCGCCGCTCGCCAGGCCTGGCCGGAGATCAAGGGGCTGATGCTGTCGGTGGACGCGGACAACGCAGCGGCCTTCAACCTCTACCTGAAGCAAGGCTGGGTCGACAGCGGCGAGGCCTACCGGGGCCGCATCGGCTACGAACGCCGCCTGGCCCTGATTTTCTGACGTTACCCAGGAGAAGCATGATGCTGACCACCCTCGAGCAACTGGAAGCGATCTACGGCCAACCCCTCGAACGGGCCGTGCGCAAGGAAATCCCCTTCCTCAACCCGGACTACCAGGCCATGGTGCGCGCCTCGCCGCTGGTGATCCTGAGCACCAGCGGCCCCGACGGCATGGACGGCTCGCCCCGCGGCGATGTCCCGGGCTTCGTGCGGATCATCGACGAACGCACCCTGGCCCTGCCCGACCGCCCGGGCAACAACCGCATCGACAGCCTGCGCAATATCGTCAGCGACCCGCGGGTGGCCCTGCTGTTCATCATCCCGGGCATCGGCGAGACCCTGCGGGTCAACGGCCGGGCGCGGATCTCGGCCGAGCCGGCGCTACTGGACAGCTTCGCGGTGAATGGCAAACCGGCGCGCACGGTGATCCTGGTGGACGTCGAGGCGGCCTACTTCCATTGTTCCAAGGCCATCGTGCGTTCCGACCTGTGGAACCCCGAGCACTACCTGGAACGCTCGGCCCTGCCCTCGGCCGGCGCCATCCTCAAGCGCCTCTGCGACGGCCAGTTCGACGCCGACCGCTACGACCGGGAAATGCCGGAGCGGGTGCGCAACAGCCTGTATTGAGGGGTTCTTGTAGGAGCGAAGCTTGCTCGTGATGAAGGTTAACGCGGTACATCAGCCAGACCGCGGCGTCCCTATCGCGGGCAAGCCTCGCTCCTACAGGGGGGTGTCGTGGAATGGCAGGCAGAAAAAAGGGCTGCATCGCTGCAGCCCTTGGGCATTTGTATTGATCACAGCTGCAAGCAGTAGTCGATCAACTGCTTTTCAACGCTCTGTCGTTGGCCGAGAACCAGGGCCACGACAACCAGTTTTTCGGCTGGATAGATTTCATACAGAACCCGCTGGCCCATGGGCAGAAACTCATGGAAATGCGTCACCCCCAGGGAGGCCGCTTGCTGGCAAACAGCATAGGTATGGGCCTGCTCACTCAGGGTCGAGATGATTTGCATAACCAACTGGTCAACGAATGGCCCAGCCTTGCGGGCGCCGCACTGCTGAATCAGGTACTGCTCCAGGGCAATCACACCGTGTTCGGCCGCAGTGGCGAACTCAACCCTGCAGGTTTTCTGCATCTTCGTCTTCTTGTTGCGCTTGACGGCGCTGGGCCAGGCGCTCCAGCAGCGTATCACCGCTGATCAGCTTGCCTTGCTCCTTGTCGCGCCCGGCGAACGAAAGCAGCTTGATCAAGGCTATCGCCTCATCTCGGCGCTTACGCTCTTCGTAGGACTCGATCACATAAGCCGGAACCCCATTCTGCGTGACCAGCATGGGCTCGGAGAGGTCGAGATCGGCAGCGTTCTTTTTGACAAAACTGATGGTTTTAATGCGCATGGTTTATCTCCTGCGCTTTGCGCAGCGGTGAATCCAGCGCAGAAGCTGGTCTGAATTTAGACTACAAAAGAACCAGCAGCAAATGACATGTGTTACCGAGGAAGATTCAGCACCATCTCATGCCAGGCCATGCCGCCATGGTCCGACGCCGAGGCCTTGAGGTAGACGAAGCCAAAACGCTCGTACAGCGGCACATGCCGCTCCTTGCACATCAGGTTGATGCTGGCCTTGCCCAGGCCGCGCATGCGCTCGATAAAGGCCTCCAGCAAACGCCGGGAAACACCCTGGCCCTGATAGTCCGGATGCACCACCACCGACATGATCACCACGTGAGGCCCGGCCGGGTCGTGGCCGATCAGTTCCTTGAAGGCCTCGTCGGCCATCTCGACCTCGAAGGCCGCGCCGGAATTGATGAAGCCGGCCACCACGCCCTCCACTTCGGCGACGATGAAACCCTCGGGCCAGGTGGCGATGCGGGTGGCGATCTTCTCCCGGGTGGCGGCTTCGTCGCCTTCGTAGGCCAGGGTTTCGATGGCGAAGCAGCGGTCCAGGTCAGCGGCGGCGACCTGACGGATCAACAGGCTGGATAAGGTCATGGGGAACAGATCGGCTATGGGAAATGCCGCCGATCATAAAGTAATAAGGCTTGCATATCGAACGGCGGCAAGCCCGTAAAACCTGCATATAGTCGCTGTCATCCGCACGCCGACCGGGTTATTTATCAGGGCTCAATCAATCCCATCCTGGTCGAGTACGGAAGTCGCTATGAGCAATGTTCAGATCGGTTTGCTGGTGCTGTTCGGCATCAGTGCGTTCGGTTTTGTCACCCTGTCCATCGACCTGTGGCGCGCCCGCCGGCCGGGCAAGGGTAAATGACCGGGCCCGTCGCAGGCCCGGTCCGTGGCTCACTGTTCCTTGAGCGGTAGCCAGATTTCCAGCACGCCCTGGCCGGTGTCGGGGTTGAAGTCGGCGCTGTAGCGTTCGAATTCCGGCGCATCGGCGGCTTCGCGCCCGGACTGCGGCAGCCAGGTTTTCCAGATGTACTGGAAGGTCTGCGACAGGCTCGCCAGCGGCCCCTGGTGCTCGAACACCGCGTAGTGCTGCGGCGGCACCTCGACCCAGCGGTACAGCTCGGGCAGGTCGTCGAGCCTGCTGATCTCGACCCCGGCGATGTATTCGAAGCCGCCTTTGCCGTCGGGGTTGCAGCAGAGGCCGTAGGTCACCTCCCCCACCTGGCCGGGTATCTTGCCGAGATGGGGAATGAAGCCTTCCCAGAGTTCAGGAATGCGCTGCGTCGTCTCGGGAGTGAAACGCCCGCCAAGACCGGCGATCAGCAGAAAGCGCCCCTTCTCGAAACGCGGCACCGGCCCGCTGACCTGTTTTTGCTCATCCATGATGCGACTCCTGCCTGAAAAATGGGTTCGGCAGGGAGTATAGAGGCCAAACCCGAATCGCCTGCATCAGAGCGCGGGAAGTTCCGCGACCGCCGCGCCGACGATGAACTCCTGATAACCGGACAGGATCACGTAGACCGCGAAATAGCAGAAGATCGCCGCAGATGCCAGGTAGGAGTAACGCAACAACTTGTCCCCCAGCAGCTTGCCGCCCTGGGTCGCGGCAAAGCACAGGCCCACGACCCAGGCCAGCCCGGCGCAGAAGAAACCGCTGAGGAACAGCCCGGAGCTGAGCAGGTCGCCGCCACCGGAACGGGCAATCAGGGTCCCGCCCACCGCGGCGAACCAGAGGATCGCGCTGGGGGACGACATGGCCAGGAAAATACCGCGGAAAAACTCCTTGCGCGGCGAACCGTTGTCGACCTCGCCGGTCTCGGCCAACACCGCGCTGTGGTGGATCGCCGAATAGATCATCTTCGCCGCGAAATACACCAGCAGCGCCGACCCGCCGATCCACAACACCCAGCGCACCGCCTCGTACTGCAGCAGCACGGTCATGCCGGCCAGCGCCAGCACCGCGTAGACCAGGTCACCGACACAGGTGCCCAGGCCCAGGCAGAAACCCTGGAAGTAGCCACGCTGCATGGCCAGGGTAATCATCGCGATATTGGCCACGCCTATGTCCAGGCACAGCGAAAGGCTCAGCAGAAAGCCGCTGGTAAACTCCATCATTCATCCTGTTCGATGCGGTTGTTCGAGTGGGGGGTATTTAACGCGGGCGGGCCCGGCAAACACAATGCGCAGGCTGCGAATCCCGCCACGACGATGCAAATCCCTGTCCAGGCAGCGCCGCTGCCGGCGAAAAAATAGTTGTCGCCCCCCTCTGGACAGCCTGGCGCCACAGCCCTTATCGTCTGCCCCCAGGCCACCGCAGTGGCCGACGTCGCTCGGACGGTTCCGGGCGCTCACGTACTCGAGGCAACAATGGCCGAACAAGGTTCGCCGCGCCGCTTTGCGCGCATAGATCGACTCCCCCCCTACGTATTCAATATCACTGCCGAGCTGAAGATGGCTGCGCGTCGGCGCGGCGAAGACATCATCGACTTGAGCATGGGTAACCCCGACGGTGCGACTCCGCCGCACATCGTCGAGAAACTGGTCACCGTCGCCCAGCGCGAAGACACCCACGGCTACTCCACCTCCAAGGGTATCCCGCGTCTGCGCCGGGCCATTTCGCGCTGGTACAAGGATCGCTACGAGGTCGATATCGACCCGGAAAGCGAAGCCATCGTCACCATCGGTTCCAAGGAAGGCCTGGCGCACCTGATGCTCGCCACCCTGGACCAGGGCGACACCGTGCTGGTGCCCAACCCGAGCTACCCGATCCATATCTACGGCGCGGTGATCGCCGGCGCCCAGGTGCGTTCGGTGCCGCTGGTGCCGGGCGTGGACTTCTTCGACGAGCTGGAACGGGCCATTCGCGGTTCGATCCCGAAACCGAAGATGATGATCCTCGGTTTCCCGTCCAACCCGACCGCGCAGTGTGTCGAGCTGGACTTTTTCGAGCGGGTGATCGCCCTGGCCAAGCAGTACGACGTGCTGGTGATCCACGACCTGGCCTACGCCGACATCGTCTACGACGGCTGGAAAGCCCCGTCGATCATGCAGGTGCCGGGCGCCAAGGACATCGCGGTGGAGTTCTTCACCCTGTCCAAGAGCTACAACATGGCCGGCTGGCGCATCGGCTTCATGGTCGGTAACCCGGAGCTGGTCAGCGCCCTGGCGCGGATCAAGAGCTACCACGACTACGGCACCTTCACCCCGCTGCAGGTGGCGGCCATCGCCGCGCTGGAAGGCGACCAGCAGTGCGTGAAAGACATCGCCGAGCAGTACCGCCAGCGCCGCAATGTGCTGGTCAAGGGCCTGCATGAACTGGGCTGGATGGTCGAGAATCCCAAGGCTTCGATGTACGTCTGGGCGAAGATTCCCGAGGCCTACGCGCACCTGGGCTCGCTGGAGTTCGCCAAGAAGCTGCTGGCCGAGGCCAAGGTCTGCGTCTCGCCAGGTGTCGGTTTCGGCGAGTACGGCGACGACCATGTGCGTTTCGCCCTGATCGAAAACCAGGACCGCATCCGCCAGGCCGTGCGCGGTATCCGCGGCATGTTCCGCGCCGATGGCCTGGTGCAGAAAGGCTGATACCCACCGACAAACAAGCAGGCACAAAAAAACCGCATCGCTGCGGTTTTTTTGTGCCTGTCTGCCGACCCTGTAGCCGCTGCCGCAGGCTGCGATAAGGACCGAAGGGCCTTCAGCGATTGCAAGATCGCTACGGCCGTGCCGGCCGATCGCAGCCTTCGGCAGCGGCTACAGGGCTCGGCTTACACCACCAGCGACAGCAGCAGGATAAAGATCAGGCCCACCACCGAGAGGATGGTTTCCATCGCGGTCCAGGTCTTGAAGGTTTCCGCCACGGTCATGTTGAAGTACTGCTTCACCAGCCAGAAACCGGCGTCGTTGACGTGGGACAGGATCAGCGAACCGGCACCGGTGGCCAGCACCAGCAGCTCACGGTTGACCCCGGGGATCATACCGACCACCGGTACCACGATGCCCGCGCCAGTGATGGTCGCCACGGTTGCCGAACCGGTGGCGATGCGAATCACCGCCGCCACCAGCCACGCCAGGAGGATCGGCGAGATCTGTGCGTTGACCGCCATATGGCCGATCACGTCACCCACGCCGCTGGTCACCAGCATCTGCTTGAAGCCACCGCCGGCACCGATGATCAGGATGATCGCCGCGGTCGGCGCCAGGCTGGCGTCGAGCAACTTGAGGATCTGCTTGGAGCCGATGCCCTGGCGCGAACCGAAGGTATAGAGCGACAGCAGCAAGGCCAGCAGCAGCGCGCTGATCGGGTGACCGATCATGTCCATCCAGATGCGGAAGAAGTGCCCGTCCGGGAAGGCCACGTCGGCGAAGGTCTTGAGCAGCATCAGGAACACCGGCAGCAGCACGGTCAGCAGGGTCACGCTGAAGCTCGGCAGATTGGCCGAGGTGTTTTCGCGTGCCAGCTGGTCGACCAGTTCCTGGGACGGATGACCCGGGATGTGCTTGGCGATGAAGGTGCCGTAGATCGGACCGGCGATGATCGCGGTCGGCAGGGCAACGATCAGGCCGTAGAGAATGGTCTTGCCGATGTCGGCGCCGAACACACCGATGGCCAGCAGCGGGCCCGGATGCGGCGGCACCAGGCCGTGCACCGCGGACAGGCCGGCCAGCAGCGGGATGCCGATCTTGATGATCGACACGCCGGTGCGCCGGGCGACGATGAACACCAGCGGGATCAGCAGCACGAAGCCGATCTCGAAGAACAGCGGGATGCCCACCAGGAAGGCGGCGAACATCATCGCCCACTGCACCCGCTCCTTGCCGAACGAGCGGATCAGGGTCTGGGCGATCTGATCCGCGCCACCGGATTCGGCCATCATTTTGCCGAGCATGGTGCCCAGCGCGAGGATGATCCCGACGAAACCGAGTACACCACCGAAGCCGTCCTGGAACGCCTTGATGATCTTGTCCACCGGCATGCCCGAAGTCAGGCCGAGGAAACCCGCGGCGATGGTCAGGGCGATGAAGGGATGCAGCTTGAATCGGGTGATCAGCACGATCAGCCCGATAATGGTGACCACTGCGTCTACCAGCAGATAGGTCTCTTGGGACATGCCAAACATGGGGTTGCCTCCGGTTTGTTGTTTTTATTCAAGCGTTAAAAACGTGAGCCGAGTGGGATAGCGCTATCTGTGTGAACCGAAGCTTATCGGGATGAATCCAGCCCGTACTCCAGCCACCAGCCATGGGCCTGTTCGGCCAGCCGGTCAACGCTGTGGATGGTGGCGTCCAATGCCAGGGTCAGGGGTTCGCCCACGGGAGATTCGAGGGTAGCGAACTGACTGTCGATCAGGGTCGAAGGCATGAAATGCCCCGGACGGTGGGCCACGCGATCGGCGGCCACCTGTGGTGTCAATTGCAGGAAAACGAAGCCCAGGCCGGGCGTGGCGCTGCGCAGGCGGTCGCGGTACTTGCGCTTGAGCGCCGAGCAGGTCAGCACCGGACGCTGTCCGGCGGCCAGGGCACGACGCAACTCGTCGCACAGGCTGTCGAGCCAGCCGGCACGGTCGTCGTCGTTCAGGGGAATACCGGCACTCATCTTGGCGATATTGGCGGCAGGGTGGAACGTATCGCCTTCAATGGCCGTGGCGCCGCTGCGCTGGCACAGCGCTTCACTGACGCTGGACTTGCCGCAGCCGGCAACGCCCATGATGACCAGGGCGGTGATGGGTTGACTCATGTAACACCTCAGCGCGCAGACAGCGCTACCTTCGCTCTTGAAAATGCTAGTGCAAAAATAGTTTCTGCCGACGCCTTCTTGTCATTTTTGTGGGTTGCCGCGTATATAGGCCGCGAAACCAAAGAGTGCGGGTCAGGCCGACCGCGCTCACGCATTGCAGCTGTTTCGAGACAGCGCTACCTTAGTGACTTGAATTTTGTTTGGCAAGCCGTCTGATGACCTCCTCCAAGAACGATAAAAATACCCGCACCACGGGGCGCCCTACCCTCAACGAAGTCGCGCGCCTGGCCGGCGTCAGCCCGATCACCGCCTCGCGAGCGCTGCGCGGCATCGACACGGTGGCCACCGAACTGGTGGAAAAGGTGCGCAAGGCCGCCAGCGAACTCAACTACGTGGTCAACCCCGCCGCGCGCGCCCTGGCCTCGGCCCAGAGCCATTCAGTGGTGGTGCTGGTGCCGTCGCTGTCCAACCTGCTGTTCATCGACACCCTGGAAGCCATTCATCAGGTTCTGCGGCCCAAGGGCTTCGAAGTGCTGATCGGCAACTTCCACTATTCCCCCGACGAAGAAGAAAACCTGCTGCGCAACTACATGGCCTACCAGCCACGCGGTTTGCTGCTGACCGGCTTCGACCGGACCGAAAGTGCCCGACGGATGGTCGAAGCCAGCAACGTCCCCTGCGTCTACATGATGGACCTCAACCCCGAGGCCGGCCTGAACTGCGTGGGCTTCTCCCAGCACAACGCCGGGGAAACCGCCGCCGAGCACCTGATCTCCCGCGGCCGCAAGCGCCTGGCCTACATCGGCGCCCAGCTCGACCAGCGCACCCTGATGCGCGGCGAAGGTTTCCGCCGTGGCCTGGAGAAAGCCGGCCTGTACGACCCGAAACTGGAAGTCCTCACCCCGCGCCCGTCGTCGGTGGGCCTGGGTGGTGAACTCTTCCTGCAACTGATGCACAGCCACCCGGACGTCGACGCAATCTTCTTCGGCAACGACGACCTGGCCCACGGCGCCCTGCTGGAAGCCATGCGCTGCGGCATCAGGATCCCCGAGCAAGTGGCGGTGATGGGCTTCAACGACCTGCCCGCCTCCGCGCACATGGTGCCGCGCCTGAGCAGCATCAGCACCCCGCGCGAAGCCATCGGCCGCCGCGCCGCGGAGCAGCTGCTGACCCTGATGGCCGGTAACAGCGTGGCCAAGCCGGTGGTGGACATGGGCTTCGAATTGAAGGTGCGCGAGAGCACCTGAGCCGCGTTCAGGAACGCAGGCTCAGGGCGCTGAGCAGCACACCGAAGCCCACCAGCAGAACGCCGAACAGCTGGTCGATACGCCGCTTGTAAGCCATGAGCCGGGCCCGGATGCCCGGCGTCGAGAAGAACAGCGCCACCGCCACGAACCACAGCACATGGGCCAGGACAATGATCGCGCCATAGCCGATCCGCACACCCGGCGCGGTCCCCGGCTGCATCACCTGCATGAACAGGCTGACCACAAAAATCATGGTCTTGGGGTTCAGCGCATTGGTCAAAAAGCCGGTGCGCAGCGCCGTCCATGCCGAAACCCGCGGCGTATCCATCGCCACCTCCTCCTCGACTGCGCGAGTACGCAGCATCCGGATACCGAGATAAACCAGGTACAGCGCCCCGGCGATCTTTAACGCGCCGAACAACAGCAGCGACTCCTTGACCAGCAGGCCGACGCCAAACAGCGTGTAGCCGATATGCAGCATCACCCCGAGCCCGATCCCCAGTGCCGTGAACACCCCATGTCGACGCGACAGCACCAGGCTGTTGCGCGTGACCATGGCAAAATCCGGCCCCGGGCTCAGCACCGCCAGCACAGTGATGGTGATTACCACTAACAGTTCAGTCATTTTCAAACGCCTTCGCTATAGAATCCGGCCCATACTTTATGAGCACGAACCCTCACAGAGCGAACGATGAAAACTGACATTTTCGGTGATAAAAAATCACAGACAATCAATCGCCGCCTGCCGCCCCTGAGCGCCCTGCGCTGTTTCGAGGCCGCCGCTCGCCTGGAGAGCTTCACCCGCGCCGGCGAAGCCCTGCACCTGACCCACGGCGCCATCAGCCGTGCCGTGCGCGCCCTGGAAGAAGACCTCGGCACGCGGTTGTTCGAGCGTCGCAGCCACCGGGTATTTCTCACCGAGGCCGGCCGCGAATTGCTGCACAGCGTGGAGCATGCCTTCGACCTGATCGACGCCGCCGCACGCAAACTGCGAACGCCGGACAAGGCCGCGACCCTGGTGCTGTCCTGCGAACCGACCCTGCTGATGCGCTGGCTGATTCCCCGGATCCCGGCATTCTTCGCCGCTCATCCGGATATCCCCCTGCAACTGGTGGCCGGCGGCGGGCCCTTCGCTTTTGCTCAAGGCATCGACCTGGCAATCCGCCGCAACGACTTTCCCTGGCCGCCGCACACCCATGCGCAGTGGCTGTTCGATGAAGCCATCGGCCCGGTATGCCGCCCGGAACAGGCCGCCCACTGGGCACGCAATGCAGCAGGCACGGCCCAGTTATCGAGCACTGCGCCGCGCCTGCACAGTGCGACCCGGGCGCAGGCCTGGGAGCAATGGTTGACCCTCAAGGGAATGGAACAGGCGCCGGGCAAGGAGCAGGTCTTCGAGCATTTCTACTTCAGCCTGCAAGCAGCAGTCGCCGGGTTGGGACTGGCGATCGCGCCCTGGCAGTTGGTGCGCGACGACCTGGAGTCGGGCCTGCTGGTCGCGCCTTTCGGCTTTATCGCCGACGGCAGCGCTTACTACCTGTTGTCACCCGAGGCGATCGAACCCAACTCAGCCGTCGCCCGCTTGCTCGAATGGCTGCGCCACCAGGCGCTGCCGGGCAGCGAGCCGCACGACGCCACCCGCCCAGGCACATGAGCGGAAGCTCCTACAGCCTCATCTCTGCATGAGCCTCCGAGGTCAGTGCCGGATCCTGCCCACCCAACAACTGCACAAACGCCTGAGCGGCCTTTTGCAGCGGCTGGTTCTTCAGCCAGACCGCGTGCACCGGCAGCAGCAGGCCGTTGTCGATGTTCTTGAAGGTCAGGCGCTTGAGCCTTCCGGCCTTGAGCAAGGGGGCGATCACCGACTGTGGGAAGTTGCCCCAGCCGATACCGGACTCGACCATGTCCAGGGCCATGGCCAGGCTGTCGGTACGCCAGTAAGACTCGGCGATCAGCGGCCGGGTGTCGCGGATCGGCAGGTCGCGGCTGGCGACCACCACCTGGCGGACGTTGACCAGCTCTTCCAGATAGAGGGTGGCGTCCGGCGCCTCGGGTAACGGATGGCGCGCGGAAATGCAGGCGATCATCCGTTCGCTGCCGACGTACTGGAAATACTCCAGCACGTTCAGGCTGAGCCCGGCGAAAGCCACGCCGACCGCGATCCGGCCAGTGTGCAGCAGCTGCAATACATCGTCCTGGGGCGCACTCAGCACCTCGATGTCGAGCAACGGATGGCGCTCGGCGATCAGCTTGATCGCCGCCAGCACCCGGGACTTGTCGATGTCCTCGACCACGCCGATGGACAGCCGGCTTTCCAACCCCAGGGACAGCTCCACCGCATGCACCTGCAAGTGCTTGAGCTGCTCGGCGATCAGCCGCGCGTGGGGCGCCAGGGCGTTGGCCATGGCGGTGGGCACCGGCTCGCGATGGCTGCGATCGAACAAGGGATAACCCAGCTCCGCCTCGAGGTTGGCGATACCCATGCTCACCGCCGACGGCACCTTGCCCAGGGCCCGCGCCGCCGCGGAAAACGAACCGCGCTCAAGCACGGCGAGAAACAACTGGATGCTGTCGCTGGAGAAATTCATGGGGACGCCTGTCTAGGATGCCGATCTATCAGAAAACCTGAAAGCTTCTGACTTTTTCTGTCAGGCATATTGAAGCTATCTTGCGCCGCATTCGCCAGCCATTCCTGCAAAAGGAGCGGCCCGGGCCAACGAACGCGGAGGAAAAGCATGCAAGGCATCAAGCGCAAACTGGTTTACGTGTCACTGTTCGAGGTGTTCGGCATGACTTTCTCGGCCCTGGGCCTGGCCTTGCTGTCCGGCACCTCGCCGAGCAGCACCGGTCCGCTGGCGGTGGTGATCACCAGCATCGCGGTGACCTGGAACTTCATCTACACCAGCCTGTTCGAGCGCTGGGAAAGCCGCCAGGTCTCGCGGACCCGCACGGTCAAGCGGCGGATCGCCCACGCCGTGGGTTTCCAGCTGACGTTGATCCTGTTCCTGATTCCGTTGATCGCCTGGTGGATGCACATCAGCCTGGTGCAGGCCTTCCTGCTGGACCTGGCGCTGATCCTGTTCATTCCTTGCTACACCTTCGTCTTCAACTGGCTGTTCGACCGGGTCTTCGGCCTGCCGGCGTCGGCGCTGCCGGACCCGGCCTGAGCATCCCGGCGCAAATCGGCATCGCCGAGAGTCGGCGACGCTGTTAGATTTCCAGGGCCCTCCACCCGCCAAGGAAAGCTCCCATGGGAACCCTGAGAATTCTCGGTAAAGCCTCGTCGATCAACGTCAGAAAAGTGCTGTGGACCTGCGAGGAATTGGGTCTGCCCTACGAACGCGAGGATTGGGGCAGCGGCTTCCAGTCGACCCACACGCCGGAGTTTCTCAAGCTCAACCCCAACGCCCAGGTGCCGGTGCTGATCGATGACGCAGGCGCGCTCTGGGAATCCAACAGCATCTGCCGTTACCTGACCAGCAAGGTCGCCGGGCAACGACTGCTGCCCGGCGAGCCCCGGGCCCGGGCGCTGGTGGAGCAATGGATGGACTGGCAGGCCACGGAACTCAACCCCGCGTGGAGTTACGCCTTCGTCGCCCTGGTCCGGCAGAACCCGGACTTTCAGGACCCGCAGCGGATCGCCGCCGGCATTCGCGGCTGGAACGCCAAGATGGCCCTGCTCGAACAGCAACTGGCGAGCACCGGGGCCTATGTGCTCGGCGAGCAGTTCAGCCTGGCCGATATCGTCCTCGGGCTGTCGGTGCATCGCTGGATGATGACGCCCATGGAGCGCCCCGACTTCCCCGCCGTCGCCGCCTACTACCAACGCCTCAGCGAGCGTCCGGCCTTCCTGCTGCATGGACGCAATGGCATTCCCTGAATCGTCTTTTTCTTCTGTAGGAGCGAGGCTTGCCCGCGATAAGGCCGTCCCAGACACCACCCAACTCGATCCCTGAACCGGTGTTGCGATTACGGACGCTTTCGCGGGCAAGCCTCGCTCCTACAGACGCTGGATGCCGCTTTGACTGATGCTGCGGCACAAACCGCCAAGATGTAACGAAATACGACAATAAATCACTGTGAAGCCCACCTTCCAGGCCGGCATTCACAATCATTGATTTCCGTTAGCCAGCTAAGATTCCTCTTCACCGAAGCCTGGAATCCCGCCCATGTCGTCCCTCGCCCCCACTGTCGCTACCGATGGCCTCGACCCGCTCCGCGCCGCCGATATCTCCGCCCGCATCGATCGCCTGCCCGCCGTCGCCACGGTCTGGCGCCTGGTGGCGCTGCTGTCCATTGGCGGTTTCTTCGAGCTGTATGACTTGTTCCAGACCGCCTATATCAGCCCCGGCCTGATCCGCGACGGGATCTTCGCCACCGGCAGCCAGGGCGTGTTCGGTTTCTCCGACCAGGCGGCCTTCGCCTCGGCGACCTTTCTCGGCCTGTTCCTCGGCGCCAGCCTGCTGAGCCCGATCGCCGACCGCTTCGGGCGCCGGGCGATCTTCACCTTCGCCCTGATCTGGTACACCGTGGCCACGGTGCTGATGGGCGTGCAGACCACGGCCCTGGGGATCATCGGCATGCGCTTTCTGGTGGGTATCGGCCTGGGCATCGAGCTGGTGACCATCGACGCCTACCTCTCTGAACTGGTGCCCAAGCACATGCGCAGTTCGGCCTTCGCCTTTGCCTTTTTCGTGCAGTTTCTTTCGGTGCCGGCGGTGGCGCTGATGTCCTGGTGGCTGGTGCCGCAAGACCCGTTCGGCATCGCCGGCTGGCGCTGGGTGGTGCTGGCCAGCGCGGTGTTCGCGCTGTTTATCTGGTGGTTGCGTTCACGCCTGCCGGAGTCGCCGCGCTGGCTGGCCCAGCATGGGCGCTTCGCCGAGGCCGAGCGGATCATGGACGGCATCGAGGCACGCTGCGCCAAGGACCATGGCAAGCCGCTGGACACCCCGCAGCCCGAGGCCCTCGGCGTCCAGGGTTCGGGGCGCTTCGCCGATATCTGGCAACCGCCCTATCGGCGCCGGGCGCTGATGCTGATCGTGTTCCATGTGTTCCAGGCCATCGGCTTCTTCGGTTTCGGCAACTGGCTGCCGGCGCTGCTCTCGGGCCAGGGCGTGAGCGTCACCCACAGCCTGATGTACGCCTTCATCATCACCCTCGCCTATCCACTGGGGCCGCTGCTGTTCGTTAAGTTCGCCAACCGCTTCGAGAACAAGTGGCAGATCGTCGGCTCGGCCCTTGGCGCCATGACCTTCGGCACCCTGTTCGCCTGGCAGAGCACGGCCCTGGGGCTGATCGTCTGCGGGGTGATGATCACCTTCTGCAACGCCTGGCTGAGCTTCAGTTACCACTCCTATCAAAGCGAGTTGTTCCCCACCAATATCCGCGCCCGGGCGGTAGGTTTCTGCTATTCGTTCAGCCGCCTGTCGACGGTGTTCAGCAGCCTGTTGATCGGCTTTTTCCTAGACCGCTTCGGTACGCCCGGGGTCCTGACGTTCATCGTCAGCAGCATGCTGATCGTGATGTTCACCATCGGCCGTTTCGGCCCGCGTACCCGCAACCTGGCCCTGGAGAATATCGCCCACCGTTGACCGGTCGCCGCTGGCCGCAAGCGGCAAGGCTTGTCCGCCGCGTGCCGCCAGCCTTGCCGGGCAACCGGCGCAGAGCCCCAATGCAGAGCCCTGTTCCAGGGCCCTGCAGAGCGCTCCAGCACGGCGGCATGCAACTTGCTGCTCAGCCTGCGATAGCCCTTACACACAGGTACCCAATCATGTTGGTCAGTGCCCAGAAAACCTCGGCGATCCAGCCCACCCAGCGGTCCGACATGGACCCGAGCACCGCGGCCGCCAGCGCGCTGTACAGCGGTTTGATGCAGAACGTGCAGAACGCGGCAAGCTTCCAGACATCCCAGGCCGTGCAGCAGGCCAGCAACACGGTCAACGACAATGTCGCGGCGGCCTTCGCCAAGACCCGCGTGCTGCTCCAGGCCACCCCGCCGACCGCCAGCACCGCGCAGGCCAATAGCGCGACCCAGAGCTCGGCCCTGGACGAGTTCAAGGACTACATGAGCAAGTCCCCCGAGCAGCGTATGCGCGACCGCATCCTCGAGGAGATGGGCATTACCGAGGAAGACCTGAAAAACATGCCGCCGGAGAAACAGCAGGCGGTGGCTCAGGAAATTGCCCAGCGGGTCCAGGACAAGCTGAAGCTGGCGCAAGTCGAGAAGGACGCCAGCGGCGTCGATAAGCAAGTCACCGACAAGTTCCTCGCGGCGCTTTAAAAACGGTCAGTCGAAACAGGGTTCCCCACGGGAGCCCTTTTTCATGGGCCGGCTTGAGCGGCTGCGCTCAGCCCTGGGCCAGCATGTCGAGCAAGGCCCGCAGCGCCGGCGACGGCTCGCTACCCTCGGCCAGCACCAGGGCAAAGGTGCGCGGGATCGGCACGTCCAACGGCAGTACGCACAACCCGTGGCGTTGCTCCGGCAAGGTCATCTGCGGCACCAGCGTCACCCCCACCTGCTCGCGAACCAGGGTAAAGGCGCTGCTCCACTCCCGCACCTCGACCCGCACATCCGCCAGCTCCAGGCCGGCATCCGCCGCCAGGCTGCGGGCATTCACCGAACAGCCGCCGGTGGCCAGTACGAAGGGTTGGCCCACCAGTTCCTGCAAGGTCACCCCCTGCTCCTGAGCGCGGCGCGCCAGGGCATGCCCAGCCGGCAGCACCGCCACCCAGGCATCGCGCCCCAGCAGGCCGACGCTGCGCTCGGGCGCAGGATTGAGCAGCACCCCGACATCGATCAATCGCGCTTCGAGCAAGGCCTCGACCTCGTCGTCGCTGACCTCCAGCGCCACCACCTGGATACCCGGATACAACTGCTTGAAGCGCCGCAGCAGCGGCGGCAGGAAAGTCGTCAGCACCATGGGGAAACTCGCCAGGCGAATGGTGCCGCGCTGGATGTCCCGGCAGGCGTCCGCGGTGTCGCGGATGTTCTGCAACGCCGCGAGCATCAGCCGCGCCTGTTCGACCACCTGCTCACCGACGGCGGTGGGCAGGGTCTGGCGGTTCTCCCGGGTGAACATCTGCACGCCCAGGTTGTCTTCGAGCAGCGCCAGGGCCTGGCTGGCGCCGGACTGGGTCATGCCGACTCGCTCGGCGGCGCGGGTGATGTTGCCGGTATCCGCCACGGCCACCAGCATGCGCCAGTGCATCAGGTTCATCATGGCAGTAGCTGTCCTTATGGGAGTCTTATGAAAGATTAATTTTACTGAGAACAGCGCGGACTATGACACTGATCTCCCCCCTTTGGAGAGCCCTCGATGAACCTGTATTTCTCGCCCAACGCCTGCTCGCTGGCCCCGCATATCGTGCTGCGCGAACTGGCCCTGCCGTTCAACCTGGTGCGGGTCGACAACCGCAACAAGACCACGGCCGACGGCGCCGACTTCCTGGCGATCAATCCCAAGGGGTATGTGGCGGCGCTGGAACTGGAGGACGGCCAGGTGCTGACCGAAGGACCGGCGATCCTGCAATACCTGGCCGACCTCAAGCCGCAAGCAGGCCTGGCGCCGGCCAATGGCAGCTGGCAACGGGTACGGCTGCAGGAGATGCTCAACTTCGTCTCCAGCGAGATCCACGGCAGCCTCGGCTGGCTGTTCAACCCCGAGTTTCCCGAAGCGACCCAGGCGCTGATCCGGCAAAAACTGTTCAAGCGCCTGGCGTTGCTGGACCGCACGCTGCAGCAGCACAGCTACCTGCTGGGCGAAGCCTTCGGCATCGCCGACGCCTACCTGTTCACCGTGCTGCGCTGGACCGCCGGCTTTGCCATCGACCTGGAACAGTGGCCGGCGCTGGCCCGCTTCCAGGCACGCATCGCCCAGCGCGAAGCGGTGCAAGCGGCGCTGGCGGCCGAAGCGGCGTAAGGATCGAAGCAGAGATGCCGCAGCAACCTCTGCCTTATCCCGCTCGCAGCAATCCCGATAGGATCGCGACGAGTAAAAACAGGATGGTCCTGGCAAATCTTGATGCTCCCGGTGCAGGTTGAGAGGCAACAGCCAGGTGGGCCATTCGGTGCGGGCGGTGAAGGTCTGGCGCAGGGTGTCGATTTGTTCGCGATGCAGCGGATCGAAGTAATGGGCCATGGCGCTACTCAGGACAGGGGCTGGCCGAAGGGCGAACCTTCGGCGTCTTGCTGTTCTGTGCAACGAGAAGGGGAAACTTGCAGATCGATGGGTTATTTACTTAGAAGCAAAAACCAGGAAGCCCGCGGGGCGGGCTTCCTGGGAGGGTCAATGACCGAAAATATTGTGTTCGGTCTTCTTGGCTTTCTTGTCCGCACGCTTTTCATCGGCGGTCCGGCTGGGTTTTTTCTTCGCCGTCTTTTTGGCATTCATACCTTTGGACATGATGCACACTCCACTCGCAGGGGATCGTTCATCAGGTATACACCTATCCCGAGCGCTCCGTACTTTTATAATCCACCGCCCCGGCCCACCTGCGAAATCCCATGCCCGACACCGAATACCTGCTGCTTGCCGACACCCTGCGACCGCTGCTGAACAAGTTCTATCGCGCCCACAATTCGCCGATGCGCGCCGCCGGCGAAGGGCAATCCTGGGTGGCGAAACACGGAGCGATCATTGCCGGGCTGAGCCTCACGCCCATAGCTCAGGGCCACTGGCTGACCGGGCTGTTCGTCGACCCGGCCCATCGCGGCCAGGGCATTGCCGCAATGCTGGTCGAACGGGCACGCGCGCAGCTGCCGGGGCCGCTGTGGCTGTTCTGTCACCCGGACCTGCAAGCCCTGTACGAACGCATGGGCTTTGCCACGGCCCCCGCCCTGCCTCAGGCCCTGGCGGATCGCCTGGAGCGTTATCGCAGGAGCAAGAGCCTGATCGCCATGGGCATAGATCCTTTGGTTAGGTCGACCAGCGATAATGTGTGATCGCGGGCCCTGGAGCGCGTGCTAGCCTCGGCGGCAAATCGGCCTCTATCAGGATGATCCATGAAACCGACGCTTCTGGCTGTCTCCCTCAGTGCCCTGCTGCTACCCGTATTCACCCATGCCGCCGACGCCGCGGTCTCGCCCCAGCAATACGCCAAGGTCCTGGCCGGCGACTGGCGAGCACCGCAGAACAGTGCCCGCGACCGTTACCGCCATCCGCAGCAGACCCTGCAGTTCTTCGGCCTCAAGGCCGACCAGAAGCTGATCGAGATCACTCCCGGTGGCGGATGGTACAGCGAGATCCTCGCGCCGTTGCTCAAGGACCACGGGCAGTACATCGCCGCCCTCCAGGCCCCGTCCAGCGGCGAGTATTTCCAGAAATCGGCGGACAGCCTGAAGCAGAAATTCAGCGCCGATCCCGCCCACTACGCCAAGGCCAAGTTCGTCGAGTTCGACCCCAAGGCACCGGTGCTCGGCCAGGCCGGTTCGGCGGACACAGTGCTGACCTTTCGCAACGTGCATAACTGGGTGCTGGCCGACACCGCGCCGGCGATGTTCCAAGCCTTCTTCAAGGTGCTGAAACCGGGGGGCGTGCTGGGCGTGGTGGATCATCGCGCCAAGGACGGCGCATCCCTGGAAGACATCAAGCACAGCGGCTACCTGACCACCGCCTATGTGGTGAAGCTGGCGACGGATGCCGGGTTTGTGCTGGACGGGCAAAGCGAGATCAACGCCAACCCGCAAGACACCAAGGACTACACGCAAGGCGTCTGGACCTTGCCGCCGGCGCTCAAGCTGGGGGACGTGGACAAGGCGAAATACCTGGCGATCGGCGAGTCGGACCGGATGACGCTGCGCTTCGTCAAGCCGGCGAAATAACCGCGCGGATCGCAACCTGCGGGCAGGCCGCGATCCTCATCCTTCAATCGTCGGCGTGGGGATCGAGGTCGGGGAACATCACCTCGGTAAAACCGAACTTGCTGAAGTCGCTGATCCGCGACGGATACAGGCGGCCGATCAGGTGGTCGCATTCGTGCTGCACTACCCGCGCATGGAAACCCGAGGCCAGCCGCACGATCGGCTCGCCCTTGGGATCGACGCCTTCGTAGCGAATGTGCTGATAACGCTCGACCGCGCCACGCAGCCCCGGCACCGACAGGCAGCCTTCCCAGCCCTCTTCCAGCACCGGGCTCAAGGGGGTGATCAGCGGGTTGATCAGGATAGTCTGCGGCACGGCCTCGGCTTGCGGGTACCGCTCGCTGTGCTCGAAACCGAAGATCACCAGTTGCAGGTCGACGCCGATCTGCGGCGCGGCCAGGCCGACCCCGCCGACGCTTTCCATGGTCTGGAACATGTCATCGATCAGTTGCCACAGCTCGGGGCTGTCGAACATCTCGGGCGGCACCGGTGGCGCGATGCGCAGCAGGCGCTCGTCGCCCATTTTGAGGATTTCACGGATCATGATCAGACTTCGTCAGTGGTCGGCTTGAGCGAGTGGTCCCGGCCCAGTCCCGATACGTGTTGTTTGGGTTCGTCGTGCTCGCCGGGAACCCTTTCTCCAGGGTTCTTGCCGTCGGACGACATGTGCTCGATCGCCGCATTCATCTCAGCCCCCAGCAACAGCACCGCCGAGGAAATATAGAAGTACAGCAGCAGGACGATGATCGCTCCGATACTGCCATACATGGCGTTGTAGTTGGCAAAGGTCTTCACGTAGAACGCGAAACCCAACGAGGCGATGATCCACACCACCACCGCCAGCACCGAGCCCGGGGTGATGAAGCGGAACTCCTGCTTCACATCGGGCATCACGTAGTAGATCAGCGCCACGGCGACCATCATCAGGATCACGATCACCGGCCAGCGCAGGATGGTCCAGACGGTGACGATGAAGTCTTCCAGGCCGACCTGCGCGGCGATCCAGCCCATCACCTGCGGCCCGAGCACCATCAAGGCCGCGGCCGCCAGGAGCATGCCGGCGATGCCGATGGTGTAGATAATCGACAGCGGAAAACGTTTCCACAACGGGCGCTTTTCCACCACGTCATACGCGGCGTTCATCGCGCTCATCATCAGCCGCACGCCGGCCGAGGCGGTATACAGGGCAATCACGATACCCACCGACAGCAGGCCGCCCTTGGACTGCTGCAACTGGTCGATCACCGGGTTGACCTGCTCCAGCGCCTGGGGCGGCAACACCAGTTCCGATTGCAGGCGCAACCAGGAGAAGAAGTCCGGCAGGTGCAGGAAACCGATCAAGGCGATCAGGAACAGAATGAAGGGGAACAACGAAAACAGCATCTGATAGGCCAGTGCCGAGGCATAGGTCGACATTTCGTCGTCGATGAACTCAGTGACCGTGCGCACCAGCACACGATGCAGGGGCAGGCCTTTCAAATTCGGCAAAAACATAGCGTCTCCTTTCGCCGCAAGCATTCAGGGTCGGTGGCGACTCAAGGGCCGTTTTCTACAACAAACTAGCCTAGTTTGGCGACTTTGAACCCTTTCGTCTCATTTGGTGCCGTGACCGCCATGAAAACGGCCATCCGCGGATGGCCGTCGTGT
Organism: Pseudomonas sp. SBT1-2; assembly: GCF_028640875.1. Taxonomy (NCBI): domain Bacteria; kingdom Pseudomonadati; phylum Pseudomonadota; class Gammaproteobacteria; order Pseudomonadales; family Pseudomonadaceae; genus Pseudomonas; species Pseudomonas sp. SBT1-2. The sequence goes on along the minus strand of NZ_JAQZAA010000063.1, from coordinate 85,247 downwards.
TGCAGCGCGAGCCGCTGGATCAGGCCTTGTCGATGGTCTTTTTCACCGCGTCCTTGGCCTTGCCGACCGCTTGCTGAGCTTCGCCTTTCTTTTCCTGAATCTTGCCTTCGGTTTGCAACCGGGTGTTGTCGGTGGCCTTGCCGACAGCCTGCTTGATATTGCCAATGGCCTCGTTGGCCAGGCCTTTTGCCTTGTCCGTTGTGCTGCCCATGGTAGTTCTCCGTAGAACGATCGAGGGTTGGGGATCCTGCCCTGAGGTTGACCCGAGGCCGTCGCGCGGAGTTTCAAATATTTTCAGCGGGGCATTTCATCGCCTTATTTGCCCGCCGCACGCAGGTTGCACTTTATGTTTGGCGGCCAACCCACGAGAATGCGCAACCTATTCAGGCGCTGCGCTGAAGATCAAATCCCGTAGGAATGTTATGAAACTCGATAAAAAGCTGGCCATCGCCCGCCGGAACCAGGAACTGGGCGGTGCGGTGCTGGGCGTCAACAACTGCCACTTCGCGGAACTGAGCCGCAGCCGGAATATCTGGTGGTTCGATCTGCCGGTCAGCCGCCTGGCCATCGGTCAGTACGAATGGGTCCACCTGCTGCTGCACACCCCGAGCACCGACCAGTTGCTGCACTTGAAAGTGCCGACTGTGTTCCTGCGGGAAAAACTCGAGGGCCTGGTGGTACGCAACGCCGGCAAGCGCAAGGCGGCCCTGAGCCTGGAACTGAGTGCCGACAAGGACTCCTTCCTCAAGGACGTGCGCCCCGCCGGCACCGGCGTGAACTTCGCGCAGTTCCAGCAGTAACCCGGCGGCGACATCAAGCGCCCAATAAAAAGCCCCGCATCTGCGGGGCTTTTTGTTTGCCTGGCGTTTTACTTCTTCACGCCCAGCTTCTTCAGCTCTTCGTCGCGCAGTTCGCGACGCAGGATCTTGCCGACGTTGGTGGTCGGCAGCGCATCGCGGAACTCGACGGCCTTGGGCACCTTGTAGCCGGTGACGTTGGCGCGCATGTGCTCCATCACCTGCTCCTTGGTCAGGGTCACGCCCGGCTTGGCGACGATGAAGATCTTGATCGACTCGCCCGACTTCTCGTCCGGCACGCCGATGGCCGCGCACTGCAACACGCCCGGCAGGGCCGCCAGCACGTCTTCCAGCTCGTTCGGATAAACGTTGAAACCGGAGACCAGGATCATGTCTTTCTTGCGATCGACGATGCGGATATAGCCATTGGGCTGGATCAGCGCGATATCGCCGGTCTTCAGCCAGCCATCGCTCATCACCTCATCGGTGGCGTCCTGGCGCTGCCAGTAACCCTTCATGACCTGCGGGCCCTTGACGCAGAGCTCGCCGGTCTCGCCCAGCGGCAGTTCGACGCCGGCGTCGTCGACGATCCGGCACAGGGTCGAGGGTACCGGGATGCCGATGGTGCCGATCTGGATGTTCTGGATCGGGTTGACGGTGGCCACCGGGCTGGTTTCGGTCATGCCGTAACCTTCGCAGATCGGGCAACCGGTCACGTCTTTCCAACGTTCGGCCGCCGCCAGTTGCAGCGCCATGCCGCCGGACAGGGTGACTTTCAGCGCCGAGAAATCCAGCTTGCGGAAGGCTTCGTTGTTGCACAGGGCCACGAACAGGGTGTTGAGGCCGACGAAACCGCTGAACTTCCACTTCGACAGTTCCTTGACCATCGCCGGCAGGTCGCGCGGGTTGCTGATCAGGATGTTGTGGTTGCCGATCAGCATCATCGCCATGCAATGAAAGGTGAAGGCATAGATGTGGTACAGCGGCAGCGGGGTGATCAGGATCTCGCAACCTTCATTGAGGTTGGAGCCCATCAGCGCCTTGCACTGCAGCATGTTCGACACCAGGTTGCGATGGGTCAGCATCGCGCCCTTGGCCACGCCGGTGGTGCCGCCGGTGTATTGCAGCACGGCGACATCGCTGCTGGCCGGGCTGGCGTCCTTGACCGGCTGGCCATGGCCCTGGCTCAGCACGTCGTTGAACTTGACGGCCTTGGGCAGGTGATAGGCCGGCACCATCTTCTTCACGTACTTGATGACGCTGTTGATCAGCAGGCGCTTGAGCGGTGGCAGCAGGTCCGCCACTTCGGTGACGATCACATGCTTGACGCTGGTCTTGGGCACCACGGCTTCGGCCAGGTGCGCCATGTTGGCCAGGCAGACCAGGGCCTTGGCGCCGGAGTCGTTGAACTGGTGTTCCATTTCCCGCGCGGTGTACAGCGGGTTGGTGTTGACCACGATCAGGCCGGCGCGGATGGCGCCGAATACCGCGACCGGGTACTGCAGGACGTTGGGCAGTTGCACGGCGATTCGATCGCCGGGTTGCAAATCGGTATGCTGTTGCAGGTACGCGGCAAAAGCACCGGACAGTTCGTACAACTCACCGTAGGTGAGTGTCTTGCCGAGGTTGCTAAAGGCCGGTTTGTTGGCAAAACGTTGGCAGGACTGCTTCAACACCGCCTGAATATTCGGATACTCGTCTGGATTGATATCGGCAGCAATCCCAGCTGGGTACTTATCCTTCCAAAAGTCTTGGATCATGGAAGCCCACTCCTCAGCAACGCGAATTCGTCAGCGCACTTGATGCGATTATTATTTGTGTGTGTTTTTTATTGATGTCTATTGTTGGTGAGTCTGGCTGTCTATATAGGCCGAGAAGTCACAAAGCGCGCCGAGAGTAGCAGCTTTGCCAAAGGCCGACTAGAGCCAAAATCGGCCTAAACAGTCACTTTAGTGACTCAAGAATATTTAATGGTCATTTTTAGAGTAAAAATTCTATCCAGCCATTCAAGGCTCTGGAACGGGCTTTTGCGCCCTTCGAAAGCATCGCGAGCAAGCTGCGCACCTACAGAAACCCTGGGTTCCGGTAAAAGCGAGGCTTGCTCACGATAGTCGCGCCCTGGCGCGGGACTGTTACATCCGGTGAAACATCAGGCGATGTCGCGCAACTCCCGACGCAGGATCTTGCCTACCGGCGTCATCGGCAACGACTCACGCAACACGATGTGTTTCGGCACCTTGTAGCCGGTGAAGTTTTCCTTGCAGTAGGCCTTCAGCTCTTCGAGGCTGACCCCCGACTCGCGGGCCACCACGAACAGCTTCACCGCCTCTCCCGAACGCTCGTCCGGCACACCGATCACCGCGCAGTTGGCGACTTTCGGGTGGGCCATCACCACGTCCTCGATTTCGTTGGGGTACACGTTGAAACCCGAGACGATGATCATGTCCTTCTTGCGATCGACAATGCGCACGAAGCCATCCGGATCGATCACCGCGATGTCGCCGGACTTGAACCAGCCTTCGGCATCCAGCACCTCGTCGGTGGCTTCCGGCTTCTGCCAGTAGCCCTTCATGATCTGCGGCCCCTTGATGCACAGCTCGCCGCGCTCGCCCAGCGGCTGCTCGACACCCTGGTCGTCGATGACCTTGAGGGTCGTGCCCGGCACCGGCAAGCCCACCGTGCCCAGGCGCGACTGGTCGCCGTAAGGGTTGGTGCAGGCCACGGGCGAGGTTTCAGTCAGGCCGTAACCTTCGGTGATACGACAGCCGGTCAACTCCGCCCAGCGCTCGGCGGTGGCCTTGACCAGCGCCGTGCCCCCGGAGTTGGTGAGTTTGAGATTGGAGAAGTCGAGGGTCTTGAACTCGGGATGATCCATCAGCGCCGTGAACAGCGTGTTCAGCCCCAGCAGCGCCGAGAAACGCCACTTCTTCAGCTCCTTGATGAAACCGCCGATGTCCCGCGGGTTGGTGATCAGCACGTTGTGGTTGCCGGTGACCATCATGCACATGCAGTTCGCGGTGAAGGCATAGATGTGGTACAGCGGCAGCGGCGCGATCATCACCTCCCGGCCCTCGCGCAGCAGCGGGTGGCCGTCCGGCCCCAGTTGCCCGAGGCAGGCACTGGCCTGCTGCATGTTGGCCACCAGGTTGCCGTGGGTCAGCATCGCGCCCTTGGCCAGTCCCGTGGTGCCGCCGGTGTATTGCAGCACGGCGACGTCGTCCAGGCGGGCGTTCAAAGGCTTGATCGGCTGGCCACGGCCCAGGTGCAATGCGCTCTTGAAGGAAACGGCCTGGGGCAAGCGATAGGCCGGCACCATCTTCTTGACCTTGTCGACCAGGGTATTGACCAGCCAGCCCTTGGCGGACGGCATCAGGTCGCCCATCTTCGCCTCGATCAGGAACTGGATATCGGTATCGGGCAGCACTTGCTCGACCTTCTGCCCGAACAGGTTCATGTACACCAGGGCCCGCGCCCCGGAATCCTTGAACTGGTGACGCATTTCCCGGGTGGTGTACAGCGGGTTGGTGTTGACCACGATCAGCCCCGCGCGCAGGGCGCCGAACACGGCGATCGGGTAATGCAGGACATTGGGCATCTGCACCGCGATGCGATCGCCGGGCACCAGGTCGGTGCTGCTCTGCAGATAGCCTGCGAAGGCCGCGCTGTAGCGCTCCAGCTCGGCGTAGGTCATGGTCACGCCCATGTTGCTGAAGGCCGGGCGGTCGGCGAATTTCTTGCAGGAACGCTCGAACACCTCGATCACCGACTTATAGGCACCCAGGTCGATATCGACGGGCACTCCGACCGGGCGTTTGTCATTCCAGAAATCAGGCTGCATTGTTCTTGTCCTCGTTACCTGAGTTGTCCGGGCCGCTTCTCTGACGCGACGAAAGGCGGGGCTCTGCGGACGTTAGCAGCTATGGCGAATAGGGCAAATACGGGCAATGGCGTCATTGACAGCGTGAATCTTGCCGCCATGGCGCGCGCAGATCGGACGGGGCTGCGACGATGAGCTATACAATGCAACGACCCCGTGCAAAGGAATCGCCATGATCCACCACTCTTTCTGGCTGACCGCGAGCGACCACAGCCAGCTCTACGTCAACCAGTGGCTCCCGGCGGCCCCGCTCAAGGCCGTGATCCTGCTGGCCCACGGCATGGCCGAACACAGCGGACGCTACGCCAGGCTGGCGCAGGCGCTGTGCAACGAAGGCTACGGCGTCTATGCGCTGGACCAGCGCGGTCACGGCAAGACCGCCGAGCATGGGGTACTCGGGCACTTCGCCGATGACGACGGCTGGTGCAAGGTGGTCGGCGACCTGGCCAGCCTCAACCAGCACATCGGCCAGCAGCACCCGGGAACCCCGATCGTGCTGCTGGGCCACAGCATGGGCAGCTACATCGCCCAGGCCTACCTGCTGCACCACAGCGCCAGCCTGTACGGGGCGATCCTCAGCGGCTCGAATTTCCAGCCAGTGGCGCTGTACCGCGCGGCCCGCCAGATCGCCCGCTTCGAACGCTGGCGCCAGGGCGCCCAGGGCCGCAGCGCGTTGATCGAATGGTTGTCCTTCGGCTCGTTCAACAAGGCCTTCAAGCCCAACCGCACCGCCTTCGACTGGCTCAGCCGCGATCCCGACGAAGTCGACAAATACGTCCAGGACCCGCTCTGCGGCTTTCGCTGCAGCAACCAGCTGTGGATCGACCTGCTGGGTGGCCTGCAGCAAATCAGCAAAGCCTCCAACCTGGCCCAGATCGATCCGGGCCTGCCATTGCTGATACTGGGCGGAGAATGTGATCCGGTGAGCAATGGCATACGTCTGAAGGATCTGGCCGGTGCTTTGCGCGAGGCCGGCAGCCAGTGCCTGCAGCTCAATATCTACCCGCAGGCGCGGCACGAACTATTCAATGAAAGCAACCGCGACGAAGTGACGGCCGATGTACTGGCCTGGCTCGACCAGGCCCTGCAGCATCGCCGACCGCCGAAGACTGAATGACCCTGTTTCCAATCAATACGCCAATCAACGCTCAGCACAGGACTTGAGAGAGATGACCCAAGTTACCAACACCCCGTACGAAGCCCTCGAAGTCGGCCAGACCGCCAGCTACAGCAAGCACGTGGAAGAGCGTGACATCCAGCTGTTCGCCGCCATGTCCGGCGACCACAACCCGGTGCACCTGGACGCCGAATTCGCTGCCGCCAGCATGTTCAAGGAGCGTATCGCCCACGGCATGTTCAGCGGTGCGCTGATCAGCGCCGCGGTGGCCTGCGAGCTGCCTGGGCCGGGCACCATCTATATCGGCCAGAAGATGAGCTTCCAGAAGCCGGTGAAGATCGGCGACACCCTGACCGTGCGCCTGGAGATCCTCGAAAAACTGCCGAAGTTCCGTGTGCGTATCGCCACCCGTGTGTTCAACCAGCGCGATGAGCTGGTGGTGGACGGCGAAGCCGAAATCCTCGCCCCGCGCAAACAACAGACCGTTACCCTGCCGACCTTGCCGGCCATCAATATCGGCTAAGCCGCCCTGTAGCCGCTGGCGCAGCCTGCGATCGATTGCGTAGCAATCGCAAAATCAGCCACTGCGTTTCCCGGGCAGATCCGGGACTCGAGGCTTGCGATTGCTACGTCGGAGTGCCGCCCAAACCGATCGCAGCCTCGCAGGCTCGGCAGCGGCTACAGGCGGGATTAGCGACTCCCCTCCTCCACCTGCACGCTCGCCGTCATCCCGGCGCTCAGGTTGACGCCTTCGGGCACCTTGTCGAGCCTGATGCGCACCGGAATCCGCTGCGCCAGGCGCACCCAGTTGAACGTCGGCTCCACCTCGGCCAGCAATTGCCCGTCCGGCGTGGCATTGCGGTCGGTGATGCCGCGGCTGATGCTTTCCACATGCCCCTGCAAGGCTTCCCCAGCGCTCATCAGCCACACCTTGACCGGGTCGCCGACCTTGATCCGCGGCAGTTTGGTTTCCTCGAAATAGGCCTGCACGTAGAAGGTCGAATCGTCGATCAGCGCCATCACCGATTGCCCGGCATTCACATAGTTGCCTTCGGCCAGGCGCAGGTTGGTGATGTGCCCGCTGCGCGGCGCGCGGACCTGGCTGCGCGCCAGGTTGAGTTCGGCGACCTTGGCGTCGGCCTGGGCCTGGCGCAGCTCGCCACGGGCCACCCCGGCATTGATCTGCGCGTTTTCCCGCAGTTCGGCGCTGATCGCCTGCGGGCCGAGGCTGGCCCGGCGGCTGGCTTCGCGCTCTTTCAGGTTGAGTTGCTGCTGGCGGGTCTGCACCACTGCCTGGGCCTTTTCCAGCGCCGCCTCGAAGCGATCGCGGTCGATGCTCAGCAACAGGTCGCCGGCCTTCACCGCCTGGTTGTCGTAGGCCTTGAGCTCACGCACCCAGCCCGAGACGTCGGGGGCGACTATCACCACGTCGGCGCGAATCCGCGCATCCCGGGTCCAGGGCGTGAGCATGTAGTACTGCCATAGGTGAAAGCCGGCAAACAGCGCCGCCGCCACCAGGCACAGGGTAAAAGCGATACGTACGGAAGCACGCATGAACAACTCCTTATAAAGGTCCGAGTACGACAGTGACCAACGTCAGGACACAGACGTACAAGGCCACATCGAACAGTGCTTCGTGCCAGATCCAGCGCCCCAGCGGCGTTGCGCGCAACAGCATGCGCAGCACCCCGGTCAGCACCAGCGCCAGCACCACATAAATCAGAAACGGGCTGAGCAATACTCCGCCCAGCGACCACTCACGCAGCCCCATGGTTTTCCTCCTGCTGCCGGCACCAGGTGCGCCAGCTCTTCTGCAACTGCACCACCGCGCCCTGGGCCAGCTTCAATGCATCGCTGGGCGGTTGGCTGTCCAGGGCCTCGAGCAAGGCGGTGCTGGCGTTGGCCAGCGCGTCGCCGCGACCGGCCCCCGGCCCGCGCTCCAGCACCTGCTCCAGATACTCGAAATAACGTCGCTGCGAAGCATCCGCGGGCACCTGGGCCACCGCCAGGCTCAAGCGCAGGTGCATCAGTTCGTCGCCGATATCCAGGCCCAGCAGGCCATCGTCCCAGCGGCTGCGCGCCTGCTCCGGCAATTCCGGGTAATGCCGCGCCAGTTGCAGCAGGCGATCGGCCATGCGCCCGCCGAACCAGCTTTCCGCACCGCGCAGGTTGCGCCGGGTCAGGCGCACCAGATCCTGCAGGGTCGCCGCCAACAGGCGCCGCCCATGCCAGGCCGGGTCGCGCAGGATCAACAAGTGAAACGCCAGCACCGCGGCGCCCACGCCGAGCACCATCGCCTGGGCGCTGTTGAAGAAGTTCGCGACGTCGAACGTCATCTGGTTCTGCGGCGAAATCAGCACCACGAAGTGCAGGCAGAACGAGGTGGCCGTGGCGCCGATCTGGGGTTTGGCCATGCCCAGCGCGCCGAAAAACAGCGGCACGCCCATGGCCATCGCCAGCAAGGCAAAACTGCTCCACTGCGGCAGCAGGATCTGCCCGACCACGAAGGCCACCGGGATCGCCAGGAAGATGCCGCGCATGAAACTCATGCCGATCTGCGCACCGTTTTCCCGACTGGCGAACAGGCCGCACACCACACAGGTCAGCAGCATCGCCCCCGAGGCCGCCGGCCAGGCGGTGGCCAGCCAGAAGCAGGCCACAGTGAGGAAGGCCAGGGCACTACGCGCGCCAAACAACAGCGCCAGCGACAGATCGCGATGGGGGCTCAGGGTCGCCGGCTGCTCGACCGGCGCCGTGCCCTCCTCCACCGCCTGCAGCGCCGCGCCGGCGGCCAGGGCGGTATCCAGCAACAGGGTGAAGCGGGCCAGGCAATAGCTTTGCGCCGAGCTGATGGCCGCGTCGTGGGAAGCGTCCAGCAACTGCGGCCGCAACGCCTGCAAGGTCGGCTTGTCCATGGCCGCCAGGGCCTGCTGCACCTGTTCCATCCAGGGTGCCAGCTGGTCCGCCTCGGCCTGGTCCAATTGTTTCCATTGCCGGCGCACCGAACGGGAGATCCGCAGCAGCATCAGCAGCTTCTGGCTCAAGGCGCTGATCGCCCGCGCCCGTTGCCGGCCCAGCGGGCCTTCGAACCAGGCATGTTCGCGCTGCGAGTCCACGGCGACAATGCGCCCGAGGATTTCCAGCAGCCCCTTGCGCGCCAGGGCATCACCGGCCAGGGTCGCCCGCGCCGCCTGCATGCCGCTTTGCCAGGCGCTGCGCGCCTGGGCGGTCAACTGCCGCTCGACCCGCATCGGCCAGAGCAAGGCACTGCTGGCGGTGGCGCAGATAATGCCCAGGGAAATTTCCGTACAACGCGCCACGGCCTGGTCGAATATCGACAACGGGTGGGAGATCGCCGGCAAGGCAATGATCGCCACGGTGTAGCCGGCCAGCACGAACGAATAGGACCAGGCGCTGCGCAGCAGGGTCGAACTGGCGGTGCACAGCCCCAGCCACAGCGCCAGGGCCAGCAGGAACAGCCAGGGCGTCTGGGCGAACAGCCCCATGAACAGCACCGACATGCAGGTGCCCACCAACGTCCCCACCAGCCGTGCCATGCCCTTTTGCAGGACCATCCCGGACAGCGGCTGGGCAACGATGATCGCCGTCATCAGCGCCCAGGACGGCTGCTGCAGCCCCCAGCGCATGGCCAGCCACAGCGCCAGGCCGGCGCCGAGCACGGTCTTGATCGCGAACTGCACGGCCGGGAGATTGGGGGCGAACAGCGCCTGCAAAGTGATACGCACGGAAAGAACCCTGGGAAGGACAAAACAACGATAGATGTACTGAAGCGAGAAATGACACCCGCAAATTATTAGCTAGCTAACTATCAGTCGTCCAGTATTAATTTTCAGGCATAAAAAAACGCCAGACAGGCTGGCGTTTTTGACAGGTTTGACCCGTTATGAACGGGCACGGGCCTGGTTGCGCAGGGCTTTGACCTGATCGTGGTTGCGCTGTACGCCATGGTACTGACGCTCCACCAGGTCGCGGATGCCGACCAGGTTGTGTTTGCTGATTTTCTCCAGCGCGTTTTTGTAGGCTTTCAGCGCATGGTCTTCACCGCGCTCGGCCTCGTTGAGCACCGCTTCTTCATCCTTGCCGGTCACCAGGGACTTGAGGTCGACCCAACGGCGGTGCAGGTCGCCACTGACGCTGGTGGAGGTTTCCGGATCGCCGCCCAACGAACGCACGCTGGCCTGCAATTCGGCCGCAGCGGTGGCGCAATCGGCGGAGCGCTTGACGAACAGCGCTTTCAACTCAGGATGCTTGATGTCTTCTGCGCAGGTCTTGAACCCCTCCTGACCGTCCTTACTGGTTTCGATCAGATCGTTGAGGATCGAAATCGCTTCTTTGTTGATGCCAGTCATTTTCCATTCCTTCCAGGTTGAGGGAGTTGTGATAGGTGTTGCACCCTGCGTGCCAGCCCTGGAATGAAAATTTTTCCATTACTTTTCAAAAAGTTAAGTTTTTTACCGCTTTCTGTATCCGCGTTATTTGCATGATCTGTCATTTGGCCTGCATGCAGAATGCCTGTATTTTCCAAGGTGTTCGTCACCTCTACAGACAGCCGCCATGAATCCCGAAAAACTTGAACTTCTGGTCACCCGCGAAATGCCCTACGGCAAGTACAAGGGCCGCATCCTCGCCGACCTGCCCGGCCCCTACCTGAACTGGTTCGCCCGCGAAGGTTTTCCCCACGGCGAGCTGGGCGGCCTGTTGGCATTGATGCAGGAAATCGATCACAACGGTCTTTCCGATCTACTGGACCCGCTGCGCGCCAAACACGGCAAACCCAAACCCCGTCATTAAGAAGCCCGCCATGCCCAGCAATGCCCAACTCGCCCGCGACGAAGACTATTGGCTAGCCATCGCCCAGCGCTATGACGTCGAACCCGGGCCGATCAACCTGGAAAACGGCTATTTCGGACGCATGAGCCGCGCCGTGGTCGAGGAATACCAGCGCCAGATCGACTTCGTGAACCGCAGCAACTCGGTGCATGTGCGCCAGCATTTCGAACAGATCGGCAATTTGCAGATTCGACAGCAACTGGCCGAACTGCTCGGCGTCGACCGCCAAGCCGTCGCCCTCACCCGCAGTGCTTCAGAGGCATTGCAGTCGCTGATCCGCAACTACAACCGCCTGCAGCCGGGCGACCAGGTGCTGTTCAGCGACCTGGAATACGACAGCGTCAAGGGCGCCATGCGCTGGCTGGCGCGCCATCGCGGGGTCGAGGTCATCGAAATCGAGCATGCCCACCCGGCGAGTTTCGACAGCCTGCTGGCCAGCTACCGCGAGGCCTTCGAGCGCTACCCAAGGCTGAAGCTGATGGCCCTGACCCACGTCACCCACCGCACCGGGCTGGTGCTGCCAGTCCAGGCCATTGCCCTGGAGGCCCGCGAACGGGGAATCGACGTCATCCTCGACGGCGCCCACGCCCTGGCCCAGGTCGATTTCCAGCTCAGCGAACTCGGCGTGGCGTTCGCCGGCTACAACCTGCAGAAGTGGATTGGCGCACCGCTGAGCCTGGGGTTTGTCTACATCGACCCGCAACGCCTGGCCGATATCGATCCGGACATGGGCGAGCAACGTTATGCCCTGGACGATATCCGCTCACGAGCGCCTTATGGCACGCCGAACATTCCGGCCTGGCTGACCTTGCCCCGGGTGTTCGAGGAGCACCGCAGCATGGGTGGCTCGGCCCTCAAGGGCGCGCGCCTGAATTACCTGCGCGACCTGTGGGTGAGCCAGGTGCGCGAGCTGTCCGGGATTGAAGTCATGACCCCGGACGATCCACGGCTGTATTGCGGCATCACCTCGTTTCGCTTCACCCGCCAGCCGGACCAGCAGGCGATGGCCGAACGGCTGCTCAAGGAATACAACCTGTTCACCGTGGCGCGCAGCGGTTCGCGTTGCGGGCCCTGTATCCGCGTGACTCCGGGCTTTACCACGCCAGCCTCGGATATCCATCTGCTGGTCGAGGCATTGACTGAACTGGCGGCCCAGTAACCTGTAGCCGCTGCCGCAGGCTGCGACAGGTCCGAAGGACCTTCTGCGATCCTGAGAACGCTACGGCCTTTCGGCCGATCGCAGCCTGCGGCAGCGGCTACAGACAGTGGCGACCATTCAGATCGCGTTGTCCGCCCCGGCGTCATCGCGCGCAAGCTGCGCTCCTACAGAAGACCCGGCAATAGCCAGGCAACTTTTCTCCAGGCAAAAAAAAACGGTGCACCGACCAAGCGCACCGTAAAGCCGTAGAACACACCAACGAATCTTTGAAAAAAGCAGGAAACCTGTCAGTCCAGCAGCGCCAGGGCCTCGGCCGTGCACTCCTGGATCCGCGCCCAGTCGCCGTTCTTGATCCACTCGGGATCGAGCATCCAGCTACCGCCGACGCACATCACGTTCTTCAACGCCATGTAGCTCTTGATATTGGCCGGGCCGACACCGCCGGTCGGGCAGAACTTCACCTCGCCGAACGGGCCGCCCAGGGCCTTGATCGCGGCCACGCCGCCACTGACTTCCGCCGGGAACAGCTTGAAGCGGCGATAGCCCAGGCTGTAGCCCTCCATGATCCCGGAGGCATTGCTGATCCCCGGCAACAGCGGGATCGGGCTGGCGACGCTGGCTTCCAGCAGGTCACGGGTAATGCCCGGGGTGACGATGAACTGCGAACCGGCGGCTTCGGCGGCGGCCAGCATCTGCCGATCGAGCACGGTGCCGGCGCCGGTCACCAACTCCGGACGCTGCTCGCGCAGGATCTGGATGGCCTTGAGGCCGAACTGCGAACGCAGGGTCACTTCCAGAGCGGTCAGGCCACCGGCGGCCAGGGCGTCGGCCAGGGGCAGCACGTCCTGTTCGCGGGCGATGGTGATCACCGGCAGAATCCGCGCCTTGGCGCAGAGGCTGTCGATCAGGGCAACTTTGTCCGCCATGGAAACGGTCGGTTGTGGGTTTGTCATAGCGGCTGATCCTTGGCTCATGGGCACCAGTAAATCTCTAACGGAGGTTGCAGGAAGGCACGAATCGGCATCGCGGCGACATCGTCACCGGCCAGTGCGGCACTCAGGGTGGTCAATTTGGATTGACCGGAAATCGACAGCACGCTGTACGTGGCCGAAGCCAGCAAGGCGCGGCTCATGCTCAGGCGCTGATGCGGCACGCTCGGCGCCAGCATCGGCCAGCAGCGACGCTGACCGTCGGCCTGCAGGGCTTCGGCCAGGTTCGGGCTGTTGGGGAACAGGGAGGCGGTATGACCGTCATCGCCCATGCCCAGCACCAGCGCGTCGATGGCCGACAACTCGGCCAGCAGACGATCGGCTTGCTCCGCGGCCTGTTCGAGGTTCGCCGCGGCGTTGTACAGGCTGAGGAACTTCGCCTTGGCCGCCGCCCCTTGCAGCAGGTAGCGCTTGAGCAGGCCGGCGTTGCTGTCGGCATGCTCCACCGGTACCCAGCGCTCGTCCGCCAGGGTAACCAGGACCTTGGACCAGTCCAGGTGCTGCTTGGCCAGGTGCTGGAAAAACGCCACCGGGCTGCGCCCGCCGGACACCACCAGGGTGGCTTCGCCGCGAACCTGGATCGCCTGGCTCAGTTGCCCGGCCACCTTCAGCGCCAGGCCTTCGGCCAACAGCGCCGGGCTATGGAACTCGTGGGCGTGTACGCCCGCAGGCAGTTTCAATTTAGATATCGCCATACCATGACCTCCCGTCCCGCGTGATCAGTGCGATGGAGCTCATCGGCCCCCACGACCCGGCCGCATACGGCTTGGGCGCATCGCCGGATTTCTTCCACCCGGCGATCAGTTGGTCACACCATTTCCACGCGGCTTCGATTTCATCTTTGCGGACAAACAGGTTCTGATTGCCACGCATCACTTCCAGCAACAACCGCTCGTAGGCATCGGGGATCCGCGCGCTGCGATAGGTGTCGGAAAAATTCAGCTGCAACGGACCGCTGCGCAGTTGCATGCCCTTGTCCAGGCCTTGTTCCTTGGTCATCACCCGCAGGGAGATACCTTCGTCCGGCTGCAGGCGGATGATCAGCTTGTTGCTGATCTGCAGGCGCTGCTCGGGGGCGAAGATATAGTGCGACGGCTCCTTGAAGTGGATGACGATCTGCGACAGCTTCTGCGGCATGCGCTTGCCGGTACGCAGGTAGAACGGCACCCCGGCCCAGCGCCAGTTGCGGATGTCGGCCCGCAGGGCGACGAAGGTCTCGGTGTCGCTCTGGGTGTTGGAATTTTCTTCCTCCAGGTACCCCGGCACGGCCTTGCCTTCGCTGTGCCCGGCGATGTACTGGCCACGCACCACCTGGGTGGTCAGGCCTTCCGGGCTGATCGGCGCCAGGGCCTTGAGCACCTTGACCTTCTCGTCACGGATGCTGTCGGCCGAGAGGTCGGCGGGCGGGTCCATGGCAATCAGGCAGAGCAGTTGCAGCAGGTGGTTCTGGATCATGTCCCGCAGTTGGCCGGCCTTGTCGAAGTAACCCCAGCGGCCTTCGATCCCGACCTTCTCGGCCACGGTGATTTCCACGTGGGAGATGTAGTTCTGGTTCCACTGGGTCTCGAACAGGCTGTTGGCGAAACGCAGGGCGATCAGGTTCTGCACCGTCTCCTTGCCCAGGTAGTGGTCGATGCGATAGATGCGGTTCTCCGGGAAGAACTGCGCCACCGCGTCGTTGACCTTGCGCGACGATTCCAGGTCCGAGCCGATGGGCTTTTCCAGCACCACGCGGGTGTTTTCGGCCAGCCCGGCCTTCGACAGGTTCTCGCAGATCGCCCCGTACACCGCCGCCGGCGTGGCGAAATAGGCGATCAGGCGCTGCTCGCGCCCGGCCAGCTCGGCCAGGGCCAGGTAATCCTCGGCCTTGAGGAAGTCCACGTGCAGGTAGGTCAGGCGCGCCAGGAAGCGCTCCAGCACCGCAGGGTCTATCTCCTTGGCACCTACATACTTGCGCAATTGCGCTTCAATGAAAGACAGGTGCTGCTGGTCGCTGCCCGGCTCGCGGGCCAGGGCCAGAATGCGCGTGTCGTCATGCAGCAGGCCGGCGCCATCGAGCTGGTACAGGGCAGGAAACAATTTGCGAAGCGCCAGATCGCCCAGCGCGCCGAACAAGGCGAAGGTGCACGGTTCAACCGTTATCGAAGGCATGATGTTTGTTCTTTTATCAAGTTAAGCTACAAATACCTTTTTTCAAGGCATCACTCAAGGGAAAATGTAGTAATAACCACAACATTTTAGCAAAATACAGATTCGAAGTGGTGGTCCGTCGGAGCCATCAGTAGGATAGGCCACCGCCAAAGACCGGTTAAGACCGGCTTCCTTTGCATTGCCGAACCAGGAAAACCCTAATGGACCGCGTGCGAAATCTTCTGGAACAGATCCAGAATCGCCTTGAAGAATTGAACAAGGCGGAACGTAAAGTCGCCGAAGTCATCCTGCTCAACCCACAGCAGGCGACCCGCTTCAGTATTGCCGCCCTCGCCCAGGCCGCTTCGGTCAGCGAGCCGACGGTCAACCGTTTCTGCCGCTCGTTCGGTGTCAGCGGCTACCCCGAACTCAAGCTGCAACTGGCCCAGAGCCTGGCCAGCGGTGCGGCCTATGTCAGCCGCGCGGTGGAAGCCGACGACAACCCCGAAGCCTACACCCAGAAAATCTTCGGCAGCGCCATCGCCTCGCTGGACAGCGCCTGCCAGGCCCTGGACCCGAACCTGATCAGCCGCGCCGTCGACCTGTTGATCCAGGCCCGGCAGATCCACTTCTTCGGCCTCGGCGCCTCGGCCCCGGTAGCCCTCGATGCCCAGCACAAGTTCTTCCGCTTCAACCTGGCGGTGACCGCCCACGCCGACGTGTTGATGCAGCGGATGATCGCCTCGGTGGCGCACACCGGCGAGCTGTTCGTGATCATCTCCTACACCGGGCGCACCCGCGAGCTGGTGGAAGTGGCGCGCATCGCCCGGGAAAACGGCGCCTCGGTACTCGGCCTGACCGCCGCCGGTTCGCCATTGGCCAAGGCCAGCACCCTGAGCCTGAACATCCCGCTGCCGGAAGACACCGACATCTACATGCCGATGACCTCGCGGATCATCCAGCTCACCGTGCTCGACGTCCTCGCCACCGGCATGACCCTGCGCCGCGGCGTGGACTTCCAGCCGCACCTGCGCAAGATCAAGGAAAGCCTCAACGCCAGCCGCTACCCGGTGGGCGACGAGTACAACTGAGTTTCGCGAAACCCGGCGCCAGCGCCTCCGGCCTTATCGCGGGCAATCGAGCATCGACCGGCCGCTCCTACAGTCAATGCGTTTCTGTAGGAGCCAGGCTTGCCCGCGATGACGGCACCAGCCACACCGCCAACCCGCCACTAAGCCCCCGCCCGCGCCTGCAAGCTCAGATGCGCCCGCTCCCCCGGCGCCAGGCACAAGCTGTCGGTGCCCCCCGCCGCCGCCTCGACGCAGACGAACCCGGACACCTCGTTCCAGCTCACCCCCAGCAGCGGCCGGCTGCCCGGATGCCAGACCACGGTGTCGGCGCTGTCGCCGGTGTCGATGCGCAATTCGCGCTGCCAGGCGTGGTCCTTGAGCTGCAATTCGCCCTCGTGCTGGAACACCCGCTGACAGCCACCATCGACCCGCAGCTCGCCTGTTTGCCGGCACGCCTGGCGGCTCAACTGGTCGTAACCCTCGGCGCCGTCGAGCCCAGACAGCGCTACCTCGCCGACGTCGCCAATACGCCAGTAGGCGTGCAAAGCCTGGCTCAGCTGGCACGGCAGGCTGTCCTGGTGCTCGGTGCTCAGGCGCAGGTCCATGCTTTCGCCCAGGTGCGCGTGCAGGTCGACCTGCCAGTCGCACAGCTGCAACTGCCAGTGCAGGTACACGCCCTCGTCATCGCTGCGGCTGTCGAGCAGCTTCCAGTCGATCAGTCGGGCCCAGCCATGGGATGGCCAGGCGTTTTCGCTCGGGTGACGGCCGTACCAGGGCCAGCACACCGGCACCCCACCACGGATCGCCCCGACCTGCGGCCACTTCGCCGCACACCACAGCCAGGGCTTCTGCCCGGTCGGCTGAAAATGCAGGAGCTGCGCGCCCTGGCGACTGAACACCGCCTGGCACAGCGGATGGTCGATCACCAGCACGTCGCGCATCTGATAGCGCTCCCACGCGAAGATCGGGCGCTCGCGCAAGGATTTGAAAAAGCGTTGTAGCGGATGCTCATGCATGGGCCACGGTCCTGAAGATCATTGCTGTACCGATATTCATCATTGATGCGCAAAACCCTGTAGCCGCTGCCGCAGGCTGCGATAAGGCCGCAGGCCTTCAGCGATCTTGAGGACGCTACGGCCGTCCCGGCCGATCGCAGCCTGCGGCAGCGGCTACAGGGAACGGGTTCGTCCCCAAAAAAAAGCGGATAGCCTGGGCCATCCGCAAAAATGCGCACATTGAGGAGGAGCTTATCGCAACAGCGTTAGAACACCGACTGAATTTTCAGGCCGGCCACCAGGGCGTTGTCGACTTCATCCACACCGCCTGGATGGGTGATGTACTGCAGGTTGGGACGCACGGTCAGCCAGTTGGTGACATGGAAGCCGTAGTTGATTTCGTAGTTGTACTCAGTCTCGCGGATCGGCGAGAACAGCGGATCGTCGTAGTTGCTGACGCCATTGGTGTCATTGAGCAACTGGGCGTTTTTCTTCACGTCGTCGTTGACATGGATACGGGCGAAGCCGATGCCGACGTCATCCTTGGGACGTGCGTCGAACGGGCCCTTGTACACCAGCATCAGCGACTGGTAGTTGTCGATGAAGTTGGTGTCCTTGTCGTGGAACGTGGCGTTGGCCGCGATGTTCAGACCGCGGGTCGCATCGCCGTTGTGAGTGGTGAGTTGCTGCTGCCCGACGAACCAGTAGCCGTGCTTGCTGCTGTGCACGCGATAGCTGTCACCGGTGACGGCGGCGTCCTGGCCATTGACGTCCTCGCGCACGTCGCTGGCATCGGCCGTGCTCTTGTAGTAACCGACGCGGTATTCGCCCGGCAGGTTGTTGACCTTCGGCGACCAGACCAGCTCGACCGGCAGCACGGTGCCCTTGGTACCGCTGCCGCTGAGCTTGAAGCCGTTGCCGTGCTCCAGTTGCGACGGGTTCTGGTTGTACGCGCCGATCTGCGCATACAGCTCAGGCGTGATGTGGTACTTCACCCGCAGTGCCGCCTGGCTGACCGGCCAGTTGTACCAGATGTTGGTCGCCCAGTTGCCCACCTGGGAGCCGCAGAACGCCAGGTTCTGGAAGTCGCAGGGGAAAGTATTGAAGTCTTCGCCTTCGCCGAAGTAACCGGCCTTGACGTCGAGCTTGCCGTCGAGGAACTGGTGCTGGATCCACAGTTGGGTCAGACGCACCATGTGGCCACGGCCGTAGACTTCCTGGGAGGAGCTCAAGGTGCCGGCACGCGGGTCGCCGATACGGTCGTTGGAGATGTTCTGGCCGTTACGGTTGGTCAGCTGGATCTTCGCCTGGGTGTTATCCCAGCCCCAGAGCTTTTCCAGGTCCAAGGCCACGCCCAGGCCGAACTGGTCGCTGTAGCGTCCGGTCTTGTCGTCGTTGTAGCCGCCATGCAGGTTGGCGCCCATTTCGCCAACGTAATCGGCCTTGATATCGATCCCTTTCTCGAGCAGTTTGGTCCGCTCGCCACCCCAGTCACCGGTCATCCATTTCGAATCGGCGCTGAACGCTTCGTCAGCGTGCGCGCTACCGGCCAGGGTCATTGCCGCAATCGCTGACAACTGGCAGATCAAGCGTGCATTGGTGCTCTTCTTTTTCATCCCTACATCCTCGTCTTTATTGTTATTAACTGTTTTTCTCTAACGCGGTTTACACCTGATGCGACGGATGACAGGCCATCCGCCGCGCATTCGGTACGTCCTTGCTCCAATAACGCGGGCTTCAACGCCCCTTGAACTGCGCCACGTTGCTGGCATGGGCTTCGGACTGCGCAGGGGCCGCAACACCCAGGCGCTCGCCACTCTTGGCATCGAACAGCAGAACCTTGGCCGGATCGAATTGCAGGGTCAGGGTTTCGCCGACCTGCGGCGCCACATCCGGCGCCAGGCGGCAGCAGACCTTGGTGCCGTTGAGGTTGACGAACACCAGGGTGTCGGGGCCGGTCGGCTCGGTGACCTGGACCTCGGCGCGCAGGGTCGGCAGGCCGTTGCCCTCGCCGTTCGCCAGGCCGATCTGCTCCGGACGGATGCCGAGGATCACTTCCCGGTCTTCCAGGCCGGCGTCCTGCATGCCCAGGGGCAGCTCGCAACGGGCCTGGCCGCTGTCCAGCAGGGCCAGCAGGCGGCCGTCCTTGCGTTGCAGGCGCAGGGGGATGAAGTTCATCGGCGGCGAACCGATGAAGCTGGCCACGAACAGGTTGGCCGGGTCGTTGTAGATCTGTTTCGGGGTGCCGAACTGCTGGATGATGCCGTCCTTCATCACCGCCACCTTGTCGCCCAGGGTCATGGCTTCGATCTGGTCGTGGGTGACGTAGACCGTGGTGGTTTTCAGGCGCTGGTGCATCAGTTTCATTTCGGTGCGCATCTCGACCCGCAGCTTGGCGTCGAGGTTGGACAGCGGTTCGTCGAACAGGTAGATCTTCGGCCGCCGCGCCAGGGCCCGGCCCATGGCCACGCGCTGTTGCTGGCCGCCGGACAGCTGGCCGGGCTTGCGGCTGAGCAGGTGTTCGATCTGCAGCAGCTTGGCCACCCGCGCCACTTCCTCGTCGATCTCGGCGGCCGGCATCTTGCGGATCTTCAGGCCGAAGGCGATGTTGTCGCGCACGCTCATGGTCGGGTACAGCGCATAGGACTGGAACACCATGGCGATGTCACGGTCTTTCGGGCTCATGCCGCTGATGTCGGCGTCGTCCACCAGGATCGCCCCGCCGCTAATGTTTTCCAGGCCGGCGATGCAGTTCATCAGGGTGGACTTACCGCAGCCCGAAGGCCCCACGAGAATCAGGAACTCACCGTCATCGATCTTCAGTTCGATGTTCTTCAGGGTATCCGGCAGGCCAGTACCGTAGGTCTTGTTGACGTTGCGTAATTCGAGAGTTGCCATCTTTTACCCCTTGACCGCGCCGGACGTCAGCCCACGCAGGAAATACTTGCCAGCGAATATGTAGACCAGCAGTGTCGGCAGCCCGGCGATCATCGCCGCCGCCATATCAACGTTGTATTCCTTGGTCCCGGTGCTGGTGTTGACCAGGTTGTTCAAGGCCACGGTGATCGGTTGCGCATCGCCGCTGGCGAACACCACGCCGAACAGGAAATCGTTCCAGATCTGGGTGAACTGCCAGATCAGGCAGACCATGATGAT
Source organism: Pseudomonas sp. SBT1-2 (assembly GCF_028640875.1). Lineage (NCBI taxonomy): Bacteria > Pseudomonadati > Pseudomonadota > Gammaproteobacteria > Pseudomonadales > Pseudomonadaceae > Pseudomonas > Pseudomonas sp. SBT1-2. The sequence continues at coordinate 65,106 of NZ_JAQZAA010000063.1, read as the reverse complement.
CGGCACCGACATCGGCAGCAGGATCTTGCCGAAGATAGTGAAGAAGCCTGCGCCGTCCAGGCGCGCGGCCTTGACCAGGGCGTCCGGGATGCTCACGTAGTAGTTGCGGAAGAACAGCGTGGTGAACGCCAGTCCGTAGACCACGTGCACCAGCACCAGGCCGCTGGTGGTGTTGGCCAGGCCGAACTTGCCGAGGGTGAAGGACGCCGGCAGCAGCACGGTCTGGAACGGCAGGAAGCAACCGAACAGCAGCAGGCCGAAGAACAGCTGCGAACCGCGAAAGCGCCACATCGACAGTACGTAGCCGTTCATGGCGCCGACGAAGGTCGAGATGATCACCGCCGGCACGGTGATCTTCACCGAGTTCCAGAAGTAGCCGCCCACGGTGTCCCAGGCCTTGATCCAGCCGATGCCGTCGATCACGGCCGGCCAGCTCAGCAGGTTGCCGGTGCGGATGTCTTCCGGGGTCTTGAAGCTGGTCAGCAGCATCACCACCAGCGGCACCAGGTACACCGCCGCTGCCAGCAGCAGGGTGGCGTAGATGGCGATGCGGCTGAAGTTCAGCGCAGGTTTTCCGAGCTGGTTAGTCATGGCGTTTGCCTCGCAGTTCGGAGTACAGGTACGGCACCAGGATGGTCAGCACGGCGCCCAGCATCAGCATGGCGCTGGCCGAACCTATGCCCATCTGGCCACGGCTGAAGGTGAAGGAATACATGAACATCGCCGGCAGGTCGGACGAGTAGCCAGGGCCGCCGGCGGTCATTGCCGCCACCAGGTCGAAGCTCTTGATCGCGATGTGCGCGAGGATCATGAAGGCGCTGAAGAACACCGGGCGCAGGCTCGGCAGGACGATCTTCAGGTAGATGGTCGGCAGGCTCGCGCCATCGACCTGGGCGGCACGGATGATCGACTGGTCGACGCCGCGCAAGCCGGCGAGGAACATCGCCATGACAAAGCCCGAGGCCTGCCACACGGCGGCGATCACCAGGCAGTACACCACGCGGTCCTGATCCACCAGCCAGTCCAGGCGGAAGCCTTCCCAGCCCCAGTCACGCAGCATCTTGTCCAGGCCCAGGCCAGGGTTGAGCAGCCATTTCCAGGCGGTGCCGGTGACGATCATCGACAGCGCCATCGGGTACAGGTAGACGGTGCGGATAAAGCCTTCCTTGCGGATGCGCTGGTCCAGCAGCACCGCCAGGAACACGCCCAGCACCAGGCTGATGCCGATGAACATGCCGCCGAACAGCGCCAGGTTCTTGCTCGCCACCCACCAGCGGTCGTTGTCCATCAGGCGCATGTATTGCTGCAGGCCGACCCACTTGTAGCTCGGCATGAAGCTGGAGTTGGTGAAGGACAGAATGAACGTCCAGATGATGTAACCGTAAAAACCGACCAGGACGATCAGCATGCTTGGCGCCAGGACCAACTTGGGGAGCCAGCGCTGCAGCGCGTCGAACGGTGAGGCTTTGCTGAAAACCGCCACAGAGCTCATCGGGATAATCCAGTTGAAGAAATGAAGGCCGAAGCGATCCCCTCTTGTGTAGGAGCGAGCTTGCTCGCGATGACTGCGGGACATTCAACATGGATGCCGACAGACCGATCGCTATCGCGAGCAAGCTCGCTCCTACAGGGGGAAAGCGCCGTCAGATAAATCGCCGCAAGCAGGCTTGCGGCGTTCGGAGTTACTGGGCGGCCTTGACGGCCGATGCCAGCTGCGCACTGGCCTTGGCCGGGTCCGCGTCCTTGTCGTTCATGAAGTTGGTCACCACATCGAAGATCGCGCCCTGCACGGCCAGGGAGGTGGCCATGTTGTGCGCCATGCTCGGTTGCAGGCCGCCGGTCTTGTCGTCAGCCAGGAAGTCCTTGGCCGCCGCCTGGGCGCAGGAGTCGAAGCCTTGCGCGGCCATGTCGTTGAGCATGTCGGTGCGCACCGGGATCGAGCCCTTGTTGATGCTGAAGACCTTCTGGAAGTCCTTGCCCAGGGCGACCTTGGCCAGGTCCTGCTGGGCGGCGATATCGCCCTTGCGATCGGCCTTGAGCTTGAACACCGCCAGGGAGTCGATGTTGTAGGTGAAGGCCTTGTCGGTGCCCGGGAAGGCCACGCACTGGTAGTCCTTGCCGGCGACTTTCTTCGCCGCGGTCCACTCGCTCTTGGCCCAGTCGCCCATCATCTGCATGCCGGCCTTGCCATTGATGACGTCGGCGGCGGCGATGTTCCAGTCACGCCCGGCGCGGTTCGGGTCCATGTAGCTGGTGACTTTCTTCAGCTCGGTGAAGGCCTTGGTCATCTCCGGGCCGGCGAGGGTCTTCTGGTCCAGGTCGACCAGGGCTTTCTTGTAGCCATCGGCGCCCATGACCGAGAGCACCACGTCTTCGAACACGGTGCTGTCCTGCCATGGCTGGCCGCCGTGGGCCAGGGCGATGAAGCCGGCGGCCTTGAGCTTGTCGCCGGCGGCATAGAATTCTTCGAGGGTGGTCGGGGCCTTGTCGATCCCGGCCTTCTTGAAGACTTCCGGGTTGATCCACAGCCAGTTGACGCGGTGGATGTTCACCGGCACGGCGACATAGTCACCTTCGTACTTCACGGTGTCGGAGACTTTCTTGGAGAGCAGGCCGTCCCAGTTTTCCGACTTGGCCACGTCTTTCAGGGCGTCGGTGCTGAGCAGGCCGGTGCTGCCCCACTCCTGGATGTCCGGACCCTTGATCTGGGCAACGCCCGGCGGGTTGCCGGAAACAGCGCGGCTTTTCAGCACGGTCATGGCCGTGGCACCGCCACCGCCGGCGACTGCGCCGTCTTTCCAGGTGAAGCCGTCTTTTTCGACCTGGGCCTTGAGCACATCGACCGCCGCTTTTTCACCGCCGGACGTCCACCAATGGACGACTTCCACGGAGCCTTTGGCGTCGGCGGCAACGGAAACGAGAGGGAATGCACTGAGGGGAAACAACGAGGCAACGGAAATGACAGCAGCTAGACGAGAAATCGCATTCATCTGAGGTGTACCTTTCTTGTTGTTATGCATGCAAGTCTGGTGCTTGCGCTGCATAGGATTCTAAACAGGGGGCCTACCCGCGCAGGTAACGAAGGGATGCGCGAATGTCACCACATGGTTACACAACCTGCAGTCTAGACACTTCGGCCAGCGCCGATGCCATGCTCGGCGCCAAAGGCAGGCGCGGAATCAGCACCGCCTGCCAGGCGTGATACAGGTCCGGCTTGCCGGCCCAGATCTCGGCGCTGGGCCTGTTGTTGCTGTCCAGCTCGTGGTGCCAGCTGCCGTGCAGCGGGTCGATGAAATGCTCGGCAGTGAACTCCCAGAAGCGCCGATACCAGGTTTCGTACTGCGCTTCCCCGGTGCGTTGCAGCAAGGCGCTGGCCGCCGCCGCGGCCTCGGCGTGGGTCCAGTGCAGGCGCTGGCGCACCACGGGGCGCTGCTGCCAGTCCAGGGTGTAGACAATGCCCGGCGCGCCATCGACGTCCCAGGCGTCACGGCAGGCGGTTTCGAACAGCTTCTGGGCATCCAGCAGCAGCCAGCCGGGGCTGAGCATGCCGGCCTGGCAGCGCGCGGCTTCGAGGTGCAGCAGCAGGCGGGCCCACTCGAAAGCGTGCCCGGGGGTAGTGCCATAGGGGCGGAAACCGTCGGCCGGATGTTCCTGGTTGTAATCCGGCAATGGCTGCCAGTGGCGGTCGAAATGCTCGATGACCCGGTAATCGCCAGCGGCGGCATGCTGATGGATGACCCGCTCGACAATGTGCAGGGCGCGGTTGAGCCAGCGCGGGTCCTGGGTGACATCGGCCAGGGCGAGGAACGCCTCGGTGGCGTGCATGTTGCTGTTGGCGCCGCGATAGGCCTCCTCGCCGCTCCAGTCGCGGTTGAAGGACTCGCGCATCGCGCCCTCCTCCTCGCTCCAGAAATGCCTTTCGATGACCCGGATCGCCTCCGCCAGCAAGGCCTCGGCGCCGGGGCGCGCGGCCACCACCGCGGAACTCGCCGCCAGGGCAACGAAAGCGTGCAGGTACGCGGCCTTGCCGCTATTGCCATCGGCATGCCCGGGAGTGGCGAACCAGCCGCCGTATTCGCCATCGCGCAGCGCGCCGTTAAGCGCGGCGATACCGTGGTCCACCAGCGCGGCGTAGCCGGGAATGCCCTGGATATGGGCCATGGCGAAACTGTGGGTCATGCGCGCGGTGTTCATGGTGCCGGCCCGGGCGTCGCTCGGCAGGCGCCCGCGTTCGTCCAGGTCGCCGAAGCCTTCGGGCAGCCGGGCCGCGCGGGCGAAACCCAGCAGGCGCTGGCCTTCGGCGGCCAGCCATTGATGATGGGCAGGAGCGTTCAGCCAGCTGCTGAACGTCAGGGGAATAGGGTTCATGGCGGACCTGTTGTTGTTTTTATCAGGGCCTTGAGTCTAAACAACGGGTTCGCGCGGGCAGGTAACGAAGGTCACAGGAAATGTCACCAAGCCGTGACAAAACTCCCTGTAGCCGCTGCCGCAGGCTGCGCTCGAGACCGCAGGGCTCGCAAAGCTGGCGCCTCGGTCATACAGCCAAGCGCGGCATGAAATTTTACGACCGCTACGCGGCCGATCGCAGGCTTCGCCAGCGGCTACAGGGGCATCAATCCATGGAACGCGGCAGGTACAGGGTCACGCGCAAACCGCCTTCGCGCAGGTTCTGCAGGCTCACCTCGCCGCCATGGCTGTGGGCGATGTTGCGCGCGATGCCCAGGCCCAGGCCGTAGCCTTGCTGCTGGCCGGACAGGCGAAAGTGCGGCTCGAACACCTGCTCCAGGCGCTGTTCTGGCACGCCCGGGCCTTCGTCGTCGACATGCAGGATGAACGCGTTGGCATCGTCGTCGATGTGCAGGTGGGCGTTCTGCCCGTACTTCAGCGCGTTGTCGATCAGGTTGCCCATGCAGCGCTTGAGCGCCAGGGGCTTGCCCGGATACGGCGCCAGCGCCCGCCCCTGCTGGGTCACGCGGCCGTTGCCATTGGGCGCCAGGTAAGGCTCCACCAGGCAGTCGAGCACCTGGTTGAGGTCCACCGGCTCGATGTTCTCGTGGATGTCGGTGTCCTTGACGCATTGCAGCGCGCCCTTGACCAGCAGCTCCAGCTCATCCAGGTCGCGGCCGAACTTGCTTTGCAGCTGCTCGTCTTCCAGCAGTTCGACCCGTAGCCGCAGCCGGGTGATGGGCGTGCGCAGGTCGTGGGAAATCGCACTGAACAGCTGGCTGCGCTCGGTCAGGTAACGGCTGATGCGCTCGCGCATGGCATTGAAGGCCCGGCCGACCTCCACCACTTCGCTGCCGCCGCCTTCGGCCACCGGCTGCACATCGGCGCCCAGGGACATGTCCCGCGCGGCCCGCGCCAGGCGCTTGAGCGGCCGGCTCTGCCAATGCACCAGCAGGCCGATGAACAGCAGCAGGAAACCGCTGGTGAGCACGATGAACCACACCTGCTGCGCCGGCAGCCCCTGCTCTTCGAGGCTGGTGTAGGGCTCGGGCAACAGCGAGGCGATGTACAGCCACTCCCCCGGCGCCATCTGGATCTGGGTGACCAGCACCGGCGGGTTCACCGGTTCCAGGGTCAGGGCGTAATGGGCCCAGGAACGCGGCAATTCATCGAGTTTCAGGCCGCCGTTGAAAATCCGCAGGTCCTCGGGGCTGACGAAGGTCACCGAGATATAGGCGTCGTTGCCCAGGGACTGGCGCAGCACTTCGTCCACCGCCTTGAGCACCGCCTGCTTGCGCGGCGTGATGGGCAGCACTTCCATGCCCAGCGGCTTGTCGTTGAGGGTCACGACAAAACGGGTGCCGCCCATGCTGCGCAACTGGTCGAGCACCAGCGGCCGGTACGCCACCGGCAGCGAACGAAAGTAGCTGACGCTGGCGGTCATCGAATGGGCCAGGCTGCGGGCGCTGGTGACCAGGCCTTCGAGCTGGGTGGCGCGCAGCTGGGAAACCCAGATCACGCTGGACAAGGTTTGCGCGAACAACACCGCCAGCAGCGTCAGCAGCAACATCCGGCCCAGCAGCGAACGCGGTACCGGCACCCGCGCCAGCAACTTGCGCGACCACTCAGTGAGCATTGCCGGCAACCACATTGGCTGCCAATTGATAACCGCTGCCGCGCACGGTGCGGATCAGCCGCGGCGGCTTCTCGGTGTCGCGCAGGCGTTGGCGCAGGCGGCTGACCGCCATGTCGACGATGCGGTCCAGGGGCATCAGTTCGCGCCCGCGGGTGGCATTGCCGATGGTGTCACGGTCGAGGATTTCCTGCGGGTGATCGAGGAACAGCTTGAGCAGGGCGAAGTCGGCGCCGGAGAGGATCACTTCCTCGCCGTCGTTGTGAAACAGCCGGTGGCTGACCATGTCCAGGCGCCACTCGTCGAAGCACAGCACCTCGCCGCCGGCCCGTTCCTGGCCGAACTGCGCGCGGCGCAACAGGGCCTTGATCCGCGCCTGCAATTCGCGAGGGCTGAAGGGTTTGCCCAGGTAATCGTCGGCACCCAGTTCCAGGCCGATGACCCGGTCGGCTTCGTCGGAGCTGGCGGTGAGCATGATGATCGGTACCTGGCCGACCCGCGGGTGCTGGCGGATCCAGCGGCACAGGCTGAAACCGTCTTCGTCCGGCAGCATCACATCCAGAATCACCAGGTCGCTCGGCGCCTCGTTCAGCGCCTGGCGAAAACCAGCGCCGTTGGGCGTGCTGCGGACCTGGAAGCCGGCGCGACTGAGGTAGGTCTCCAGCAGCTCGCGGATTTCCTGATCGTCATCAACCAACAAGATCGACTTACTGACTGAACTCACGCGGGCCGTCCTTTGTTGTTATGAATGGAGCGGGATTATGCCTCATGGATCAGCTCCGTAGCCGCTGCCGAGCCTGCGAGGCTGCGATCGAGGACGAAGTCCTCGCAAAACCTGAACACAGGGTTTGCCAGAAAGAAACGGGGGCCCGGTTTACGTCCGCTTCGCGGCCGGTCGCAGCCTCGCTCGCTCGGCAGCGGCTACAGAAGCAGCGTTCCAACACGAAACCCGAGCGAAGCCTGCTTGCGACAAGCCCCATACGTTCGATCAGGCAAACGCCTGCTCGAGCGCCACCCCGGCGCCGGTCAGGCCCGAGTACGGCGCTGTCACCAGCCATACCGGAATGCCCTTGAAGTAATCGCTCATGCAGCCCTTGTCGGCAAAACAACGGGCGAAACCGCTTTCGACGAAAAAGTCGGCGAACCGCGGAATCACCCCGCCGACGATGTACACGCCACCGCGCCCGCCGGTGGTCAGCACGTTGTTGCCCGCCACCCGGCCCAGCCAGCAGCAGAACTGCTCGAGCACTTCCAGGGCGATGGGGTCGCCGGCCAGGCCCGCCGCGGTGATGGCTTCCGGGGTATCGAGCACCGGCTCATGCCCGTCCACCGCGCAGATCGCCCGGTACACCCGAGGCAAACCGCCGCCGCTGAGCGCGGTCTCGGCGCTGACATGGCCGATCTCGCTGTAGATGTGCTGCCACAACTGGGTTTCCCGCGGGCTGCTCAACGGCAGGTCGACATGCCCGCCCTCGCCTGGCAAGGCGGCCCAGCGGCCTTCGCCCAGGTCCAGCAGCGTGCCGACGCCCAGGCCGGTGCCCGGCCCGATCACCACCGCCGGGCGCAGCGGCTCGGCGGTGCCTTCGCAAACCACCCGGAACTCGCCGGGCTGCAGGCGGGTCATGCCCAGGGCCATGGCCGAGAAGTCATTGACCAGCAGCAGCTCATCGACCTGCAGGGTCTGGCAGAAGGCCTTGCGGCTCAGGCGCCAGTGGTTGTTGGTAAAACGAAATTCGTCGCCGCCGACCGGACCGGCCACCGACAGGCACACCGCGCCGATCGAACCCGGCGCCAGGCCGAGGCCGCCCAGGTATACGCCGATGGCTTCTTCCGGGCTGGCGTGGTCCGCCGTCGCCAGCACCTGGATCGACTCCAGGCGCTGGTCTTTCCACAACGCAAAACGCGCATTGGTTCCACCAATGTCACCGACCAGCGCTAACTTCACTTAAGGTTCTCCAGGGCAGAGGTAAAGGCGCTGGCGCCCTGCTCCGCCGAGCTGAAGGCCATGCGCATGAAACCGAACAATTCGCGGCCGCTGCCGACGTTGTTACCCAGCAGGCCCTTGGCCGGTTCGCGGGCAGCGAATTCATCGGCGTCTACCTTAAGCTCCAGCGTGCCCTTTACGCCATCCACGCGAATGATGTCGCCGTCGCGCACCCGTGCCAGCGCACCGCCGACCTGGGCTTCAGGGCTGACGTGGATCGCCGCCGGGATCTTGCCCGAGGCCCCGGACATGCGCCCGTCGGTGACCAGCGCGACCTTGAAGCCACGGTCCTGCAACACGCCGAGGAACGGCGTCATCTTGTGCAGTTCCGGCATGCCGTTGGAGCGTGGGCCCTGGAAGCGCATCACTGCCACGAAGTCTTTCTCCAGCTCGCCGGCCTTGAACGCATCGGCCAGGTCCTGCTGGTCCTGGAACACCACCGCCGGCGCTTCGACGATCTGGTGCTGCAGCGCCACGGCGGAGACTTTCATCACCCCGCGACCGAGGTTGCCTTCCATCACCCGCAGGCCGCCTTCCGGCGAGAACGCGCGGGCCACCGGACGCAGGATGTTTTCGTCGAGGCTTTCGATCGGGCCGTCGCGCCACACCAGCTTGCCGTTGTCCAGGAACGGTTCCTGGGTGTAGCGGCTCAGGCCACGGCCGGCCACGGTGTTGACATCTTCGTGGAGCAGGCCGGCCTCCAGCAGTTCGCGAATCAGGAACGCCATGCCGCCCGCCGCCTGGAAGTGGTTGATGTCGGCCTTGCCGTTCGGATAGACGTGAGACAGGGTCGGCACCACCTCGGACAGGTCGGCCATGTCCTGCCAGGTCAGCTGGATGCCCGCGGCCTGGGCAATCGCCGGCATGTGCAGGGTGTGGTTGGTCGAACCACCAGTGGCGTGCAGGGCAACGATGGAGTTGACCAGCGAACGCTCGTCGACGATCTCACCGATCGGCGTGAAGTTGCCGCTCTGTTTGGTCAGGCGGGTGACCTGCTGCGCCGCCTCATGGGTCAGGGCGTCGCGCAGTGGCGTGTAGGGGTTGACGAAGGACGCGCCCGGCAAGTGCAGGCCCATGACTTCCATCAGCAGCTGGTTGGTGTTGGCGGTGCCGTAGAAGGTGCAGGTACCCGGGCTGTGGTAGGACTTCATCTCCGATTCCAGCAGCTCTTCGCGGGTCGCCTTGCCTTCGGCGTAGCGCTGGCGCACGTCGGCCTTTTCCTTGTTGGAAATGCCCGACGGCATCGGCCCGCCCGGGACGAAGATGGTCGGCAGGTGGCCGAAGCGCAACGCGCCCATCATCAGGCCCGGGACGATCTTGTCGCAGATGCCGAGCATCAGCGCGGCGTCGAACATGTTGTGGGACAAGGCCACCGCGGTGGACAGCGCGATCACCTCGCGGCTCGGCAGGCTCAGCTCCATGCCGGCCTCGCCCTGGGTCACGCCATCGCACATGGCGGGGGTGCCGCCGGCGAACTGGCCGACCGAGCCCATCTCGCGCAGGGCCTTCTTGATCTGTTCGGGAAAGTGCTCGTACGGCTGGTGCGCCGAGAGCATGTCGTTATATGACGAAACAATCGCCACGTTGGCGGCATTCATCATGCGCAGGCTGTGCTTGTCTTCCGAGCCGCAGCCGGCAACGCCGTGGGCGAAGTTCGCACACTGCAGCTTGCCCCGTTGCGGGCCATCGCTGGCGGCGCCGCGGATCAGGGCGAGGTAAGCCTCGCGAGTGGCGCGACTGCGGGCGACAAGCCGTTCGGTGACCTCAAGAACGCGGGGATGCATGTGTAGAACTCCAGGCTAACGGATGTGGCGACCTGTTTGTCTATGCTGATCAAAACGCCCGCGGCACAGGGGATGGCAGAGGGTTTCTTGACCATTTGGACCAGTTGATTCAGGTCACTCGTTGTAGATAAAACAAAATATTGCCACCAAAAAGGCTTGTTTTCTATTTTTTTGCGAATAATCTTGTAATTCCAACAACAAAACTACGGCAGGCGCTTTTCTAATGACTCTACGAATCGCAATCAATGGTTTTGGCCGTATCGGCCGTAACGTCCTGCGCGCACTTTATACCCAAGGCTATCGCCAGGATCTGCAGATCGTCGCCATCAACGATCTGGGTGATAGTTCGATCAATGCCCACCTGCTCAAATACGACACCGTCCACGGTACCTTCGATGCCGACGTGCAGCACGATCAGGAAAGCCTGACCGTCAACGGCGACCGGATCGCCGTCAGCGCCATCCGCAATCCGGCCGAACTGCCCTGGGCCGCCGAGAAGATCGACGTGGTATTCGAATGCACCGGTCTGTTCACCGACCGTGCCAAGGCCGCCGCCCATCTCAGCGCCGGCGCCCGCAAAGTGATCATTTCCGCCCCGGCCAAAGGCGCCGACGCCACCGTGGTGTATGGCGTGAACCACGACATTCTGCGCCAGTCGCACCAGATCATTTCCAACGCTTCGTGCACCACCAACTGCCTGGCGCCAGTGGCCCAGGTGCTGAACCGCGAGCTGGGCATCGAAAGCGGGCTGATGACCACCATCCACGCCTACACCAACGACCAGAACCTGACCGACGTCTACCACAGCGATCCGTACCGCGCCCGTTCGGCCACCCAGAACATGATCCCGAGCAAGACCGGCGCGGCCGAAGCCGTGGGCCTGGTGCTGCCGGAACTGGCGGGCAAGCTGACTGGCATGGCGGTGCGGGTGCCGGTGATCAACGTATCGCTGGTGGACCTGACCGTGCAGCTCAAGCGCAACACCACTGCCGAGGAGGTCAACGCCCTGCTCAAGAGCGCCAGCCAGCACTCGAAGATCCTGGGCTACAACAGCCTGCCGCTGGTCTCCAGCGACTTCAACCACAACCCGCTGTCGTCGATCTTCGACGCCAATCACACCAAGGTCAGCGGCGGCAAGCTGCTCAAGGTACTGGCCTGGTACGACAACGAGTGGGGCTTCTCCAACCGCATGCTGGATAACTGCCTGGCCCTGTGCAGCGCCGAGTAAGCCCACGGCCTGCGGCGCGGGAGCTGCCGCAGGCTGCGATCTTTTGATCTTCACATTCGAGGTTCAAGCGCGCAAAGATCGCAGCCTCGGCAGCTCCTGCAGATTCACTCCCTCCCGGAGCCGCCACCGATGATCGGTATCAAGCGCATCGCCCTGGTGGCCCACGACCACTGCAAGAGTTTCCTCCTGGACTGGGCCGAGCGGCAGAAAGACAAGCTCGCCGAGCACGCTCTGCTGGCCACCGGCACCACCGGCCAGCTGCTGCACCAGCGCCTGGGCCTGCCGGGGGAAAGCATGATCAGCGGCCCCCTGGGCGGCGACCAGCAGCTCGGCGCGCGAATCGCCGAGCAGCGGGTGGACATGCTGGTGTTCTTCTGGGATCCCTTCGAACCCCAGCCCCACGATCCGGACATCAAGGCCCTGCTACGGGTCGCGGCGGTCTGGAACATTCCCGTGGCCTGCAACGAATGCAGCGCCGACTACCTGCTCAGCAGCCCGCTGATGGAGCAGGCGCACAGCTACCGGATTCCGGACTACCCGGCCTACCTCTCAGGGCGTCGATGATTCACTCAGGGCTTGACCGCTGACGTAGATGATAAGCATTATCATCCGCTGAAAAATCAGCCAGGTCCTGTTGTGAGCCAATCCCGCTTCAATCACGTCTTTCTCACCCAGCGCGTTTCGCTGCTGCGCACGCTGGAGCGGATGGTCAACAACCCCAGCACCGCCGAGGACCTGCTGCAGGAAACCTACCTGCGCGTGACCCGGGCCCTGAGCGAACGGGCCATCGACCACCTCGAACCCTTCGTCTTCCAGACCGCCCGCAACCTGGCGCTCGACCACCTGCGCGCGCGCCGCATCCAGGCCCGCACCCTGCTCGAAGACGTGCCGCTGGACGTGGTCGAAAGCGTGGCCGCGCCCCTGAGCAGCGCCGAGGATGCCGCCCATGCCGAACAGTTGCTGGAACGCCTGAACATGAGCCTTGCCCAACTCAGCCCGCGCCAACAGCAGATCTTCATCCTCAGCCGCCTGCACGGCCACAGCTACCTGGAGATCGCCGAGAAGCTCGAGGTCTCCCAGAGCACCGTGCAAAAGGAACTGAAGCTGATCATGGCCATCTGCATCGGCGTCGCCGAGCGCTTGAACGGGCATTGAGGCCCAGCCGGGCGGGCGTCGGCCGCAGCCCTTTGCTACCCTTGACCGCCCTGCGCTCTCCATCTAAAAAACAGCCGTGCACAGACACAGCCGAGGAACACCCGTGACGGACACCCACCGCACCCAGCCGACCGCCCAGGACGGGGAAACATCCCCCCCCTGCGCCGCGGATCAAGCCATGGACCAGGCCCTGGACTGGCTGATCCTGCTGGAGAGCCCGAGCCCCGAGCAGGCCCGGCAATTCCATGACTGGCTGAACGCCTCGCCCCTGCACAGCGCAGCCTTCGACAAGGCCCAGGCGATCTGGAACGGTCCGCAAGTGGTGCGCTGCGCGCAAAATCTGGACACCCAAAAAACCAAGGTCAGCACGCTGTCGCGCCTGCGTCCGCACTGGCGGCCCCTGGCGGTGGCGGCGGTGTTGATCCTCGGCCTGTTCAGTTTCAGCAACCTGCCACTGCGCCTGCAGGCCGATCACCTGACCGTGGTCGGCGAGCGCCAGCGCCTGCAACTGGAGGACGGCTCGAAAGTCCTGCTCAACACCAATTCGGCCTTCTCCAGCACCATCGACGAGCGCCAGCGCGTGGCTCGCCTGTACCAGGGCGAAGCCTTCTTCGAGATCCCCGCCAGCCGCGGCCAGCCGCTGGAACTCGATGCCGGCCCGGTACGCGCCAGCGTGCGCGACACCGCCTTCGCCGTGCGTTACCTGGACGGCGTGGCCCAGGTGCGGGTACAGCGTGGCGATGTCGACCTGCGCGCCACCCACGACGATGCCCGGGTGCGCCTGTCGGCCGGCGAAAGCATCCGCATCGGCCCCAACGGTTTCGACCGCCCGGCCAAGCTCGACCTCGACAAGGACCTGGCCTGGGTCCAGGGCCGGCTGGTGTTCGAGAACTGCCCGCTGAACCAGGTGCTGGCCGAGTTGCGCCGGTATTACCCGGGCTGGATCGTCAACAACAATGAGCGCCTGGCTGATGTCGCGGTTACCGGCAACTACCGCCTCGACCAGCCGCTGGACGTGGTGCGCTCCCTGGCTCACATCACCTCGGCGCACCTGCAGGAGTTTCCTGCGCTGGTGATTCTCAACTAGCACGCATTTATTTTTACGCGATCGCTGTCGGTCGTTCGTCTCGTTATAGCCAATGCAATTGATTCGCATTAAACATGCCGAATCAGCACCTATAAAGATTCGTGCGACACGGAGCGCTATCGATGTCCTCTCGCCTCAACAGCCGGTCCTCTTCATCTTCCCGCCAGGCCCGCCTGCAGAACTGCACGCTGTCCCTGCTGACTGCCGCCATCCTGCTGGCCGGGGCCGCGCCGGTCATGGCCGCCACCGCCACCAGCCAACCGGCGCGCAACATGGGCGACTACAGCTTCGCCATCGACCAGCAGCCGCTGGTGTCGGCGCTGAACGCCTTTAGCGCCGTCACCGGCTGGCAGGTCGGCCTGTCGGCGGAACTGGGCGAAGGCATCGCGTCCCCGGGCGTGCGCGGCTCGCTGCCGCCGGAAAAAGCCCTGGACCGCCTGCTGATGGGCACCAACCTGAGCTACCGCAAGCTGGGCGCCAACAACATCGTCCTGGAAAAGCGCACCAGCGGCGGCGCCCTGACCCTGCAACAGGTGACCATCAGCGCCACGCGCCAGGAGCAGGACGTCAACAGCGTGCCCAGCACCGTGACCGTGCATGACCGCCAGGACCTGGACCGCAACAACGTCAACACCATCAAGCAACTGGTGCGCTACGAGCCGGGTGTTTCGGTCGGCGGCGCCGGCCAGCGTGGCGGTATCAGCGGCTACAACATCCGCGGCATCGACGGCGACCGCATCCTGACCCAGGTCGACGGCGTGGAGATTCCCAACGGCTTCTTCAACGGCCCCTATGCCAAGACCCAGCGCAACTACGTCGACCCGGAAATCATCAAGCGCGTGGAGATCCTCCGCGGCCCGGCGTCGGTGCTGTACGGCAGCAACGCCATCGGCGGCGCGGTCAGCTACTTCACCCTCGACCCGGACGACATCATCAAGCCCGGCAAAGACGTCGGCGCCCGCCTGAAGACCGGCTACAGCTCGGCCGACGACAGCTGGCTGAAATCCGCCACCGTGGCCGGACGCAGCGGCCAGTTCGACGGCCTGCTGCACTTCAGCCAGCGCAACGGCCACGAAACCGACTCCTACGGCAGCAACAACAGCACCGGCCTGGCGCGCACCGCCGCCAACCCGGAAGACGTGCGCACCACCAATGTGCTGGCCAAGGCCGGCTGGAACTATGCCGACGACGCGCGCCTGGGCCTGACCTACGAGAAGTACAAGGACGACCGCGACACCAACCAGAAGAGCGCCGTGGGCGGCCCGTTCAACGCCGGCCAGCCGTTGGGCATGTACCGCTCGCGCACCGGTAACGACACCATCACCCGCGAACGTTTCGGCCTGGACAACCGTTTCGCCCTCGATAGCCTGCTGGCCGACCACGTGAAGTGGAGCCTCAACTACCAGATCGCCAAGACCGACCAGAGCACCCTGGAAAACTACTTCCCGTTCACCCGCAACGTCATGCGCAGCCGCGAAACCCTCTACGAAGAGAAGCAGTGGGTCTTCGACGCCCAGGCCGACAAGGCCTTCGCCATCGGCGAAACCGAGCACCTGCTAACCTACGGCACCACTATCAAGCAGGAAAAGGTCACTGGCTCGCGCAGCGGCAGCGGTACCTGCCTGGCGGTCGGTCGCGGTTGCACGGCGGTCGGCGCCATCAGCCCGTCCGACGTGCTGAAGAAGTCCAGCGACTTCCCGGACCCGACCATCAACACCTACAGCCTGTTCGCCCAGGACCAGATCAGCTGGAACAAGTGGACCTTCCTGCCGGGCCTGCGCTACGACTACACCCAGCTCAAGCCGCACATCACCCAGGAGTTCCTCAACACCGTGGCCGCCGATGGCCAGGGTGAAGTGAGCGACGAGAACAAGACCTGGCACCGGGTATCGCCCAAGTTCGGCCTGACCTACGCCCTGACCGACCAGTACACCTGGTACGGCCAGTACGCCGAAGGTTTCCGCACCCCGACCGCCAAGGCGCTGTACGGCCGCTTCGAGAACACCACCACGGGCTACCGCGTGGCGCCGAACTCGAACCTCAAGCCGGAGAAAAGCCAGAGCTATGAAACCGGCCTGCGCGGCAACTTCGAGTCCGGCAACTTCGACGTGGCGGTGTTCTATAACAAGTACCGCGACTTCATCAACGAAGACGCGGTGACCCCGGGCTACGACGAACTGACGTTCCAGAGCAACAACATCAAGCACGCCACCATCAAGGGCGTGGAAGTCAAAGGTCGGCTCAACCTCGACGCCCTGGGCGCGCCGCAGGGCCTGTACACCCAGGGTTCGGTGGCCTACGCCTACGGTCGCAACAACGACACCGGCGAACCCCTGAACGCGGTCAACCCGCTGACCGGCGTGTTCGGCCTGGGCTACGACCAGGACCACTACGGCGCCCTGCTCAGCTGGACCCTGGTCAAGAAGAAAGACCGCGTCGACAGCAGCAGCTTCAAGACCCCGGATGGCACCAGCAGCCAGTTCAAGACCCCGGGCTACGGCGTGCTCGACCTGACCGGTTTCTACAAGGTCAGCGACGATGTCACCGTCAGCGCCGGCATCTACAACCTGGCCGACAAGAAGTACTGGCTGTGGGACGACGTGCGCGGCTACGACAGCGTCGGCGAAGCCGCGGTGCTCAGCCCGGCCAACCTCGACCGCCTGACCCAGCCGGGTCGCAACTTCGCGGTCAACCTGATCTGGGACATCTGATCCGGTCTGCCTCACTGCGCTTTTCGATGGAGCGCAGTGAGGATTTTTTACTGTGCCGCGTCTTCTTGTTCGTCTAGTTAGCAAGTGCTTCTCATTTTCAGCAGCTCTCGTTTTCAGTAGCTCTCATTTTCACATCCCAAGGACATTGTCATGACCACCCAGGATTCCCCACAGCGCCCGAGCCTGCGCTCCCAGCGCCTGAACCAGATCACCCACGAACCCCATGCCAGGCTCGACGCCCTGGTCAAGGCCCACGCGCCGTTCGAAAGCGCCAGCAGCTTTGCCCGCTTCGTCGTCGCCCAGTACCTGTTCCAGTCCGAACTGGTCGCCCTCTACAACGACCCGGCGCTGATCGCCATCATCCCGGACCTGGCAGAGCGTTGCCGCGCCGAAGCGGCCAAGGCCGACCTGGCGGACCTGGAAACCGAAGTCCCGGCCCCGGTGGCGGGCGCGGTGCAGAACCCGAGCAAGGCCGAAGCCCTGGGCTGGCTGTTCGTCTCCGAAGGCTCCAAGCTGGGCGCGGCGTTCCTGATCAAGCGCGCGGTGGGCCTGGGCCTCGGCGAAACCTTCGGTGCCCGGCACCTGGGCGAGCCGGCCGGCGGTCGCGCCGAAGGCTGGAAGTCCTTCACCCGCACCCTCGACGGCCTGGCATTCAGCGCCGAAGAAGAAGCCGCGGCGGAAAAAGGTGCGCTGGATGCCTTCAACCGCTTTACCGTGCTGCTGGAAAAGGCCTACGACACGGCGCCTGAACTGGCCTGATTTTTTCGCCGGCGCGCTCGTTCCTGTATTGAAGGCGTAGACTCACGCCCGTTGCAGGAACGAACCTGCTGGCATCAACCGTTTTTCCCACCCTTTGTGGATTGAGCCCCATGCTCGTCACCTCATCATCGAACCCATGACCGGCACAACCCGATCCCCGTCCAAGGCCTCCCGCCTGTTCTTCGGTTGCCTGGCTTACGTCAGCCTGGCCATCGGTCTGATCGCCATCGTCGTGCCCGGCCTGCCGACCACCGAGTTCGTGCTCCTCGCCGCCTGGGCCGCGACCAAAAGCTCGCCACGCCTGAGCGCCTGGATGGAAAACCACCGCCTGTTCGGCCCTATCCTGAGCAACTGGCGCAACGGCCGGATCATCAGCCGCCGGGCCAAGATCAGCGCCACCGTCAGCATGCTGCTGTGCGCCGGCCTGATGCTGAGCCTGCTCACTCATCACTGGACCCTGTACCTGGCGCTGGCCGGCATGGGCCTGGGCAACCTGTGGATCTGGTCGCGCCCGGAAGCCCTGGCCCAGGCCTCCTGATTCCTCGGCCAGAGCAGCCGGCCGACGCTCGGTTGCTCGCGACAGGCCCTGCGGCGAAACCTCCCTCCTCCCTGTTTATGTCAAACACATGACCGCTCGTCGGCTTTTTCTCAGGCAAATGCCGCTCAAGCCGATGTTCCGGGCATGGCGCTGAATGGACTTGGCGACCGGAGTCATCCGACTCACCGCTCACCTCCTATCCATTCGCGAGATCGCCCCATGTTCGACTCTCTGTCCATTCGCCTGAAAATCGTGCTGTTGTCCGGACTCTGCCTGCTCGGCGTGGTGGGCCTGATCGTCGGGATGAACATCTACCAGACCAACCAGAACGATCAACTGGTCAGCAGTTCCAGCTCGCGAATGCTCACCGACAGCGTGCAGAACCTGCTGCAGGCCCGGGCCGCCGAGCAGGCGGTGCGGGTGCAGAAAACCTTTGGCGAGAGCCTGCTGGTGATCACCGCCCTGGCCGACCAGATCAACGACCTGCGGGCCATGGCCGGCAAGCGTTCGCTGGACGCCGCGACGCTGCGCGAAGAACTCAACCACAGCCTGAAAACCGCCTTCGAACGCAACACCAAGGTGCTGGGCATCTGGCTCGCCTATGAGCCCAACGCCCTCGACGGCAAGGACAGCGAGTTCGCCAACGACGCCGGCCACGCCTCCAACGAAGCCGGGCGCTTCGCCAGCTACTGGAGCCGTGCCGGCGGCACCGGGCTGAACACGGTGATGGTCGAAGAGGACATGAACAAGACCACCCTGAGCGTCAGCGGCACCCCCTACAACAGCTGGTACACCTGCCCGCGCGACAGCAAGCGCACCTGCCTGCTGGACCCGTACGCCGACACCGTGGGCGGCAAGCTGATGCTGATGACCACCATTTCCCTGCCGCTGATCGTCGACGGCAAAGTCATAGGCGTGGTCGGCGTGGACATCGCCCTGGATGCCCTGCAGGCCGCGGCCGCCGAGTCCCAGAACGGGCTGTTCGACGGTGCCGGGCACATGCTGATCGTCGCCGGCAGCGGCATCCTCGCCGCCTACAGCAACGATGCGGCCAAGGTCGGCAAGGGCATCGCCGACACCCTCGGCGCCGAAGGCAAGGATGTGCTGCAACTGCTGGCTGGCAATACCCCGAAAATCCTCAAGCAGGGCAACCTGATCCGCGCCGTGTATCCGGTCAGCCCGATCGCCGACGCCCGTCCCTGGGGCGTGGTGATCGACCTGCCGGAGCAGGTGCTGCTGGCCGACACCGTGAAACTCCAGAGCGTGCTCGACGACGCCCAGGCCCAGGGCACCCTGGTGTCCCTGCTGGTGGCGGCGGTCGCCGGCGTGATCGGCCTGCTGCTGATCTGGCTGACCGCCTCCGGCGTGACCCGGCCGATCAACAGCGTCGCGCAGATGCTCAAGGAAATCGCCAGCGGCGACGGCGACCTGACCCAGCGCCTGAAGTACAGCAAGCAAGACGAACTGGGCGAGCTGGTGGGCTGGTTCAACCGCTTCCTCGACAAGCTGCAACCGACCATCGCGCAGATCAAGCAGAGCATCACCGACGCCCGCGGCACCGCCGACCAGTCCTCGGAGATCGCCCGCCAGACCAGCGAAGGCATGCAGGTGCAGTTCCGCGAAATCGACCAGGTGGCCACCGCGTCCAATGAAATGAGCGCCACCGCCCACGACGTCGCCAACAGTGCCTCGAACGCCGCCAACGCCGCCCGTGGCGCCGACCAGTCGGCCAAGGACGGCATGACCATCATCGAGCGCAGCACCCGCGACATCAGCACCCTGGCCGAGGAGGTCAGCAAGGCAGTGGTCGAGGTCGAGGCCCTGGCGGTCAACAGCGAACAGATCGGCTCGGTGCTGGAAGTGATCCGCAGCATCGCCGAACAGACCAACCTGCTGGCCCTCAACGCCGCCATCGAGGCGGCGCGCGCCGGGGAAAGCGGCCGCGGCTTCGCGGTGGTCGCCGACGAAGTGCGCAACCTGGCCAAGCGCACCCAGGATTCGGTGGAAGAAATCCGCGTGGTGATCGAGCGCATCCAGAGCGGCACCCGGGGCGTGGTGGCGACCATGCATTCGAGCCAGGCCCAGGCCCAGAGCAACGCCGGGCAGATCCAGCAAGCGGTGCAGGCCCTGGGCAAGATCAGCGACGCGGTCACGGTGATCAGCGACATGAACCTGCAGATCGCCAGCGCCGCCGAACAGCAGAGCGCGGTGGCCGAAGAGGTCAACCGCAACGTCTCGGCGATCCGCAGCGTGACCGAATCCCTCACCGAGCAGGCCACCGAATCGGCCCAGGTCAGCAGCCAGCTCAACGCCCTGACCACCCAGCAGATGAAGCTGATGGACCAGTTCCGGGTCTGATCCTCGCCTCTGTAGGACTGTAGGAGCGAAGCTTGCTCGCGATGAACCGGAGCGCGCCGCATTGAGCCAGTGAGTGCGCGCCATCGTTGACGACCATCGCGAGCAAGCTCGCTCCTACAGGTAGCCCTTGCTCCATCACAGGGCTGCGGCGCTTCACTTTTTTGATTTATGCTGCCCCCTCTCTTGCGGAGGGCCTGCAATGACCGATGTGCTGTCGTCTGTTCAAGCCGCGCTTGGCTTGCCTCTTACCCCGATTGCCTTGACCTCGAGCGGCGCCCTGCCCTCGGCCTTCGCCGTGACCGAACTGGCCAGCGCCAGCATCGCCGCGGCCGGCCAGGCGGCGGCCGGGCTGCTGTTCAACCAGACCGGGCGCATGCCCACCCTGAGCGTCGACCGACGCCTGGCCTCCTTCTGGTTCGCCACCTCCCTGCGGCCGCTGGGCTGGAGCGTGCCGCCGCTGTGGGACCCGGTCGCCGGCGACTACGCCACCCAGGACGGCTGGATTCGCCTGCACACCAATGCGCCCCATCATCGCCAGGCGGCCGAACAGGTACTCGGCCGGGTCGCGGACCGACCGGCCATGGCCGCCAAGGTTGCGCAGTGGAACAAGAGCGACCTGGAGCAGGCGGTGGTCGAGGCAGGTGGCTGCGCCGCCGAAATGCGCAGCTGGGCCGAGTGGCAAGCCCATCCCCAGGGGCAGGCCGTGAATGCCGAGCCCCTGGTGCACTACGTGAAGCAAGGTGCAGACGCCGCGCAGCCCTGGCGCGGGTCGCTGTCACGCCCCCTGGCCGGGATCAAGGTGCTGGACCTGACCCGGGTGCTGGCCGGCCCCATCGCCAGCCGCTTTCTGGCCGGGCTGGGCGCCGACGTGCTGCGCATCGACCCGCCGGAGTGGAACGAGCCCGGCGTGGTCCCGGAAGTCACCCTGGGCAAACGCTGCGCCCGCCTGAACCTGCACGACGCCGCCGATCGCCAGGTCTTCGAAAGCCTGCTGGGGGAAGCCGACCTGCTGCTGCACGGCTACCGCGCCGATGCCCTGGAACGCCTCGGCTACGGCGCAGCCGAGCGCCAGCGCCTCGCCCCGGGGCTGATCGATGTGTGCCTGAACGCCTATGGCTGGAGCGGCCCCTGGCAGAACCGCCGTGGCTTCGACAGCCTGGTGCAGATGAGCAGCGGCATTGCCGAGGCCGGCCAGCGCTGGCAGCAGGCCGAAAAACCGGTACCGCTGCCGGTGCAGGCCCTGGACCACGCCACCGGCTACCTGATGGCCGCCGCCGCGATCCGCACCCTGAACGAACGACTGAAAACCGGGGCCGTCGGCAGCGCACGGCTGTCGCTGGCGCGGACCGCCAAGCTGTTGATCGAGCACGCCCCTGGCAGCGCCGAGCCCGCCTTGCGCGCCGAAGACCAGGACGACCAGGGATTGCTGGTGGAGCAGACCTCCTGGGGCCCGGCCCATCGCCTGCAAGTGCCCCTGCAGATCAGCGGCACGCCCCTGCAATGGGCCTACCCCGCCAGCGACCTGGGCGCCCATCGCCCGAAATGGTGAGCCTGTAACGCGTAACCTGTAGCCGCTGCCGAGCACCGCGAGGCTGCGATCGAGGACGTAGTCCTCGCCAAGCCTGCGCATGCGGTATGAATGACGTAACGCGCCGCCTGTTTTACGGCCGCTGCGCAGCCGATCGCAGCCTCGCGGTGCTCGGCAGCGGCTACAGGTGCGGGGGGATTACAAGGCCGTCCACAGGTGCTGCGCCGCGTAACCGCGCCATGGCCGCCAGGCCTCGGCGCGGGCCAGCAGCTGGCTGGCGCTGACCGGCCCGCCTTCGAGCGCCGCCAGGGCATTGAGCAGGCCCACGTCGGCCGCGGGAAAAGCATCCGCTTCGCGGAACTGGCGCAAGGCCACGTAATGCGCAGTCCAGTCGCCAACACCCCATAGCGCCCGCAAGGCGGACAGGCTCTGTTCGAGGCTGGCCTTGGGAGCAAACAGCTGCGGATCGTCGAGCAGCGCCTGCGCCACGCCGGACAGGGTCCGCCCCCGGCTGCGCGGCATGCCCAGGCTCGCCAGGTCGGCGCCCGCCATTCGCCCCGGCTCAGGAAACACATGGCTCAACCCCGCCGGCGCCCCCACGCAGCTCAATGGCTGGCCATATTGCGCCACCAGCTTGCCCGCCAGACGGATGGCCGCCACCACCGTGATCTGCTGCCCCAGCACCGCGCGCACTGCCAGCTCGAAACCGTCCCAGGCGCCGGGCACGCGCAGCCCCGGCCGCGAGGCGATCAAACGGGCCATCAGCGGGTCGACGGACAGTTGCCGATGAATCGGCGCCAGGTCGGTGTCCAGGTCCAGCAGGCGGCGGATGCGCGCCACGATCCGCGCCTGGGCTTGCGGGTCGGGAAAGTCCAGGGTCAGGGCCAGCGCATCGCTGTCACCCGGGCCCACGCTGAACCAGCCGTGCATGCCATCGAGGCTGATGCTGCGCGAATAGCGGTCGCCGCTGACGGTCTCCTGCCCGGCGATGGCCCGCGCCTGGAGAAACGCCAGCATCGCCGGCCAGTCATAAGGCGGCTGGTAAGCGAGCCTCACAGCGACAGCACACCGCTGTACAGGCCATAGGCAGCCAGGCTGGCCCCGGCGACCACACAGGCGAAAATGCCTTTCTCGATACCGGTGAACAACGGCTCGCCCTGCTCGCGCTTGGCCTTGGCGAACAGGATCACCCCCGGGGCATACAGCAGGGCCGACAGCAGCAGGTACTTGACCCCGCCGGCGTACAACAGCCACACCGCATAACACAGGGCCACGCCACCGATGCACAGGTCTTTCATGCGCTCGGCCGAGGCATGTTCGTAGGTTTCGCCACGGCCACTGAGCAGCACCGCGTAGGCCGCCGACCACAGGTAAGGCACCAGGATCATCGACGAGGCGAGGTAGATCAGGCTGGTGTAGGTCCCGGCGGAGAACAGGGTGATCAGCAAAAACACCTGGATCATGCTGTTGGTCAGCCACAGGGCGTTGACCGGTACGTGGTTGGCGTTTTCCTTTTTCAGGAAGGCCGGCATGGTCCGGTCGCGGGCGGTGGCGAACAGAATTTCGGCACACAGCAGCGCCCACGACAGCAAGGCACCGAGCAGGGAAACCGCCAGGCCGACGCTGATCAGCAACGCCCCCCAGGGGCCGACGATGTGCTCCAGCACCGCCGCCAGGGACGGGTTCTGCAAGGTCGCCAGTTCCGGCTGGCTCATGATCCCCAGGGACAGCACATTGACCAGCACCAGCAGGGCCAGCACGCCGATAAAACCGATCACCGTGGCCCGGCCGACATCCGCGCGCTTCTCGGCCCGGGCCGAATAGACGCTGGCGCCTTCGATGCCGATGAACACGAAGACCGTGACCAGCATCATGTTGCGCACCTGGTCCATCACCCCGCCGAAGTTCGGGTTGCCGCGGCCCCAGATGTCGCGGGTGAAAATGTCCGCCTTGAACGCCACCGCGGCAATCACGATGAACATCACCAGCGGCACGATCTTGGCCACGGTGGTCAGCAGGTTGATGAAGGCCGCTTCCTTGATCCCGCGCAGCACCAGGAAATGCACCGCCCACAGCAAGACCGAGGCGCAGGCGATGGCCACCGGGGTGTTGCCCTGGCCAAACACCGGGAAGAAATAGCCCAGGGTGCTGAACAGCAGCACGAAGTAGCCGACGTTGCCCAGCCAGGCGCTGATCCAGTAGCCCCAGGCGGACGAAAACCCCATGTAGTCGCCGAAGCCGGCCTTGGCGTAGGCGTACACCCCCGAATCGAGTTCAGGCTTGCGGTTGGCCAGGGTCTGGAAGACGAAGGCCAGGGTCAGCATGCCCACGGCGGTGATCGCCCAACCGATGAGGATCGCCCCCGCGTCGGCCCGGGCCGCCATGTTCTGCGGCAAGGAAAAGATCCCGCCGCCAATCATCGAACCCACCACCAGCGCGATCAGGGCGCCGAGTCGCAGTTTTTGCGTGGTTTGTGGCATGCCTACCTCTGCGTGCAGTCCAATTGTCCGACAACCAAACTATATGCAAATAAATTACTTCCACACGCTGGCAACGAACTAAAAGAGTCAATTATTGATCTTTTATGGATCCAATGACATGACTCCGATCAGAACTTACTGAATCTTGGCGAGTTTTATTTTTTGTAAAGACTGAATGCCATCAACCGGCCACCCCCTTTATAACTTTTTTACTAGTTGCGCATTCTTGAAAGCGGACTAGTTTCAATCTGGCATCAATGAGAAGCCCTGTCATCCAGCCTTCCAGGCCTTCAGTAATGGCACTTCCAGGCATCCTGCCGGCGAAAGCAAAGACTGCTTAAGTCATTCATTCACAATGGAATGTAGCGATGACCTGATCTAAGTCAGCTGTTTGTATTACGCGCAGATCTACTCTGACGTCTCTCTTCTCCTGCAATGGAGTCACGCAATGTCTGACACTCCCGGAAAACTACGACTTGGTGCGTTAGTCGCCTTGGTAGTCGGCTCGATGATTGGCGGCGGGATCTTTTCCTTGCCACAAAACATGGCGGCAAGTGCCGATGTAGGCGCTGTTCTTATTGGCTGGGCTATTACCGCTGTCGGTATGTTGACGCTGGCTTTCGTGTTTCAAACCCTGGCCAACCGCAAGCCTGATCTGGACGGCGGTGTCTACGCCTATGCCAAGGCCGGCTTCGGCGACTACATGGGTTTTTCTTCGGCCTGGGGTTACTGGATCAGCGCCTGGCTGGGCAACGTCGGCTACTTCGTGCTGCTGTTCAGCACCCTGGGCTACTTCTTTCCGATCTTCGGTGAGGGCAACACCCCGGCCGCGGTAATCGGCGCCTCGGTCCTGCTGTGGGCCGTGCACTTTCTGGTGCTGCGCGGGATCAAGGAGGCGGCCTTCATCAACCTGGTGACCACGGTCGCCAAAGTGGTGCCGCTGCTGCTGTTCGTGCTGATCGCCCTGTTCGCCTTCAAGCTGGACATCTTCACCGCGGACATCTGGGGCATGAAGAACCCCGACCTGGGCAGCGTGATGAACCAGGTGCGCAACATGATGCTGGTCACCGTCTGGGTGTTCATCGGCATCGAAGGCGCGAGCATCTTCTCCTCCCGCGCGGAAAAACGCTCGGACGTGGGCAAGGCCACCGTGATCGGCTTCATCACCGTGCTGCTGTTCCTGGTGCTGGTGAACGTGCTGTCGCTGGGCATCATGACCCAGCCGGAACTGGCGAAGCTGCAGAACCCGTCGATGGCGGCGGTGCTGGAGCATGTGGTCGGCCACTGGGGCGCGGTGCTGATCAGCGTCGGCCTGATCATCTCGCTGCTGGGGGCGCTGCTGTCGTGGGTGCTGCTGTGCGCGGAGATCATGTTCGCCGCGGCCAAGGACCACACCATGCCGGAGTTCCTGCGCAAGGAGAACGCCAACCATGTGCCGGTCAACGCCCTGTGGCTGACCAACGCCATGGTGCAGATCTTCCTGGTCATCACCCTGTTCTCGGCCAGCACCTACCTGTCGCTGATCTACCTCGCCACTTCGATGATCCTGGTGCCCTACCTGTGGTCGGCGGCCTATGCCGTGCTGCTGGCGGTGCGCAGCGAGACCTATGAGGCGGCCCTGGCCGAACGCAAGAAAGACCTGTTGATCGGCTCCATCGCCCTGATCTACGCGATCTGGCTGCTGTACGCCGGCGGGGTCAAGTACCTGCTGCTCTCCGCCCTGCTCTACGCCCCCGGCGCGATCCTGTTCGCCAAGGCCAAGCTGGAGTTGGGCAAACCGATTTTCACCAACGTCGAGAAGCTGATTTTCGCCGCAGTGGTCATAGGCGCCCTGGTGGCCGCCTACGGGCTCTACGACGGCTTCCTGACCCTGTAACCGCACGATTGTTTCTACCTCTGGAGGATCACTGTAATGACCACGGAAAAAGTTAAGTACGGCGTCCATTCCGAAGCCGGCAAACTGCGCAAAGTCATGGTTTGCTCCCCAGGCCTGGCCCATCAGCGGCTGACCCCGAACAACTGCGATGAACTGCTGTTCGATGATGTGATCTGGGTCAACCAGGCCAAGCGCGACCATTTCGACTTCGTCACCAAAATGCGCGAGCGTGGGATCGAAGTCCTGGAAATGCACAACCTGCTGACCGATACGGTGCAGAACCCCGAAGCCCTGAAGTGGATCCTGGATCGCAAGATCACCCCCGACACCGTCGGCGTCGGCCTGACCAACGAAGTGCGCAGCTGGCTCGAAAGCCTGGAGCCGCGCAAGCTGGCCGAGTTCCTGATCGGCGGCGTGGCCGGCGAGGACCTGCCGGAAAGCGAAGGCGCCAGCGTGATCAAGATGTACCGCGACTACCTGGGCCACTCCAGCTTCCTGCTGCCGCCGCTGCCCAACACCCAGTTCACCCGCGACACCACCTGCTGGATCTACGGCGGCGTGACACTCAACCCGATGTACTGGCCGGCCCGTCGCCAGGAAACCCTGCTGGCCAGCGCCATCTACAAGTTCCATCCCGAGTTCACCCACGCCGACTTCGAGATCTGGTACGGCGACCCGGACAAGGATCACGGCCAGGCCACCCTCGAGGGCGGCGACGTCATGCCGATCGGCAATGGCGTGGTGCTGATCGGCATGGGCGAGCGGACCTCGCGCCAGGCCATCGGCCAGCTTGCGCAATCCCTGTTCGCCAAGGGCGCGGTGGAAAAAGTCGTGGTCGCCGGCCTGCCGAAATCCCGCGCGGCGATGCACCTGGACACCGTGTTCAGCTTCTGCGACCGCGACCTGGTCACGGTCTTCCCGGAAGTGGTCAAGGAAATCGTGCCGTTCGTCATCCGCCCCGACACCAGCAAGCCCTATGGCATGGACGTGCGACGGGAGAACAAATCGTTCATCGAGGTGGTGGCCGAATCCCTCAACCTCAAGCAACTGCGCGTGGTGGAGACCGGCGGCAACAGCTTCGCCGCCGAACGCGAACAGTGGGACGACGGCAACAACGTGGTGGCCCTGGAACCGGGCGTGGTCATCGGCTATGACCGCAACACCTACACCAACACCCTGCTGCGCAAGGCCGGGGTGGAAGTGATCACCATCAGCGCCAGCGAACTCGGCCGTGGCCGTGGCGGCGGCCACTGCATGACCTGCCCGATCATCCGCGACCCGATCGATTACTAAGCGCCTCTTATTCCGACATAGCAGCTTGCCGTTGCCCCCACGAAGGGCCTCGGCAAGTGGACGACCGAAATCAAAGGAGATCCATCATGGCTTTCAACATCCACAACCGTAACCTGCTGAGCCTCGAGCACCACACCGCGCGCGAGCTGCGCTACCTGCTCGACCTGTCCCGCGACCTCAAGCGCGCCAAGTACACCGGCACCGAGCAGCAGCACCTCAAGGGCAACAACATCGCCCTGATCTTCGAGAAAACCTCGACCCGTACCCGCTGTGCCTTCGAGGTCGCCGCCTATGACCAGGGCGCCAACGTCACCTACATCGACCCGAACTCGTCGCAGATCGGCCACAAGGAAAGCATGAAGGACACCGCCCGCGTGCTCGGGCGCATGTACGACGCCATCGAGTACCGCGGCTTCAAGCAGGAAATCGTCGAAGAGCTGGCGAAGTTCGCCGGGGTGCCGGTGTTCAACGGCCTGACCGACGAATACCACCCGACCCAGATGATCGCCGACGTACTGACCATGCGTGAGCACGCCGACAAGCCGATCCACGACATCAGCTACGCCTACCTGGGCGACGCCCGCAACAACATGGGCAACTCGCTGCTGCTGGTGGGCGCCAAGCTCGGCATGGACGTGCGCATCTGCGCGCCCAAAGCCCTGTGGCCCCATGACGACCTGGTCAGCCGCTGCAAGAAGTACGCGGAAGAAAGCGGCGCCCGCATCACCCTGACCGAAGACCCGAAAGCCGCGGTCAAGGGCGTCGACTTCATCCACACCGACGTCTGGGTATCGATGGGCGAGCCAGTGGAAGCCTGGGCCGAACGTATCCAGCAACTGCTGCCGTACCAGGTCAACGCCGAGCTGATGAAGGCCACCGGCAACCCACGGACCAAGTTCATGCACTGCCTGCCGGCGTTCCACAACAGCGATACCAAGGTCGGCAAGCAGATCGCCGAGCAGTATCCGCACCTGGCCAACGGCATCGAAGTGACCGACGATGTGTTCGAGTCGCCGGCCTGCATCGCCTTCGAGCAAGCGGAAAACCGCATGCACACCATCAAGGCGATCCTGGTCTCGACCCTGGCCGACCTGTAACCACGATGACCGGGCCGACCGCCTGGCGGCTGGCCCCTCGACCCGTGGGCGCGCGACTTGCGCCCACGGGATCACCGAATTCTGGAAGGAATGCATTATGCGTATCGTCGTCGCACTGGGCGGCAACGCCCTGCTCCGCCGTGGTGAACCCATGACCGCGGACAATCAACGCGCCAATATCCGGATCGCCACCGAACAGATCGCCAAGATCCATCCCGGCAACCAGCTGGTGATCGCCCACGGCAACGGCCCGCAGGTCGGCCTGCTGTCGCTGCAGGCGGCGGCCTACACCTCCGTGTCACCTTACCCGCTGGACGTGCTCGGCGCCGAAACCGAAGGCATGATCGGCTACATCATCGAACAGGAACTGGGCAACCTGCTGGACTTCGAAGTGCCCTTCGCCACCCTGCTGACCCAGGTCGAGGTCGACGCCAAGGACCCGGCGTTCCAGAACCCGAGCAAGCCCATCGGCCCGGTCTACAGCAAGGAAGAGGCGGAAAAACTGGCCAAGGAAAAAGGCTGGGCCATCGCCCCCGATGGCGACAAGTACCGCCGCGTGGTGGCCAGCCCGAAACCCAAGCGCATCTTTGAAATCCGCCCGATCAAATGGCTGCTGGAAAAGAGCAGTATCGTGATCTGCGCCGGCGGTGGCGGCATTCCGACTATGTACGGCGAGGATGGCAAGCTCAAGGGCATCGAGGCGGTGATCGACAAGGACCTGTGCTCGGCGCTGCTGGCCGAACAGCTGGAGGCCGATCTGCTGGTGATCGCCACCGACGTCAACGCGGCCTTTATCGACTGGGGCAAGCCGTCGCAGAAAGCCATCGCCCAGGCGCACCCGGACGAAATGGAAAAGCTCGGCTTCGCCGCCGGCTCCATGGGACCAAAGGTCCAGGCGGCCTGCGAGTTCGCCCGCCATACTGGAAAAGTCGCAGTGATCGGTTCACTCTCGGACATCGAAGCGATCGTCCAGGGCCAGGCCGGCACGCGCATCAGCACGGCCCAGCCGGGCATCACCTACCGATAAGAGAAACTCAGGGTGCAGGTTCCAGGCCTGCCCCTCTCCCATGCCTTGAAAGGAGAGAACCATGGCCCAGTTCGAACCCGGTCATTTGCACATCGAACGACACGCGCTGAACAAGGACGATGTCAGCTACAACATCTGCATCGACTACGAGGTTGCGCAGGATCCCAAGGAAGGCAAGGGGATGCAGTTCAAGATGCATGGAACGATCCAGGGCAAAGCGGTCGATGAACCCTTCTTCCTGCCCAAGGATCAGGCGTACAACTTCGCCAGCAACGTGACGAAAATCGCCGAGAAGTACGGGATTCCCAAGGCAATGAGCAGCATCGGTTCGGTGCACAAGCACTACGATGCGATGTTCGAGGATGTGCGGGTGCAGTTGAACGTGAAATCCGGGGACCCGGTAAAACCCGAACACCTGGAATGACTCCCTCCCTGTAGGAGCGAGGCTTGCCCGCGATGGTCGTCAACGATGACGCGGGCAGCCTGGCATACCGCGCATCTTCGAGTTCATCGCGAGCAAGAACTGGGCGTCCCCCTTGCTCCTACAAGAAGCCCCGGCAGACCCTACGGCGAATTTCACCAATGGCGTCCGCCAAGGCATACTTGCCACCCTCCGTTTTCCAGAACCCTTGTCCGCCCCATGCGCATCCACGTCAGCTTTATCGACCGCGTCGGTATCACCCAGGAAGTCCTGGCCCTGCTCGGTGGGCGCAACCTCAACCTGGATGCGGTGGAGATGGTGCCGCCCAACGTCTACATCGACGCCCCGACGCTCAGCCCACAAGTGCTGGAAGAGCTGCGCGACGCGCTGTTCAGCGTGCGCGGCGTGCAGGCGGTGACGGTGGTCGACATCCTGCCCGGCCAGCGTCGCCACCTGCAGCTCGACGCCCTGCTGGCGGCGATGACCGACCCGGTGCTGGCCCTGGACAGCGCCGGCAAGGTGCTGCTGGCCAACCCGGCGCTGATCGCCCTGTATGGCCGCGAGCCGGCCGGGGAAAGCGTGGCCGAGCTGTTCGACGACCCGGCGCTGCTGGAAACCCTGCTGGAACAGGGCTTTCGCCTGCCCCTGCGGGAAATCACCCTCAACGGCCAGACCCTGCTGCTGGACGCCACGCCGATCACCGACGCCGGCGCGCTGCTGACCCTGTATCAGCCCAATCGCATCGGCGAGCGCCTGTCGGCCCTGCACCACGACCATGCCGAAGGCTTCGATGCCCTGCTCGGCGATTCGCCGGCCATCCGTACCCTCAAGGCCCGCGCCCAGCGCGTCGCCGCGCTGGATGCACCGCTGCTGATCCAGGGCGAAACCGGTACCGGCAAGGAGCTGGTGGCGCGGGCCTGCCACGCCATCAGTGCGCGGCACGGCGCGCCGTTTCTCGCGCTGAACTGCGCCGCCCTGCCGGAAAACCTCGCCGAAAGCGAGCTGTTCGGCTATGCGCCCGGCGCCTTCACCGGCGCCCAGCGCGGCGGCAAGCCGGGACTGATGGAGCTGGCCAACCAGGGCACTGTGTTTCTCGACGAGATCGGCGAAATGTCGCCCTATTTGCAGGCCAAGCTGCTGCGTTTTCTCAATGACGGCAGCTTTCGCCGGGTCGGCGGCGACCGTGAGGTCAAGGTCAATGTGCGGATCCTCAGCGCCACCCACCGCGACCTGGAAAAGATGGTCGCCGAAGGCAGCTTTCGCGAAGACCTGTTCTATCGCCTCAACGTGCTGAATGTGGAAGTGCCGCCCCTGCGCGAGCGCGGCCAGGACATCCTGTTGCTGGCGCGCTATTTCATGCAGCAGGCCTGCGCGCAGATCCAGCGCCCGGTCTGCCGCCTGGCGCCCGGCACCTATCCGGCGCTGCTGGGCAACCGCTGGCCGGGCAACGTGCGCCAGTTGCAGAACGTGATCTTCCGCGCGGCGGCGATCTGCGAAAGCAGCCTGGTGGACATCGGCGACCTGGATATCGCCGGCACCTCGGTGGCGCGCCAGAACGACACCGAAGTCGAAAGCCTGGAACAGGCCGTCGAAGAGTTCGAGAAGGCACTGCTGGAAAGCCTGTACGTCAACTACCCCTCGACCCGCCAGCTGGCCAGCCGCCTGCAGACCTCCCACACCGCCATCGCCCATCGCCTGCGCAAGTACGGCATCCCCAACAAGCCCTGAAAGCCTGACGGCTGTCGCTTCCGCTCTGCTTCTGTAGGAGCGAAGCTTGCTCGCGAAAAATCTCAACGGCGCCGCAGTGCCTGGAGCCCGCGCAGCGCTCTCAGGCTCATCGCGAGCAAGCTTCGCTCCTACAGAAAAACAGTGCGAAAAGCGACCTCCACCTGTACTGAAAGCGCTACAGCGGAACGATATCGCTACAGTCGGTTGTAATCGGCGCTACGCAAGGCTTTGATCCCCATAGGCTTTTCCCTGACGCTCCAGCTGTAGCGATTTCGCTACAGCTGTCAACTTTTGCTTGCCGGGAGAAACTCATAACTTATTGATTTATAACAACTTAAAAACATTGGCCGCATTTTTGCTATGGGCTTACCCATTCAGCTCGGCCTTGCACGAGCATTCAATCGCGTCCACCAGACGAATCTGGCCCCTTGAGGAGTTTCCATGAGCGAGTTGCGTTTTACTGAAGATCACGAATGGCTGCGTACCGAAGCCGATGGCAGCGTTACCGTCGGCATCACGGCTTTCGCGCAAAACGCCCTGGGCGATGTGGTGTTCGTGCAATTGCCGGAATTGCAGGCCTACGACAAGGGCGCCGAAGCCGCCACCGTGGAATCGGTAAAAGCCGCCAGCGGCGTGTACATGCCCCTGGACGGGGAAGTGGTGGAAACCAACCCGGCCCTGGACACCAGCCCCGAGCTGGTCAACGAAGACCCGCTGGGCGAAGGCTGGTTCTTCCGCTTCATTCCCGCGGACGCCGCCGCTGTCGGCCAACTGCTGGATCAGGACGCCTACGACCGCCTGATCAAAGCCAACGCCGACGCCTGAGGAGCCGCCATGACTCAAGTCAACCTGAGCACCGCCAACGAATTCATCGCGCGCCACATCGGCCCGCGCCAGGACGACGAGCAAGCCATGCTCAACAGCCTGGGCTTCGACTCCCTGGAAGCCTTGAGCGCCAGCGTGATCCCCGACAGCATCAAGGGCACCAGCGTCCTCGACCTGCCCGCTGGGCAGAGCGAAGCCGACGCACTGGCCTCGATCAAGGCCATCGCCGCCAAGAACCAGCTGTTCAAGACCTACATCGGCCAGGGCTACTACAACTGCCACACGCCGTCGCCGATCCTGCGCAACCTCCTGGAAAACCCGGCCTGGTACACCGCCTACACCCCGTACCAGCCGGAAATCTCCCAGGGCCGTCTGGAAGCGCTGCTGAACTTCCAGACCCTGATCAGCGACCTCACCGGCCTGCCGATCGCCAACGCCTCCCTGCTCGACGAAGCCACCGCCGCCGCCGAAGCCATGACCTTCTGCAAGCGCCTGAGCAAGAACAAGGGCAGCCACGCCTTCTTCGCCTCCAGCCATTGCCACCCGCAAACCCTCGACGTGCTGCGCACCCGTGCCGAGCCGCTGGGCATCGACGTGGTGGTCGGCGACGAGCGCAAACTGACCGACGTCAGCCCGTTCTTCGGCGCCCTGCTGCAATACCCGGCGAGCAACGGTGACCTGTTCGACTACCGCGAGCTGACCGAGCGCTTCCACGCCGCCAACGCTCTGGTGGCGGTCGCCGCCGACCTGCTGGCATTGACCGTGCTGACCCCGCCGGGCGAATTCGGCGCCGACGTGGCCATCGGCAGCGCCCAGCGCTTCGGCGTGCCACTGGGCTTCGGTGGCCCGCATGCGGCCTACTTCTCCACCAAGGACGCGTTCAAGCGCGACATGCCGGGCCGTCTGGTCGGGGTGTCCGTGGACCGTTTCGGCAAGCCGGCGCTGCGCCTGGCCATGCAGACCCGCGAGCAACATATCCGTCGCGAGAAAGCCACCAGCAACATCTGCACCGCCCAGGTGCTGCTGGCCAACATCGCCAGCATGTACGCCGTGTACCACGGCCCCAAAGGCCTGACCCGGATTGCCCGGCGCATCCACCAGCTGACCGCGATCCTGGCTCAGGGCCTGAGCAAGCTGGGGATCAAGGTCGAGCAGGAAAGCTTCTTCGACACCCTGACCCTGCACACCGGCGCGCGCACCTCGGCGCTGCACGACAAGGCCCGCGCCCAGCGCATCAACCTGCGGGTGATTGACGCCGAGCGCCTGGGTCTGTCCCTCGACGAAACCACCGGCCAGGCCGATGTAGAGGCCCTGTGGAGCCTGCTGGCCGACGGTCAGGCGCTGCCGGATTTCGCCGCGCTGGCCACCACGGTACAGAGCCGTATCCCGGCGCCGCTGGTGCGTCAGTCGGCGATCCTCAGCCACCCGGTGTTCAACCGCTATCACTCGGAAACCGAGCTGATGCGCTACCTGCGCAAGCTGGCGGACAAGGACCTGGCCCTGGACCGCACCATGATCCCGCTGGGCTCGTGCACCATGAAGCTCAACGCCGCCAGCGAAATGATCCCGATCACCTGGGCCGAGTTCGGTGCCCTGCACCCGTTCGCCCCGGCCGAGCAAAGCGCCGGCTACCAGCAACTGACGTCCGAACTGGAAGCCATGCTCTGCGCCGCCACCGGCTACGACGCGGTGTCCCTGCAGCCGAACGCCGGCTCCCAGGGTGAGTACGCAGGCCTCTTGGCCATTCGTGCCTATCACCAGAGCCGTGGCGACGACCGTCGCGACATCTGCCTGATCCCTTCGTCCGCCCACGGCACCAACCCGGCCACCGCCAACATGGCCGGCATGCGCGTGGTGGTTACCGCCTGTGACGCCCGCGGCAACGTCGATATCGAAGACCTGCGGGCCAAGGCCATCGAACACCGCGAGCACCTCGCCGCGCTGATGATCACCTACCCGTCGACCCACGGCGTGTTCGAGGAAGGTATCCGCGAAATCTGCGGCATCATTCATGACAACGGCGGCCAGGTGTACATCGACGGCGCCAACATGAACGCCATGGTCGGCCTCTGCGCCCCGGGCAAGTTCGGCGGCGACGTGTCGCACCTGAACCTGCACAAGACCTTCTGCATTCCCCACGGCGGTGGCGGCCCGGGCGTCGGCCCGATCGGCGTCAAGTCGCACCTGGCGCCGTTCCTGCCGGGCCACGCGGCCATGGAACGCAAGGAAGGCGCGGTCTGCGCCGCGCCGTTCGGCAGCGCGAGCATCCTGCCGATCACCTGGATGTACATCCGCATGATGGGCGGCGAAGGCCTCAAGCGGGCCTCGCAGCTGGCGATCCTCAATGCCAACTACATCTCCCGTCGCCTGGAAGAGCACTACCCGGTGCTCTACACCGGCAGCAACGGCCTGGTGGCCCACGAGTGCATCCTCGACCTGCGCCCGCTCAAGGACAGCAGCGGCATCAGCGTCGACGACGTCGCCAAGCGCCTGATCGACTTCGGCTTCCACGCCCCGACCATGTCGTTCCCGGTGGCCGGCACCCTGATGATCGAGCCGACCGAAAGCGAATCCAGGGAAGAACTGGACCGCTTCTGCGACGCCATGATCCGCATCCGCGAAGAAATCCGCGCGGTGGAAAACGGCAGCCTGGACAAGGACGACAACCCGCTGAAAAACGCCCCGCACACCGCGGCGGAAATCGTTGGCGAGTGGTCGCACCCCTACAGCCGTGAACAGGCGGTGTATCCAGTAGCCTCGCTGATCGAAGGCAAGTACTGGCCTCCGGTCGGCCGCGTCGACAACGTGTTCGGCGACCGCAACCTGGTGTGCGCCTGCCCGTCGATCGAAAGCTACGCCTAAGGCAGCAACAAGCTAGTAGCCTCAAGCTGCAAGAAAGAGCCGATCGGCTTCTGACTTGCAGCTTGTCGCTTCTGGCTTGTCGCTGCCTCTATAACAAGAAACCGGAGAACCAACATGTCCTTGAGCGTGTTCGACCTGTTCAAGATTGGCATCGGCCCCTCCAGCTCCCACACCGTTGGCCCGATGCGCGCGGCCGCGCGCTTCGTCGAAGGCCTGCGGCGTGACGGGCTGCTGGGCGCCACCACCTGCGTCAAGGTCGAGCTGTACGGCTCGCTCGGCGCCACCGGCAAGGGCCACGGCAGCGACAAGGCCGTGCTCCTGGGCCTGGAAGGTGAACACCCGGATACCGTGAATACCGAAAACATCGCCGCGCGCCTGCAGGAAATACGCAGCAGCGCACGCTTGACCCTGCTCGGCGAACACGTCATCGCGTTCAACGAGAAAGAACACCTGGCCATGATCCGCAAGCCCCTGGCCTACCACCCCAACGGCATGATCTTCCGTGCTTTCGATGCCGCCGGGTTGCAGATCCGCAGCCGCGAGTACTACTCGGTGGGCGGCGGCTTCGTGGTCGACGAGGACGCCGCGGGGGCCGACCGCATCGTCGAAGACACCACCAAGCTGACCTTCCCCTTCAAGAGCGCCAAGGACTTGCTCGGCCATTGCACCACCTATGGCCTGTCCATCAGCCAGGTGATGCTGACCAACGAAAGCGCCTGGCGACCGGAAGCGGAAACCCGCGCCGGCCTGCTGAAGATCTGGCAAGTGATGCAGGATTGCGTGGATGCCGGCTGCCGCAATGAAGGGATCCTGCCGGGAGGCCTGAAGGTCAAGCGCCGCGCGGCCGCCCTCCACCGCCAGCTGTGCAAACACCCCGAGGCGGCCTTGCGCGATTCCTTGTCGGTGCTGGACTGGGTCAACCTGTATGCCCTGGCGGTCAACGAAGAAAACGCCAACGGCGGGCGCGTCGTCACCGCGCCCACCAATGGCGCCGCCGGCATCATCCCGGCGGTGCTGCATTACTACATGCGCTTCATCCCCGGCGCCAACGAAGACGGGGTCGTGCGTTTCCTGCTGACCGCTGCCGCCATCGGCATTCTCTACAAGGAAAACGCCTCCATCTCCGGCGCCGAAGTCGGCTGCCAGGGCGAGGTCGGCGTGGCCTGCTCGATGGCGGCCGGCGCCCTGTGCGAAGTGCTCGGCGGTACGGTGCAACAAGTGGAAAACGCCGCCGAGATCGGCATGGAACACAACCTCGGCCTGACCTGCGACCCTATCGGCGGCCTGGTGCAGGTGCCCTGCATCGAGCGCAACGCCATGGGTTCGGTCAAGGCGATCAACGCCGTGCGCATGGCCCTGCGGGGCGACGGACAACACTTCGTCTCCCTCGACAAGGTGATCCGCACCATGCGCCAGACCGGTGCCGACATGAAAAGCAAATACAAGGAAACCGCCCGCGGCGGTTTGGCAGTCAACATCATCGAGTGCTGATGCAGGCACACACGCATCTCACGTTTATCCAGGAGCTGAACATGTCCACCGAAACACTGTTGAAGACCCCGCTGCATTCGCTGCACCTCGAACTCGGCGCGCGCATGGTGCCGTTCGCCGGTTACGACATGCCCGTGCAATACCCGCTGGGCGTAATGAAAGAACACCAGCACACCCGCGAGCAGGCCGGCCTGTTCGACGTCTCGCACATGGGCCAGATCCGCCTGAGCGGCGCCAATGCCGCCCAGGCCCTGGAAACCCTGGTGCCGGTGGACATCATCGACCTGCCCGTGGGCATGCAGCGCTATGCCATGTTCACCAATGAAAACGGCGGCATCCTCGACGACCTGATGGTCGCCAACCTGGGCAACGACGAGCTGTTCCTGGTGGTCAACGCCGCCTGCAAGGAGCAGGACCTGGCCCATCTGCGCCAGCACATTGGCCAGGCGTGCAGCATCGAGCCGCTGTTCGAGGAACGCGCCCTGCTCGCCCTGCAAGGCCCGGCGGCCGTCACCGTGCTGGCGCGCCTGGCGCCGGAAGTGGCGAAGATGACGTTCATGCAATTCACCCGCGTGAAGCTGCTGGGCGTGGACTGTTTTGTCAGCCGTTCGGGCTACACCGGCGAAGACGGTTTCGAAATCTCGGTGCCGGCGGCCGACGCCGAAACCCTGGCCCGCGCCCTGCTGGCCGAACCGGAAGTGGCGGCGATCGGCCTCGGTGCCCGTGACTCGCTGCGCCTGGAAGCCGGCCTGTGCCTGTATGGCCATGACATGAACAGCCAGACCACCCCGATCGAAGCCAGCCTGCTGTGGGCCATCTCCAAGCCACGTCGTGCCGATGGCGCGCGGGCCGGCGGTTTCCCGGGCGCGGAACAGGTGTTCGCCCAACAGCTCAATGGCGTGCAGCGCAAGCGCGTGGGCCTGCTGCCCCAGGAACGCACACCGGTGCGTGAAGGCGCGGAAATCGTCAACGAAGCGGGCGAGGTGATCGGCAGTGTTTGCAGCGGCGGTTTTGGTCCGACCCTGGGCGGTCCGTTGGCCATGGGTTACATCGATAGCGCTTATGTCGCACTCGATACGCCAGTTTGGGCAATTGTTCGTGGGAAAAAGGTGCCAATGCTTGTAAGCAAAATGCCATTCGTTGCACAACGCTACTATCGCGGTTGATCAACTGTTTCTATAAGTAACGCGGTTGCGTTAAAAGTGCACTAATCTGTAACGCAACCGCCATAAAATAGTGCATATTTTCGATATTGAACTTGCCTTATAACAGTTGAAAACAATTGAACAACTCTATCGAATAAGCCCAGACGCCTAGTTCCGGCAAACAGCTGCAAGCTGAGGAAAACCGGGGTTTCGCAGGGCTTGTTTTTTCTCCCATAGTTGGCGTAGAGTTTCCCCACTGTGTTTGCATGGGTCGCTTGGAATCGTGACCTGGGCAGTAGCCAACAAGTTTGCTACAACCCGTTCGACGTCTCTTACTTTCCTGCAACCCAGCCCAGTACTCCTTCATGAGAAAGAGACTGTCATTAATTTTTTAGCGTCAAAGGAAATAAGAAATGTCCCAACGTCAGAGCGGTACCGTCAAGTGGTTTAACGACGAGAAAGGTTTTGGTTTTATCACTCCAGAAAGCGGTCCGGATCTGTTCGTGCATTTCCGCGCTATTCAGGGCAACGGCTTCAAGAGCCTGAAAGAAGGCCAGAAAGTGACCTTCATCGCTGTGCAGGGCCAAAAAGGCATGCAGGCTGACGAAGTTCAAGCCGAAGGCTGATCGTCTGTAACGAAAAAGCCCCTGATGCTGACATCAGGGGCTTTTTTGTGCGCGCAATTCCGTAAAATGGCTTCTTTCTTCGATCGAGAGGCCTGTGATGCCAAAGCACCTGCTAACCCCCCAGGGCGATTTTCCCGCCGCTGGCCTGGGCCGTCGTCTGGCAGCGATGTTCTACGATTTCCTGCTGTGCACCGCACTGCTGATCGTCACGGGCGGCATCTACAAGTTCATCCAGCTGCAGATCCTCGGTGAAACCCGGATGCGCACCCTGACCGAGTCCGGTGCCCTGGACGGCGATCCCCTCTACTCGACCGTCCTGCTGTTCGTGCTGTTCGCCTTCTTCGCCAAGTTCTGGACCCACTCCGGCCAGACCCTGGGCATGCAGGTCTGGGGCATTCGCGTGCAGAACGCCGACGGCAGCAGCATCAGCCTGTGGCAGGCCCTCCTGCGCTTCATGGTCTCGATCGCTTCCTGGCTATGCGCCGGGCTGGGTTTCATCTGGGTCCTGGTGGACAAACAGAAGCGCAGCTGGCACGACATCTACTCGTCCAGCCAGATCGTGCGCATCCCCAAACAGAAAAAATAATCCGCCACACAAAAAAACGCCCCGAATGTCGGGGCGTTTTTTTGTGCGTTTGTCGAAGGCGATCAGGCATTGCCCGCCAGCTTCATCCGCGCGGCCTGGGTGAAATCGAGCATGCGCTTGAGCGGGCGAATGGCCTGGGGAATCAGCGCCGGGTCGACGAATATCTCGTTGCTACCCTCACGCAGGCACTGCAAGGTGCGCTCCAGGGTGTTCATGGCCATCCACGGGCAATGGGCGCAGCTGCGGCAAGCCGCGCCGTTACCGGCCGTTGGCGCCTCGATAAACACCTTGTCCGGGCACAGCTGCTGCATCTTGTAGAAGATGCCGCGGTCGGTCGCCACGATCAGCGTCTTGTTCGGCAAACGCTGCGCGGCGGCAATCAGCTGGCTGGTGGAACCCACCGCATCGGCCAGTTCGATCACCGAGGTCGGCGATTCCGGGTGGACCAGAATGGCCGCATCGGGATAGAGCGCCTTCATGTCCTCCAGCTGCTTGGACTTGAACTCTTCATGAACGATGCAGGCACCGTCCCACAGCAGCATATCGGCACCGGTCTGGCGCTGGATGTAGGTGCCCAGATGCTTGTCCGGCCCCCAGATGATGGTTTCGCCGTTATCCATCAGGCTTTCGACGATTTCCAGGGCGCAACTGGAGGTCACCACCCAGTCGGCACGGGCTTTGACCGCTGCCGAGGTGTTGGCGTAGACCACAACGGTGCGCTCCGGATGCTGGTCGCAGAACGCCGAGAACTCTTCCACCGGGCACCCCAGGTCGAGGGAGCAGGTGGCCTCCAGGGTAGGCATCAGCACCCGTTTCTCGGGGTTGAGGATCTTCGCCGTCTCGCCCATGAACCTGACACCGGCGACCACCACGGTCTTGGCCGGGTGAGCGTTGCCGAAACGGGCCATTTCCAGGGAATCGGACACGCAGCCGCCAGTCTCTTCGGCCAGGGCCTGAATCACCGGGTCACAGTAGAAGTGAGCCACCAGCACGGCGTCCTGAGCCTTGAGCTCGGCAGCAATCGCGGCACGGTAATGGGCTTCTTCTGCGGCAGTCAGCGGCTTGGGCTGCTTGGCGTCAAGGTGGGCCTGAACCAGAAGGCGTTCGGAAATGTGCGTCATGATCGCAAGACCTGCGGGCGCTTATGCGCGAAAGTCGAGTATACACCCGGCTCCGGACCCATTGAGGGTACCGCCGGGAGAGTGAGTATTCATCAGGTAGGTGCAGCGTTGAAACTGCGCAAGGCTACAGAATATCCCCTTGATGTAAAAGATGATTCTGACCTGTGTCACGCCCGTGCCACACGGCTCGACCCAGCACGAAAGCCCACAAATTGCAGCCTCTGCAGAAGCGCCTCAGCGCAAACGGCTCAGTGACGCGCAATGCGCACTCGCACCATTTTTGAGCATTACAGGCAGGCGAGCCTCGACCCGGCGGCGAATCCCCTCGATCGACCAAGCGTTTTTTTACACTTCATAGCAATTTTATCTTTCTGCGCTAACGTCAGTTACAGAAACAGCTAACTGCTGGTTGGTTGCAGCAACACTTGGCGGGCTCTGGTTCAGATGACGGAGAAATGATCCCTGCTGACCGGCCCTTGCGGTTTTCCCAGCCCAAACAAGGAAGCAGTGCATGAACAGTGATTATGTACAGGTGCTCAGGAGAGTGGCGTGGACATTGATGATCGCTGGCCTCCCCACCGGGATGGCCATGGCGGCATCAAATAACTGCGCTGGATTGCAGCCACTGCCGTCGACGGTGGAAGTGGGAGAGGGTCAGCAGACGATAATGCACTCCCCCGTCGCCATTACCCGGTTGGCCGTGGGCGACCCGAAAATTGCCGATGTGTATCTCAATGGGCGGGATTCATACCTGCTGACGGGTATTGCGCCCGGCGCCACCAGCCTGATGGTCTGGACAGCCTGCGACAAGGAACCTCGCCAGAGCATGGTGTTCGTCCAGGGCAAGGGCCCTCATTCGATGGTCAGTTCGCTACTGCCCCCCTCCGAAGACCCGTCTCTGGCCAGCCAGGTGCAGACCGATATCCGCTTTGTCGAAGTCAGCCGCACCAAGCTGAAAGAGGCCGGCACCTCGATCTTCGGCAAGAGCGGTAACTTCCTGTTCAGCTCCCCCGGCACGGTCCCGTTGGTGACGGTGACGCCCGGCAATATCGGTGGCCTCGCACCGAGAATACCGCTCAACAACGGCCAGTTTAATATCGGCTTTGGTGGCGGTAACGTCCTTGGGCTGATCAACGCCCTGGAAGGCAGTGGGTTTGCCTACACCCTGGCGCGTCCGAGCCTGGTGGCGCTGAGCGGACAGAGCGCAAGCTTCCTGGCCGGTGGTGAAGTGCCGATCCCGGTCCCCAGCAGCGGCAGCGACAGTATTACCATCCAGTACAAGGAATTCGGTATTCGCCTGACCCTGACCCCCACAATCGTCGGAAATGACCGCATCGCCTTGAAGGTCGCCCCGGAAGTCAGCGAACTGGACTTCAACAACGGGATTACCGTCAACGGCATCTCGGTGCCAGCCCTGGTTGTGCGTCGCACCGACACCAGCATCTCCCTGGCCGACGGTGAGAGCTTCGTGATCAGCGGCCTGATCAGCACCACCAATACCACGGCCGTGAGCAAGTTCCCCGGCCTGGGAGAGATTCCGATCCTGGGCGCATTTTTCCGTGATTCTTCGATCAGGCGCGAAGAGAAGGAACTGCTGATGATCGTCACCCCGCATCTGGTGCAACCGCTGGCGGTCAACGCCAAGCTGCCGGTACTGCCTGGCGAGCCACTGCGCAACTACGACCCGAACTGGTTCCGTCTGTACTTCCTGGAAAACGGCAATTATGACCAGGCCGCCAGCGGGCTTTCGCAATGAACCAGGGTTCTGGCTCGTCGCTGGCCACGCTCAGGCTCGATGACACCGGACTCGGCAAGTCCGGTGTTGGCCATTCCTCGACAATCGGATTGTTCCAGGAGCGAAAAATGAAAGTAGTCATTGCTGCGTTGGGGCTGCTCATGCTCAGCGGCTGCGCCACGAACGGCAGCAGTGCCTGGTCGAAGCAGGCATGCAGCAAACTGGATTCGGATCAGGAACTGTCGCTGAGCCTGGCCGACGACATGATCGGCGAAGGCAAGCTGCACGCCGGCCTGGCCAATCTGCAACGCCTGCCGGAAGACCTGCCGCAGGTCCGCATGCGCAAGGCCAAGGTCTATCGCCAGCTCGGCCAGAGCGAGGCCGAGCCGCTGTACCGCAGCCTGCTCAGCACCTGCCTGGCCGCCGAAGGCGAGCATGGCCTGGGTCAACTGGCAGCGTCACGCCACGATAACGCTCTGGCCCTGGAACATCTGAAACGCGCGGCGCGCCTGTCCCCCACCGACGAGAAGATCCGCAACGATCTGGGGGTGGTCTACCTCAACCAGGGGGATACCAGGCAAGCCCGCTTTGAGTTCCTCACGGCCATGGAGCTGAAACAGGACGATCAGTTGGCAACCCTCAACCTGGTGACCTTGCTGATTTATCAAGGCAACTGGAAACAGGCCTCGGACCTGGTCAATCGTGCCGGCCTGAAGCCCGAACAAGTCACCAACGCCAAGGAGCGGGCCGAAAAACTCAGGAACGCGGTGAAGAAGTCAGCTAACGGTCAGGCAGTCAGTGCTACGGATTCGTCGCCATCAAGTGTCAATCAACCAATAACGCAGAGGTAGTGATGAAATACCAAACGCTCAGCTGCCTGGGACTCTTGCTTCTTCCGCTGGTGACCCAGGCTATCGAACCCGGCCCGGCCTCCCTGTCACAACAGCCGACCGAAACCTGGCTGCTGCTGCAGAGTCGTAACCAGGTCAAGTCGCCCATTCCGCAGAACGCCTCGCCCAGCGAACGGGAACTGACCCTGCAGCGCTGGCTGGACAACTACAAACACCCGATCCCCGAGTACTACAAGGAGTACGTAGGTTCGGGTAGTTCGGGTGGTTCAAAGTGACAATGAATCGCGATGGCGTTCAGTTCAGAGGGGGCAATGCCATCCATGCCGATGGCCCTTGCCCCTCCCCTCTTTCATAACTTCCCGAATACTTTGAAGACGCCGATGATCGCCGGTCCTATGGCGACCAGAAAGAAGCTTGGCCACAGGCAGAAGATCAGCGGAAACACCAGTTTGGTGCCGATTTTCGCGGCTTTCTCTTCGGCCTGCTGAGTGCGCCGGTCACGAAACTCCTCGGCATAGATACGCAGGGTCGTCCCCACGCTGGTCCCGAAGCGAATACTCTGCGCCAACAGGCTCACCAACCCGCGAATGTCCTCCAGCCCGGTACGCTCGGCCAGATGCTTGAGCGCTTCGGTACTGGGAATCCCGGCGCGGATCTCGGAGTTGACCAGTGCCAGCTCCATGGCCAGCTCAGGCTGGCTGACCGCTATCTCTTCCGACACCCGCTCGATCGCCTGGGGCAAGGCAAGGCCTGATTCCACGCAGACCACCATCAAGTCCAGCGCATCCGGAAAGGCGACGAGCAAACGGGTCATCCGCGCGTTCCTGCGGCTGTCGACATAGATGGCCGGTACCAGCCAGCCCACCCCCAGCGCCAGGATCACCAGCCCCATCCCCAGTAGCAGCGATACCTTCGGTATCAGCGGCAGCGCCATGACCGCCAGCGCCACCAATACCAATGGCGTCAACAGGCGCACCGCCCAGTACATCTGGACAGCGGCCGGGGAACGAAAGCCCGCATGGGTCAGCAAGGTCCGGGTCGCCGAGGTCTGCTCCTGCTCACCGGAGACAAAACGCTGGCCGACCTGCTCCAGCATCAATTGCAGGTTGCTCGGCGCCCCCTGCCGGTGACCATCGCCACCATGGCCGCGCTTGATCAGCAGCAGACGACGGTGCACCGGGTCCTGCAGCCCCTGCACCAGCAACACCAGGGTGGCCACGGCCAGCACCACGCTCAGGCCGATGGCTGCGGCAAAGACCATGCGCGCCAGTTGTTCATTACCGACCAGACGATTGATCAGGCTCAGTAGATACTCCATGACCTCACCCCCTAC
This sequence comes from Pseudomonas sp. SBT1-2, assembly GCF_028640875.1. NCBI lineage: Bacteria > Pseudomonadati > Pseudomonadota > Gammaproteobacteria > Pseudomonadales > Pseudomonadaceae > Pseudomonas > Pseudomonas sp. SBT1-2. The sequence goes on along the minus strand of NZ_JAQZAA010000063.1, from coordinate 21,398 downwards.
GAGTGATTGTGTTCACACCTGAATCCGGATGATCTTGCGTATCCAGAGGATTCCCAGCAGCATCGCCACAAACGCGCCAAGCACCATCTTCTGTCCCAGCGGCTCATTGATGAGCAGAGGCAGATAGGTCGGGCTCGAAATCACAATCCCCGCCGCCAGTACAAAAGGCATCGCCACCAGGATCCAGCCCGACATGCGCCCTTCGGCCGAGAGCGTCTTGACCTTGCGCTGAAAACGGAAACGGCCGCGAATCAAGCTGCTCAAACGATCCAGCACCTCCGTCAGGTTGCCACCCGTCTCGCGGTGGATCAGCACAGTGGTCACCAGCATCATCACGGTCATGCTCGGCATGCGCTCCAGCAGGCCAAGCATGGCCCGACGCACATCGTTACCGTAGTTGATGTCGGCAAAGGTCAGGCCGAACTCGTGGGCAACCGGCCCCTTGTGCTCGTCGGCCACCAATTGCAGGGTTTCGTTGAACGGATGTCCGGCACGCAGCGCCCGGCACATGGCATCCAGTGCATCCGGCAGCTGCTCCTCGAACAGGGCAAAGCGTTTGTTGCGGTCCCGGGAGATCTTCAGCACCGGCAGCCAGAAGGCCACGGCCGCCGCCGGGAGCGCCACCCACCACAGTTGCGTGAACAGCCACAGCAGCATACCCGCCGCCAGCATCAGGACCAGGCTGAGCATCAGCACCCGATAGGCGCGGTATTCGTGTCCGGCCTGCTCGATCATCTGCGCCAGGGCCTCCATCGCCGGCAACTGCTCCAGGCGCGCCTCCAGCGGGGACAGGCGACGCAGGTATTTCTGGCGCAGTACCGACTGCATGTTCTCCAGGTTACTGGCCCGCTCCAGCAGGTCGAGGCGGCTGCGAATACGCTTGCGCACCTTGCCGGCCTCGCCGAACACCGGCACCGCCACGCTCTGGCTGAGCAGGAATATGGCGGTGAACACCATGCCGAGAAACGCCAGGATAAATTCACTGGGGACTTGATTCATGACTAGCCCTCCATCCAGTCTGGCCGGAACAGGCTGAGCGGCAGCTCGATGCCCCGTTTGGCCAGCACATCGCGAAATGCCGGAACCATGCCGGTGGGGCGGAACTCGCCCAGTACCTCGCCTTTCTCGCCCAGGCCACTGCGCACGAAAGCGAAGATCTCGGTCATGGTGATGATTTCCCCTTCCATGCCGTTGATTTCCTGCACGCTGACCAGCCGCCGCGTACCGTCTTCCTGCCGCTCCAGCTGGATGACCACGCCGATGGCCGAAGCGATCTGCTGACGCAGGGCCTTGATCGGAAAGGTCGCCCCCGTCATCGACACCATGTTCTCGATCCGCCCCAGGGCATCGCGGGCGGTGTTGGCGTGGATGGTGGTCAGCGAGCCGTCGTGGCCGGTATTCATCGCCGTCAACATGTCCAGCGCCTCGGCGCCACGCACCTCACCGATCACGATGCGGTCCGGCCGCATACGCAGGCTGTTGCGCACCAGCTCCCGCTGGCCCACCTCGCCACGGCCCTCGATGTTCGACGGCCGGGTTTCCAGGCGCACCACATGGGGCTGCTGCAGTTGCAGTTCGGCCGAGTCCTCGATGGTCACGATCCGCTCGTTGTGCGGAATGAAACTGGACAACACGTTGAGCATGGTGGTCTTGCCACTGCCGGTCCCTCCGGAGATCAGGACATTCAACCGGCCGCGGACGATGGCCTTGAGCATCAGGGCGATGCCCGGGGTCAGGGTGCCCATCTGCACCAGGCTCTCGGTGTTGAGCAAATCCACGGCGAAGCGGCGGATCGACATACTCGGTCCGTCGATGGCCAGCGGTGGAATGATGGCGTTGACCCGCGAGCCGTCCTTCAGGCGAGCGTCCACCAGCGGCGAGGACTCATCGATGCGCCGCCCCAGGCTGGAAACGATGCGATCGATGATATTCAGCAGGTGCTGGTCGTCGCGAAAACGCACATCCGTTCGTTGCAGCTTGCCGAAGCGCTCGACATACACCGAGGCATGACCGTTGACCAGGATGTCGGACACACTGGCGTCATTCAGCAGCGGCTCCAGAGGCCCGAGGCCGAGCACCTCGTCGGCGATCTGCTTGAGGATCAACTGGCGGCTGCTGGCATTGACCGGCGCCGAATGCTCATCGAGCAGGCGCTGGCAGATGTCGCGGATCTGCCGCCCGGCCTCGGCCGGCTCCAGGGAGTCGAGGAGCGACAGGTCCATGACCTTGAGCAACTGCTGGTAGATCTTTTCCCGCCACTCGGCCTCCATCGAGCCGAGCTTGGTCCTGGTTTCATAGAGCAGGTCCGGCACACTGGCCTCCCAGGCCATGAGCACGCTGGCGCACTCTTTACTGTCGAGGGACGCGTCCTGCGCCTCTGCCGGTGCCTGTTTGCCGGGTTGCTGACGCAGGCGATTACGAAAGTCGCTGAGCATGGCCTAGCCTCCGAACAGACGATTGAAGGTACGTTTGAATAAACTCTTCTCGGCGACCTCGATTCCGATCAGGTTCTGGGTCAGCTCGCGCAGCGCCAGGGTCACAACCGAACGTGGAGCGTGCAGCTCAAGCGGCACACCAGTGTTCTGACTCTCGCTGACCACCGCATAGTCATTGGGCAGGGTTTGCGGGTTCGGGCAGCGCAGGGCATCGGCAATATCCTTGAGGCTCACCGGCGAGGTCTTGTTGTAGCGGTTGACCACCACCTGTATCCGGTTGCTCTGCACGTTCAGGTCGTCGCGCAGGATGCGGGTCAGGCGGGTGCCGTCCTTCAGGTGGCTCAGGCTCTGCTGCAACACGACGTAGATGCGATCGGCCTGTTCGAGCGTGACGCCGGTGAGGTGATCGATCTGCCGCGGCAGATCCACCACCACCCAGTCGTAGGTCCCACGGGCCAGGCGCAACAGTTTTTCCAGCTGATCCAGGTGCACATCCTGCGTCAGGCACAGCTCCCCGGTACGCCCGCCCAGTACATGCAAGGTCGGGCTGAAGTGGTTGCAATAGCCACGCAAGGCGATGCTGTCCAGGGACTCGACCTGCTTCAGCACATCCACATGGCTGTGGGTAGGCACCACATCCAGGCAATGCGCCACGCTGCCGAACTGCAGGTCCAGGTCCAGCAGCAGGGTCCTGCCACCGCGGGTGGCAAGCTGATGCGCCAGGTTGCAAGCGAGCATCGAGGCTCCCGAACCGCCCTTGGCATTCATCACCGCAATCACCTTGCCACCGATCCCCAGCTCCGCATTGGCCTCCATGAGCATACGGCCGATGGCCGCCTGCAACTCTTCTGCCGCGACTGGCTCGGGGAGAAAGTCCCGGGCGCCGGCCTGCATTGCCAGGCGCATGCCCTCGCGCTCATCCAGCGGACCGCAGACCAGGAGCGGTGGCCGTTCCTTGAGCGGATGCTGCAACAAGGCCGCCAGTTCTTCACGCCACAGATGGCTGACGCGCAACAGCAGGAAGTCGGGCATCTGCTCCAGCCCATACAGCGGATCGGTATGCCCGTTGCTCACCAGGCGAGTGCTGACCTGCAGATTCGGCAGCCCCTGGCTCAACGCTTTCAGATGATTCAAGGTCGTCGCGTCGCGCCCACTGATCAGCAGGCGTTTGCCTTGCTTTTCAGTAGCAGCAGCGACGACGGGCGCTTCTCGGGTACTCAACATGGTGTGATCTCCGGTGTGACTGCTGCCTGGGGCTGCCGACCGAGGCTTTCACGTGGCACGGTCGACCTGAATACCGGTAGAACAAACACCCCGTTGAACCCAGGAATCAGCAGATTGAAACTGAAATTGGATACCTGTAGCTGGACATACCGAATGGCGACAAAGCCGTTGCTGCCGCTCAGATCGTTGGGGTTGGCGACTACCGCGCCATTGGCGTCCAGATAAACCAGGTTCAGGTTGGCGGACGTCAGGTTATTGAGCAGGCTGCTCGGACCGCTGTCGGTGGAAGCGTTGAACATCGCCCGACGCAGAATCACCGGATCGGCGATATCGCACACCGCCGCCAGGCGGGCGCCGCGACGCACGGTTTCATTCAGGGCATTGACCGTGAAGTACAGCCGGCCCATTTCCAGCACACCGAACAACACGGTGAACAGCACCAGGCTGGTGATCGCGAACTCGACGGTGTACAGCCCCCGCATACCTTTGACGTTCATCACAAGGCCCTCATGACGACAGTGGAAGTCAAGGCCAGGCCCAGCGGCACGTTGCTGCCATACAAGACGGGCAAGGCACTGCCGATCACCGGCACATAGGTGTAGGTAATGCTGACCTGGACATGCTCGGCCCCCACCGCGGTGACCGTGACATTCGCCGGCGTCAGCCCCGACACCACCGCCGGGTAGCCATTGGGGTTGGCGGGCACGCCATAGACAGCGACGTTCTTGGCCTGGGCCTGCAGCGTGCCGCTCAGGTCGAGCTTGCCGAGGGTGGCGTTCCACGCCTTGTCAGCGACATAACGCCCGGCGTCGCGACTGGCCTGCATCAGGCTGTTGTACTGGAACAACATGCGGCCGAACTCGGCGAAGGTCAGCATCAGCAACAACAGCAGCGGCAGCGTCAACACCAGCTCCACCATCGCCAACCCGCCCTGGTTGCGCGGCGACCTGAATCCTGTGCGTCCCATAAAGCCTCCTAAGAGTCGGTACTTGGCGTCTGGCTGTTGTCGATATAGGTCTTGTACAGCTGGATGATCTGCGGCCCGGTGGTATTGGCCGGGTTGGGACCAGGCACGTTGTCGCCTTCGCACACACTCTGGAACTGACCGAATATCTGCGACTCATTGCCCTGTTGCGATGCAGGCTGCAGGACGAAGTAGCAACCGAAACCCAGCACCGGTATCGACGACGCCCCGTCGTTCTTGCCCGAACAGTCACCGATCACGATCTTGATGATCCGCCGTTCGAACGCCCCGCCGTTCTGGCAGCCACCGCCGCTACCGGCAACGCAGCTGGCGGAGTCCTGGACCCAGTCGTGGTAGTCGTACAAGGCGCTGCCGGCCGCGGACAAATTGCCGCTGCTCGAGGTAACCGCCTGATTGTTGTACTGGATCTGCTTGAGCGCATCGTCGTAAGTGAACGACTTCTGGTTGACCGTGATCACCATGTCCGGTGGATAGTCCGCCGCCTTGAGACCGCCGGAATACTCGTTGAAGCGCGTATTGAGGCCCTGCGAGGCAGGCCCGACGGTGTTCCCCGGCTTGGTCTGGACATTCGAACCGACGCTGTTGCACTGGCTGATACCGCCTGCCAGCCCCTGCCTGACCGTGCTGCCGCCCGAGCCGAAATCGAGCAGCTGGAAGTTGCCGGGGCCAATCGGCGAGCTGTTGCCTGCGGCGGTTTTCAACACCTGCGGATCGCCGAACTGGAACCCCCAGAACATCCCGGTGGACGGGTTGTTTTTCGTTGGATCGCCGCACACCATCAGTGGCGTGAGGTCGCAAGGGCTGGCGGGGCTTGGCCCGGCGGTAGCGACCGCGCTCACGAACTTGTTACCGACGCCATTGCCCAGGGTCTGAAAGACGCCCCAGAAGAATCCGGCCAGGGAATAGTTGGTGACCGTCACCCGCACATAGCTCGCATTGGCCGGCCCGGGGAAAGAGAAAGGTCCATAGACAGTGGACGCCAATTCCACCGTGGCAAAACCGCCGACATTGTTGTCGATGGCGGCAGCCAGTTCCTGGTTGCCGCTGGCACTGGCATTCAGGGTCAGGGTATTGAGCGCAGCGGTCTGCGTCAGGCTCGCGGCCCCTGTCGTGCCCATGACCGTGCTGAGCGTCTTGGCACCGCTCAGCGCCGCCGCATCCACCGCATTCTGCAGGCGGGACTTGTTCACCAGCATATGGCCGCCATCCAGCGCCAGGGCCCCCATTAGCAGCATCGCGGCCAGGGCAATCACTACCAGTACAAGCATTGCGCCGCGCTGCTGCCGAGGAAATGCACTCAATGGCTGTTGGATACGCGCACTCATCATCAAGCCCTCATTGTTCGTCTATGTCGTACCCGATCATTTACAGCTGGGACTTCACAACGTTGACCTCGATCCCGCGGATCACCGTGATCCCGCTATCGCCGCTGGCACGACGCCGGACAATCGGCCGCACCACGGGAGGGGCAGGCACTTCCTGGATCATCGCGACCGGCTCGACCATCGCCGGTTGCTTCTGGTTGTCCAGCGGGTTGCGCAGGGCCAGTTGCAGCTTGCCGGCCGCCATCCCCTTGACCAGTTCCTCGGCCTGCTGGGGGGTCATTTCCAGGGTCACGGCGCGCACGACCACCGGTTGGGTCTTGTCGGTACTGGCCGTCTGGTCCACCGCCAGCACCCGCAGGTCTTCCAGGATGGTCTTGGATTCGGCGTCGCCGGTATTGCCGGTCTGCCGGGTAGCCAGCACATCGACCCGGTTACCCGGCAACAGGAACCCACCCACGCCGACCACGTCGTCCACCCGGACCGAGATCGCACGCTTGGTGGGCTCGATCAGCGACGCCAGGGTGCTGCCGCCCAGGTGTTCGGCCAGGCGCGCACCACGCAGGATGTCGCCGCGCAGCATGGAAAAGGTGGCGATCTTGCCCACGACCTTCTCGGTCGCGTCGAAAGCATCTTCGGGCACGGTCTCCTTGGGCATGCGGACCAGCGCGACCTGCTGTGGCTCGACCATTTGCCCGAAAGCGATTTCCACGGTCGCCACCACCACGTTCTGCTGATTGTCGTCGGGGGTGGCATTGAGCCTTGCATTGAGCCAGGTGTTGGCCATCCATGCGGCGCCCAGGCCCAGGACCACGGACAAGGCCACCAGAGTGAAAGTACGAGAACTCATGTCGAAATCTCCTTACTCAAAGAAAATCGAGCTGGACGAAGTAGCTGTGCCAGGCCCATTCCAGTTCCAGGGTTGACAGTGGTCCGCTGGCGCCCACATAACGCTGGCGATCGAGCGCCATGCTCAAGAGATCCCGTGGGTGGCAAGGCACCAGCGGCATGTTTTCAGCGCCATAGAGCTCATCCAGGACGTAGCGCAACAGCAGCGGGTCGTATTGGATGTTCAGGCGCTCTGTCTCTTGAATCCAGATACGTTCGTACTCCTCGGGCTTGAGGTAGCCGAACTGCAGCTTGTAGCCAATGCGCCGCAGGAACGCCTCGTCGGCCAGTTCCAACGGGTTCAGGTTGGTGGAAAACACCAGGATCAGGTCGAACGGCAACTCGCAGTGCCGGCCGCCGCCGAGGTTGAGGAAGTCGCGCTTCTCCTCCATCGGCACGATCCAGCGGTTGAGCAATTCCGCGGGCGCCATGCGCTGGCGCCCCATGTCGTCGATGACGAACAGGCCATTGCTGGCCTTGAGCTGCAACGGCGCCTGGTACTGGCGAGTGAAGGGGTCGTAGCGGATATCCAGCTGTTCCATGGTCAGCTCGCCGCCAGTGATGATGATCGGCCGTTCGCAGCACAGGAGCCGGCGGTCGATCCCTTCGTTGAGCATCAAGCTGTTCTGCGGATCGCCGACATCCAGGCGTCGGTGTACCTGGGGGTCGTAGATCTCGATCACCGCGTCGTTGATCGCAATTGCATGGGGCACCCAGACGGACTCGGAAAACAGCCGGATCAACCGGCTGCTGACATAGGTCTTGCCCGTCCCCGCCGGCCCGTAAATCATGATGGCGCGCCCGGAATTCAGGGCCACGCCCAACTGATCGAGCATGTTCTGCGCCAGCACCATGGAGCCGAAGGACGCCTGCATGTCCCGGGCGCTGATACGGCCATGGTGAATGGTCTGTACCTTGAGCAGCGAGCGGTAGGCGCTCACCGGAAAGGGCGCCGCGCCGATATAGCCACTGCGCGACAAGGCATCGCGGGCAGCATTGCGGCCACGCTCGGTCAGCCCGTAGCGCAAGCCCTGGCCACCGGCCTGGCCAAGGATCTCGACCCGATGATCCTGGCGCAGGAAGGTCAGGACCTCTTCAACCACCGCCCCCGTCAGCGCCAGGCGCTCTACCAGTCGGGGCATGTCCAGTACGCCCGCATCGTGCAGATGCTTGCAGACCAGGTCTCCGAGGAAATTGTCCGCCAGCCCGGTCTCGAGGATCGTGCGTGGCTGTGGAGCCAGTCGCTGCACTGCTTCCCGGTCATTGCCGGTCGGACGGCTGTTACTGATGGCGTACATAATGTTCTCCTGAGCTACTGGCCAAGGGGCAACCAGAGAAAGCTGGCCAATGTGCCGAGCAGGATCGCAACCGAATAGGGAAAGGGTTTGCCGGCCACTTCATCATCCGCCGGCGGAAAATAGGCCTTGGCTCTCACCATCTGCCAGTAGCGCCCCATGGTCTGTTGAACCTGACCACGTACCAACACAATCAGTACCCCGCACGCGCCGCCGGCGATCAGGCTGAAAAACGCAGCCCAGAGGGCGTGCTGCGGAGTGAGAAAGGTGCCAACCATGGCCATGAGCTTGACGTCGCCGGCTGCCATCCCGCCAAAGGCGTACAGGGGAAGAAAAACGACAAAACCGATCGACATGCCCAGCAGTCCATAACCAAACCCGATGACGCCTGAGGAATAGACCTGGCCGGCCATCCCCAGTCCCAGCCCCAACAGCACCAAGAGGTTGGGAATACGGTGGCGACGAAGATCGCTCACCACCGCAATCCCCAGCAGTCCCAGCATCAATGCAACAACGAACAATTGCTCTTTGCCCATGACTGCAGCCCTCGGTGGAAATTGGTGTTAGCAGACTTGACCCTGGACTGCGCATCCCAGGCTGGTGATGGCAGTGGCCACGTTGCCGCCCAAAGTGATAAATGCGGCAACAGCGCCCAAAGTGATCAGGCCACCGGCCACGGCATATTCCACAATGGTCAGGCCGTCTTCGTCTTTGGCGAACTTGATAACCAAAGTCTTGATCGATTGCAGATTCATTTTCCCACCTCACTCAAGTGTTTTTATGTAAGAGCAGCACTCTCGTACTGCCTGGTTGAACATTAGTCAGGGGAACATTGGAAGGGTTAGGAGTTTTTTGCTGATCGTTAGGACTTTATTGCTGTTGTTGAAAGATGCAAAAAAACACCAGGAACAGCACATCCCCAAGGAACAGGTGGCTTATCTAAGGAAGGAATAATTGAAGAGCCGCCTTGAAACAATCTCACCCTCGACGCGAGAGCGGTCGAAGCCACAGCCGACAAAGACAAAAGCCCCGGCCATGTTCGTTGCAAAAAAACCATAGTGCGAAACGAAGTAACCCAGGGTTTTCATATCAGGATTTGATCTTCACGCGAGCAATACAGCGACGATACTCCAGAAGCTGCAAAGAGAATTTGCAGGCCGCTGCAGAGCGATGGAGCCGTGCTCGGCCAAAGGATCACTCGCGACTTGATCTCGTTCGAGACCAAGACTGGAGCCATCCATCATGTACTGTGCGCTGACTGCACATACCGATTGCGGAGGCTCCATCTGTCCAGGCGAGAGTAGACAGAAAAGGTGGGAAAACACACATGGACCACAGGTACGGCCTCAGCCCGAGGGAAACCGCTCATCGCAGCCAGACCCGAGAAGTCTGGCTGCGTACGAGCAACAAGCAACTCCAGCCCAGGACCGAGGATTCGGCACAACGGCTGTCGTTAGCACACCTGGCCCTGAACAGCGCAACCCAGGCTGGTAATGGCGGTGGCCACGTTGCCGCCCAGGGTCACGAACGCGGCAACGGCGCCCAGCGTAATCAGGCCACCGGCCACGGCATACTCGACGATGGTCAAACCATCTTCATCCTTGATGAAGGCCAGAACCGAGGTTTTGATTGTTTGCAGTTTCATCTTGTTCACCTCATATAAGAAAAGTTGCTTTAAGGCGATCAGTATTTGTGCCGCCTGACTGAATCCTAGTCAGGGGCTAACACAAAGAGTTAGGAGTTTATTGCCGGTTTCTAGGACTTTTTTGCGCCACTTGGCAAGACAGCAAAGAAACTCCAGTGAAACTAAACCTGGCAGATGGATTTTTTCATAAAAGGAACTGTTCTCATATAACACTAAATTGATTCAGCTGTGCCCAGTGCTGCAAGAAAAGGCGATCGCAACAGCAAGGAGCTGCCTGTGACTCTTATCTCGCTGTCAGACATAGAAGGTAATCAAGAAAATTTATGAAGCGCTATCAGAACTTGATCCTTTGCCCGCAAAGCACAATGGCGATACTGACACCCCAGGAAGTGACAGCGAGACACCAGGAAGGAATAAGGAAATGAAACCTGAGTCGGCCCAGAAACCCTCTCTGTTATGGTTCGACCTCACGCGCGACCGATCGTCTGAAGAACTGATCGCGCTGTTTCGCCCAGCCTGCGATTGCCGGGTGTCGAAAGACGCGTCTCTGCCCGAAAAGGACACTCATCCCGTACCGGACATGATCTGCATGCACTATGACCGCCCGGACATGCCGGGGCTCAATCTGCTGCTGGAGATCAAACACAAGATTCCCTCCATTCCCATCGCCATGTTCACGGTGCAGCACTCCGAAGAACTTGCGGTCTGGGCCATGCGTTCGCGGGTCTGGGAATACATGGTGCTCCCGCTCTCGAGTGCCGAGATCCGGCGCTTCCTGCATGCGCTGAAGCAGCTCTACGAACTGCGCCACAACGGCGGCCCCGGCAACAAGACGCTGCAGATCGAACACGGCCCGTCCCTGCCGGACAGCATCCGGCTGACCGTAGAGCACCAGAAACATCAGGCACTCAGCGATGTGCTGCTGTACATCGAGCAGAATTTTCGTGAAAGCATCGACCAGAAAGAGCTGGCCAAACGTTGTGGCATGACCACGTTTCGCTTCAGCCGGCTGTTCAAGGAGGTCCATGGCCTGGGGTTCATGGACTACATCCTGAGCAAGCGCATGGATTGCGCCAAGAATCTGCTCGACAACAGCCAGATGCCCATCACCAGCATCGGTTATGAAGTCGGCTTCAAGGACCCGTCCTACTTTGCCCGCGCCTTCAAGCAGTTCGCGGGCGCCAGCCCCAGCGAATACCGGCAACGCCGAAGAAGCCCGGAACTGGTAAAAAAAGAAGAGGCGGAACTGGAGCAAGCGCTGTCGCAGGTGATCGACAGCCTGCCGCTGCGTATCGAAGGCCGATGAACTTGAGCACCCGCTCGCCGACGCCGCGCCACCATTCTGGCAAGGCCACGGCGTCGTTCGCCGGGTGCTATACCCAGCCGCCATCGACGATGAAGTTTTGCGCCGAGCACATGGCGGACGCATCGGACGCCAGGAACAGCGCCATCTGCGCGATATGCCCGGGCTCCACGCTGCCCGGCAGGCATTGGCTGCGGCTGATCAGCTCGCGGGCGGCATCATCCACCCACAACGCCAGCTGTTTCTCGGTCATCACCCAGCCGGGCACCAGGGTGTTGACCCGGATCCGCCAGGGCCCCAATTCCCGCGCCAGGGCCCGGGTCAGACCGTGGGTGGCCGCCTTGCTGGCGGCGTAGACCGGGTACCCGCTGGAGGCCATCATCCAGCCGATGGAACCCAGGTTGATCACGCTGCCGGCGCCGGCGGCCTTCATCATCGGCACCACCGCCTGGCTGGCGAAAAAGGCGTGCTTGAGATTGACCGAGATCAGCTTGTCGAATTTCGAAGAGTCGACTTCCTCCAGGCTGTGCCGCACATCATTGGCGGCATTGTTCACCAGCACCGTGACAGGCCCCAGCGTCTGCGCAAAACGCTCGATCGCGGCCTGGTAAGCGGCCTCGTCGGTGACGTCGCAGGGCGCGAACGCCACGCAATGGCCCTGCGCCGATAACCGGGCTGCCAACGCCTCGCCCTGGCTTTGCGCCATGTCCACGAATGCGACCCTGGCGCCTTGCTGGGCAAAGGCGCAAACCAGGGCTTCGCCAATTCCCGAGGCGCCACCGGAAATCAATACGGTCTTGCCGTTGAGATCCGCGTACACAGCCTGCATGCCAGCCCCTTTCTCATTGTTCATATGACGGTTCCTGCGCAGTGATCATTTCGGTTCGGGCCAGCGAAGCATTCAGGTATCTCTGCTGCGTCGACCAATTAGTCTTATTTTATATTGTAAAAAAGCCAATCAAAGCGATAAATTTGTGGGAGCAACAATGAAAAAATGCAAATTAGTAGAACTATTCCATTCAGAACAACAAAAGGAAGTTCAACCATGCCGCACTCCCCCTACCGGCTTTCCGGCCTCGGCCTGTCGCTGCTGCTTGCCAGCCTCGGCGCCCAGGCCGCGGGCCTGTCCAGCGAACACAAAGCCTTTGGCACGACCCTCGACGGTAGCGCTGTCGAGCAATATGTGTTGCGCAACAGCCATGGCCTGCAAGCCACGGTCATCACCTATGGCGCGGTCCTGCAATCGTTGAAGGTGCCGGATAAGAACGGCGCCTTCGACGACGTGGTCCTGGGCTTCGACGACGTCCAGGGCTATCAGCGCGGCACCGCGTTCTTCGGCGCCACCATCGGCCGCTACGGCAATCGCCTGGCCGGCGGGGCGTTCGAGCTGGACGGCCAGCGTTACCAGGTGCCCCTCAACGACGGCCCGAATTCGCTGCATGGCGGCGCCCAGGGCTTCGACAAGCGCGTCTGGAAGGCCCGGCCGATCAAGCGCAAGGACGCTGTCGGGGTGACCTTGAGCTACCTGTCCAAAGACGGCGAAATGGGCTTTCCCGGCAACCTGCAGGTCGAGGTCACCTACAGCCTCAACGACAACAACGAGCTGCGCATCGAGTACAGCGCCTCCACCGACAAACCCACGGTGCTGAACCTCACCAACCACAGTTACTTCAACCTCGCCGGCGCCGGTAACGGCGATGTGCTCGCCCAGCTCGCCACCTTGCACGCCAGCCACTACACGCCCGTCAACGCCAAGCTGATTCCGACCGGCGAACTGGCCCCGGTCGCCGGCACGCCGCTGGACTTCCGGCAACCGACCGCCATCGGCCAGCACATCAAGGACGATCATCCGCAGCTCAAGTTCGCCGAGCCGAAACAGGGTGGCTTCGATTTCAACTGGGTGCTCGACGCCAAGGGCGACGTCGGCCAGCTCGCCGCCGAGGTGCGCGACCCGCAATCCGGTCGTCGCTTGCAGCTCTACACCAGCGAACCCGGGGTGCAGTTCTACACCAGCAACTTCCTCGACGGCACGCTCAAGGGCAAGGCCGGCAAGACCTACAGCCACTGGGGCGCGTTCACCCTGGAGACCCAGCACTTCCCCGACTCGCCCAACCAGCCGGACTTCCCCAGCACCCGGCTGAACCCCGGCCAGGTCTACAGCCAGGACACCGTCCTGAAGTTCTCCGCCGACTGAAGCGCGGTAGCCACCACTGCCCTGCCGACCCGGCAAGGCAGTGGTCCGGCGACGTCGGCATGCCCCTGATAAAGCCTCCCTGGATCAGCGTTGTTTCATGCGGTCGATGACCACCGCCAGCAGCAGGATCGAACCGCGGATCACGTACTGGTAGAAGGTGTCGATGTTTTTCAGGTTCATCGCGTTTTCGATGATCGCCAGAATCAGCACCCCGGCGATCACATGGCGGATCATGCCGATCCCGCCGCTCAACGACACCCCGCCCAGCACACAGGCGGAAATCACCGTCAGCTCGAACCCCTGGCCGATCATCGGCTGGCCGGAGGTCATGCGCGATGCCAGGATCACCCCGGCCAGCGCGCCGATCACCCCGTGCACGGCGAAGATGACGATCTTGGTCCGGTCGACGTTGACCCCGGCCAGCAGCGCCGCTTCCTGGTTGCCGCCGATGGCCATGGTGTTGCGCCCGTAGGTGGTGTAGTTGAGCAGCCAGCCGAAAAACAGGAAGCAGCCGATGGTGATCAGGATCGGCACCGGCACACCGAACAACTGGCCATTGCCGAAGATGAAGAACGACTCCTGGGATACGCCGACCGCCTTGCCGTTGGCGAAGATATAGGCCAGGCCACGGACGATCTGCATGGTCGCCAACGTGGTGATCAGCGCATTGACCCGCAGCTTGGCAATCACGATGCCGTTGATCAGCCCGACCAGCAGCCCCATCAGCAGCGCGGCGCCGACCCCGAGCAACACACTGTCGGTGTCGCGCATCACCACGGCCGCGACGACCCCGGCACAGGCGATCACCGAACCGACCGACAGGTCGAAATGCCCGGACGCCAGGCAATAGAGCATGGTGCAGGCGGCGATGCCGGTGGTGGAAATGGCCAGGCCCAGGCCGCGCATGTTCAGCGGCGAGAGGAAGTTGTCGATGAGCAAGGTGCAGAGCACGAAGATCCCCACCGCCGCCAACAGCATCGCCCAGTTATCGAGCAGGCCACGCAGGTCCAGGGGTTTGCGCGCCGTCGGCAACGCGTTGTCTTGAATTGTCATGTTCACCTCTTCAGTTCTCCGGGCCGTCGGCGCGTTGGCGCGGCAAAGCCAGTTGCAGCAGGTTGGATTCATTGGCCTGTTCGCGGCTCTTTTCGCCACGCAGCGCGCCTTCGCACAGCACCAGGATGCGGTCGGAGATGCCCATCACTTCCATCAGGTCGCTGGACACCACGATCACCGCGATGCCGCTGGCCGCCAGGTCATGGATGATCTGGTAGATCTCGGCCTTGGCGCCGATATCGATGCCGCGCGTGGGTTCGTCGAGCAGCAGGACTTTCATCGGCATCGACAGCCAGCGGCCGAGGATGGCCTTCTGCTGATTGCCGCCGGACAGGTAGACGATTTTCTGCGCCGCGTTGGGCGTCTTTACCTTCAACGCCTTGATCTGCTTGTCGGCGTTGCCCTTCTCCCAGCCGCCGCGCAACAGCCAGCCAAAGCTCGAATGGGCGCCGCGTGCGCTGATATTGATGTTCTCGGCGACGCTGGAAAGCGGAATGATGCCCTCCTTCTTGCGGTCCTCGGGACACAGCAGCACCCCGGCGGCGATGGCATCGCGCGGCGAGCGCAGGTGCAGTGCCTCGCCACACAGCGCCAGGCTTCCGGCACTTGCCCGTTCGAGGCCACCCAGCAGGCGCAGCAGTTCGGTACGCCCCGCGCCGACCAGGCCGAACAGGCCGAGCACCTCGCCCTGGTGCACCTGGAAACTCAGCGGAGCACGCAGGCCCGGCCCCAGCAGGCCATCGACCTTGAGCGCCACCGCGCCGCGGGGCCGGGGGCGGTAATCGTAGATGTCCTGGATGTCGCGACCGACCATGCAGGTGACCAACTGGTCGTGGGTCAGTGCGCTCATGTCCTCGAAGGTGCGCACGTAGCGACCGTCCTTGAACACCGTCACCGCATCGCATATACGGAACACCTCCTCCATGCGATGGGACACGTACAGCACCACTTTGCCCTCGTCCCGCAGGCGCCCGATGATCGCCATCAAGCGCTCGATTTCCCGGGCCGAGAGGCTGCTGGTGGGCTCGTCGAAGGCAATCACATGGGCGCCACGGGACAACGCCTTGGCGATTTCCACCAGCTGGCGCTGGCCCAGGGACAGGCGGCCGAGCTTCTCGTCGGGATCGATTTCATCGGCCAGCCCCTTGAGGCATTCCAGCGCATGCTGGCGCAGCGCACGACGGTCGATCACCCCGAAACGGGCCGGCAGATGGCCGAGGAACAGGTTCTCAGCCACGCTCATGGCGGGCACCAAGTGCAACTCCTGGTGGATCACTGCCACCCCGCAGGCAATGCTGTCGGCCGCGCACTTGAACGCCATGCTCTGCTCGCCGATCTGCACGCTGCCGCTGCTGGGCGTGTAGGCGCCGCCGAGAATCTTCAGCAAGGTCGACTTGCCTGCGCCGTTCTCGCCCATCAAGGCGTGCACCTGCCCCGGGTGGGCGGTGAAGCTGATGCCGTCCAGCGCCTTGACCCCGGGGAAGGTCTTGCCGATGCCGTTGAAACACAAACTGGCGCCGGCGCTGTGTTGTCGTTTATTCAGTTGCGCGTGCATAACCACCTCATCAAGTCAGGCGGCCCGGTCGAAAGGGCCGCCGGGGAAAACCACCGGCCCTCAGTTCCACAGGCCGATCTTTTCCAGTTCTTGCTTGAAGTTGTCCCGGGTGATCAGCGTCACGTCATCCATCGCGGTGTACTTGGGCGGCTCCTTGCCGGTGGTGACCCACTCGAACATCATGCTCGCGGTGTTGTAACCCTCCATGTGCGGGCTGGGCAGCATCGAGCCGAAGAAGCCGCTGTCGGGTTTCTTCAGCTCGCCGATGGCGTCCGTGCCGTTGATGCCGATGCCGATCACATTGGCCGCGGCGAACCCGGCGCTTTCGGTGGCGCGCACGCCGCCCAGCACGCTGTTGTCGTTCATCCCGCCGATGATCAGGTTCTTCGCCCCGCTGGGCAGCTTGACCAGCGCCGAGTTGGTGGCGTCCATGCTGCCCGGCACGTCGAGGGTCTTGAGCGGGGCGAAGAGGATGTGGTCTTTGGGCAGGCCGGCTTCCTCCAGGGACTTGACCGAGCCGTCGGTGCGCCTCTTACCGGTGTCGAGTTCGTTGTAGGTGGTGATCACCGCGTAGGTGTCCTTCCAGTCCCAACCGCGCTTCTTCGCTTCGCCGGCCATGGCGGCGCCCTGCTTCTGCCCCACCTCGAACGCGGCCATGCCCAGGTAGGGCACGTCTTCCATGAACTGGCCCTTGGCATCGACAAAACGGTCGTCGACGGCAATCACTTTCAAGTCGTTGAGCTTGGCCTTGGCCATGATCGCCGGGCCCAGGGACACGTCCGGCGGGCAGATCACGAAACCCTTGGCGCCGTTGGCGGCGAGGCTGTCGATCGCCGACAGGGTTTTCTCGCCGTCCGGCACGGCGATCTTGATCACGGTGAAGCCCTTGTCCTTACCGGCCTTTTCGGCAAAGGCCCATTCGGTCTGGAACCAGGGTTCCTCCGCCTGCTTGACCAGGAAACCGATCTTCACCGGCTCGGCGGCGAGCAACAGGCAGCTCAGGCTGGCGGCCGACATGGCCAGGGCGGCACAACACAGGTAACGGATCCCACGACGACGATTCATAAGGTGACTCCTTGTTGTTGTTTTCAGAGTTCGTTGCACACAGCTTCGTTGCACACAGGTTCGGCCTGAAACCTCAACCGGCAAATCGATGACAGAGCTTCCCTGGGGTATCGACCCGGACGGCCAGCACCGCGCCGTCCAGAGGATGATCGAGCGGGCTGGCCGCGCTGGTGATGTACAGGGTCTTGAGGTCCGCGCCGCCGAACACGCAACTGGTGGGGCGGCTGACCGGCAGTTCGAGCACCCGGTCGACCTCGCCGTCGGGCGCCAGCCTGAGCAGGCAGCCGCCGTCCCAGCGGGCATTCCAGATATAGCCCTGGGCGTCCATCGCCGAACCGTCCGGGACACCGCGCGGATGTGGCCCGAACCAGCTGCGCGCGGGTTCGAGCCGGCCATCGCTGGCGATCGGGTACTGGTACAGCGTGCCGTCCAGGCTGTCGGCAAAATACAGGCGGCTGGCGTCCTCGCTCCACAGCAAGGTATTGGGAATCCCCAGGCCCTGGAGCAGCGGCGTGACACGCGCCTGGGTATCGATGCGGAACAGGCCACCGGAGCGCCGCCGCACGGGAAGGTCTTCGCCCTGCTCGCCGATGTTGTTCTGCATGGTGCCCAGCCAGAGCCGGCCCTGGGCGTCGCAACGGGCCTCGTTGGCCCGGTTGCCCGGTTGCGGATCGGCCACGCACAGCAGGCTCAGGCGCGGCGCCGCGGGCGCGGAGCCCAGGTCGAGGCGGTACACGCCACTGCTCAAGGTCACCAGCGCATCGCCGCGCTCACAGGGGATGAAGGCCGACACCGGTTCCGGCAGTTGCCAGGCCTGCAGCCGTTCGCCACACAGGCGCAATGCCTGCCGGCCGGCAATGTCGACCCAATACAGGGCCTGATCCGGCGCATCCCAGAACGGGCCTTCGCCAAGCTGCGCACGGTGTGCGGTCAGCGCGGTCCACGACATGAAACCTCCTGCATTGTTGTTTTCAGGCAGACATTGGCCGAGGCGCGTTACAGCCCGTCGCGCGATGGCCGTCCATCCACCAGGCGCTGGATACGCAGGGGGTTGGCGTTCTTCAAGGCATCCGGCAGCAGGTTGTCGGGGTAATTCTGGAAGCACACCGGACGCAGGAAACGCTCGATGGCCAGGGTCCCCACCGACGTGCCACGGGCATCGGAGGTGGCCGGGAAAGGCCCGCCGTGCACCATCGCATCACAGACCTCGACACCGGTCGGGTAACCGTTGATCAGGATGCGGCCGACCTTCTGCTCCAGCAATGCGGTCAACTCGCCGAACTGCGCGAAGTCCGCGGGCTCGCCAATAAGGGTCGCCGTCAGTTGCCCGCGCAGACCGTTCAAGGCGGCGACGAGCTGCGCCTGGTCGGCCACTTCGACGAACACGGTGGTCGGGCCGAACACTTCTTCCTGCAGCACTTCATCGCCATCGACCAGCAGGCTGGCCTGCGCCTTGAACAGCTGTGGCCGCGCCTGGTTGCCGGCTTGCGGATCGCCGGCCAGGTGCTCGATGCCCGGATGCGCCAGAAGCTTTTGCAGCCCCTTGCCGTAGCTGCTCAAGGTGCCGGCGTTGAGCATGGTCTGCGCCGGTTGATCGCCGATCAGCCGGACAACCTGCTCGGTGAAAGCCGCGAACTGCGGCGAGCGGATGCCGATCACCAGGCCCGGGTTGGTGCAGAACTGGCCGCAGCCCTGCACCACCGAGGCGGTCAGGTCGCGGGCGACCGTTTCCGCCCGCGCTTGCAGCGCCTGGGGTAACACGATCACCGGGTTGATGCTCGACATCTCGGCAAACACCGGGATCGGTTGCGGGCGCGCCGCCGCCATGTCGCACAGCGCTCGCCCGCCCTTGAGCGAGCCGGTGAAACCGACCGCCTGGATCGCCGGATGCTTGACCAGCGCTTCGCCGACGCCGGCGCCAAAGATCATGTTGAACACGCCGGCGGGCATCCCGCTGGCCTCGGCCGCCCGGATGATCGCATCGGCGACCCGCTCGGCGGTCGCCATGTGCCCGCTGTGGGCCTTGAACACCACGGGGCAACCGGCTGCCAGCGCTGCCGCGGTGTCGCCGCCCGCCGTGGAAAACGCCAGGGGAAAGTTGCTCGCGCCAAACACCGCCACCGGCCCCAGGCCGATGCGGTACTGGCGCAGATCCGGACGCGGCAGCGGCTGGCGCTCGGGCAGCGCCCGGTCGATACGCGCGCCGTAGAAGTCGCCGCGCCGCAGCACCTCGGCGAACAGCCGCATCTGGCCACTGGTGCGCTTGCGCTCGCCCTGGATCCGCGCGGTAGGCAACGCGGTTTCCCGGCAGACCAGGGCGATGAACTCATCGTCCAGCGCATCCAGCTCATCCGCCACCGCCTCCAGGAATTGCGCGCGCCGCTGCGCACTCAGGGCGCGGTAGGCCGGGTAGGCCGCCGCGGCAGCCTTGGCGGCGGCCTCGACTTCCTGCGCCGTGGCCTGGTAGAACGCCTGGGGCAAGGCTTCGCCGGTGCTGGCATCGATGCTGTGAAGAATGACGGTGCCGGCGGCGCTGCGCTGGCCGCCGATGTAGTTGTGGCCAAAAACCTGGGTCATGCCTGTCTCCTCGAACCTGCTTGTCTTCTGGAAGAGCGCCTGCTTAAAGGGCACCTACGCAACCGGGCGCCAGCACCGCGTCGGCGCCGGCAATACCGTTGATCAATGGCGCACCGAACTCCGCCTGGCTGATTTCGAATACGTCCCCCGGCTGCGTGCGGATACCGTCCGCGAACGACAGGGTCGCGGTGCCGAAGAAGTGGATGTGCACATCCCCCGGCCGCAGGAACTGGCGGTATTTGAAATGGTGGTACTCGAGGTTCTCCAGGCTGTGGCACATATTGGCTTCGCCGCTGAGGAACTCGTTCTGCCACAGCACCTGGCCATTGCGCAGAATGCGGCTGGTGCCCGCCAGGTGCTGGGGCAGCTCGCCGACCCTGAGTTCAGGACCATAGCTGCAACTGCGCAATTTGGAATGGGCCAGGTAGAGATAGTTCTTACGCTCCATCACGTGATCGGAGAACTCGTTGCCCACCGCGAACCCCAGGCGATAAGGCTTGCCGTCATGGCCGATGACATACAGGCCACCGATTTCCGGCTCTTCGCCGGCGTCTTCGGCAAAGGCCGGCAGGCGGAAGGCCTGGCCCGGGCGCACGACGATGCTGCCGTCGCCCTTGTAGAACCATTCCGGTTGCACGCCGGCCTGACCGGCAGCGGGCTTACCGCCCTCCACGCCCCACTTGAAGATGCGCATGGTGTCGGTCAGCGCCGTGTCGTCAGCGCCCTGCTGGTGCATCTTGTCACGCGCCGCAGCACTGCCCAGGTGGGTCAGCCCGGTGCCGCTGACCAGCATGTGCGCCGGGTCCGGGTGATCCAGCGGCGGCAGGATCCTCAGGCTTGCCAGCAGCTCGGCGTAGTCGTGGCTGATGCCCAGGCCGAGGCTTTGCACTTGCTGGCGCAGGCCGACACCCGCCTCGATGGCCGCCAGCGCGAGCTCGCGCACCGTGCCCACCGACTGCACTTCACGAACCAGGGCGTCCTCGACCACACCGACCCGACGCTCGCCGTTATTCAATTCGAACTGCACTAAACGCATGAACTTTCTCCTCTAGGCCATTAAGTACGCGTGGCGCCGCGGGCACTGGCGGCGAACTGCTCGACCGGCAGCACGTGCCTGCGCTCGAGCAACCGATAGACCACGCCCGTCAGCAGCAAGCCGAACAGCATCACGCAGGACAGGAAGTACAGCCCCGACGCCAGGCTGCCGGTGTACTGCTTGAGCGCGCCGATCACGAACGGACCGATGTAGCCGCCCAGGTTGCCCACCGAGTTGATCAGGGCGATCCCCGCCGCCGCGCTGGCGCCGGCAAAAAAGCGCCCGGGCAAGGTCCAGAACACCGCGGTGCAGGAAAACAGCGCGAAGGCCACCAGGCACAGGGCCGCCAGTTGCAGCAGCGGCGCCGACAGCCAGGCGCTGAGGAACAGGCCGATCGCCCCCAGCACATAGAGCACCGCCAGGTGGCCGTAGCGATCATTCAGGCGGTCGGAACTGCGCGGCACCACCAGCAAGCCGATGATCCCGAAGAGGTACGGCACCGAAGACACGAAGCCGGTGGCCAGGTCGCTGCCGCCGAACTGCTTGATCAACGTCGGCAGCCACAGGCCCAGGCCATAAATGCTCAAGGTCACCGGCAGATAGAACAGCGCCAGCAGCAACACCCGCTTGTCCCTGAGGGCATGCAGCGGATTGCCGTGGCGGGTCTGGCCGTATGCCTGCAGGTCCTTGTTCAGCTCGCCGGTGAGCCAGGCCTTTTCGGCCGGGTCCATCCAGCTGACCTGTTGCGGGCCGTCGGGCAGGTAACGCAGCACCGGCCAGGTCAGCAGGATCGCCGGCGTGCCGATGACGATGAACAGCCA